>MEYH01000075.1:4556-7075 GCA_001773955.1 Candidatus Sediminicultor quintus | reverse complement strand
TCTGTTGAAAATCCTCTTCTTAATAAAAAATTATATATTTTTTTTGGATTTATCCTAATATTTTTTATTTCTGATGACATAATCTTTTCTTTTATAAGATTTCGGGCTAAGGTTAATTCATCCATTTCTTGATATGTTTTGTCTATCGCTTTTTGGATGATATCCTGTTTAATTCCTTTTATTCTTAATTCTTGATTCAATTTATATCTTCCTATAGGTTTATTTTGTAATCGAAATTGCGTCCACATCTCGGCAAAGAGTTCATCGTTGATATAATTATTATCCTCTAACCAATAAATAAGATTAGAGATAATATTTTCAGAATACCCTTTACTAATTAATTTTTTGGATATTTCAAATCTACTATAAATTCTCCGGGATAAAAGTCCTAAAAGATATTCTTTACCTCTTATGATTTTATCTTCTGAAATGATTTTTTCTATTTCTTGATCAGATAATTCTTTGCCATCGTAAATATCTAATGATTTATTTATATTTTCATTTATTTTGTATCTGGTCTTATTATCTACGCAAATAACTACCTGACTAATATCTTTTTTATCATAATTTATAGAAGTAATTTTATTTATTATTTTGGATCCTCTTTACTTATTTTTTTATCAATCCCGGCGGTGGAAAATATTTTGTTTTCCAGTTCTTTTGCGATTTCCGGGTGTTCTTGCAGATATGTTTTACCGTTTTCACGTCCCTGGCCAAATTTTATATCATTATAAGATATCCAAACTCCTGATTTTTGTAATATATTGTATTTAATACCAAGGTCTATAATATCCCCTTCTTTGGATATTCCTTTGCCAAAAATTATATCGAATATTGTTTCTTTAAAGGGAGGGGCCAATTTATTTTTTACTACTTTCACCTTAGCGGTTATTCCCACATCATCTTCATCTTTTTTAATGGTTGCTTTTCTTCTGATATCCATTCTAATGGTAGAATAAAACTTGAGTGCTCTGCCGCCAGGAGTAGTTTCAGGATTGCCAAAAAAGATACCAATCTTTTCTCTAATTTGATTTACAAATACAGTTGTAGTTCTTGACTTACTAATAATAGCTGTGAGCTTCCTGAGGGCTTGAGACATTAATCTTGCTTGTAATCCCATATAGGAATCTCCCATATTACCTTCTATTTCTGCTTTAGGTACCAGAGCGGCAACTGAATCTATCACAATAACATCAACCGCGTTACTTCTAACTAAAGATTCAACTATTTCTAAAGCTTGTTCACCGGTATCGGGCTGAGATATAATTAATTCATCTATATTAACACCAATGTTTTTAGCATAATTTGGGTCTAAAGCATGTTCAGCATCAATAAAAGCAGCTATACCATCATTTTTCTGAGCTTCAGCTATAATATGTAAAGCGAGTGTAGTCTTCCCTGAAGATTCAGGACCAAAAATCTCTATTACTCTTCCTCTTGGGACTCCACCTATTCCAAGAGCGATATCCAAGCTCAATGAGCCGGTTGAGATGGTATTGCTCCCAGAGATCTTGGGGCGGCCCCCTAATTTCATTATAGAACCTTTTCCGAATCTTTGTTCAATATTTTGCATGGCTACATCTAATGCTTTTTCTCTTTCCGGTTTGTTTTGTTGCACATTGTCAGTCATTTTTCAGTTTGCTCCTTTATGTTTCTTTTTTTTATAAATAATTTAGTAATATTTTGGATTTTCTATTATTTTAATAAGGGGAATTTAGCTGTTAGGTTATATAGGGGTCCATTTGGGGTTAGTTTGCTTTCCATGAGGTCAATACTGCCAACCTCTTGAGATAAATTATTTATGCTAATTCTTTGTACTATTTGAATGAAGTTAGTCTTTTCTCCAATAAATTTCACCCTTCCGATGGTTATATGGCCGGTAAAATCTTTATCTTCCCGGGGGAAGCCCTTATGGGATAAAATATTTTCCAGGCAACTATATAACCCTTTTAATTCACTTATACCTTCTTTAATCCCTACCCATATTATTCGGGGCATCTTGCCGGTTGGAAATATTCCCATATCAGAAGATAATTTTATATTGAATGGACTATATCGATAGGTAATATCTTTTAATATTGATTTTATTAATTCCCTTTGTTCTAACGATATATACCCCAAAAATTTCATAGTGAGGTGTAAGTTGTTTTTTTCAACCCATTTTATTTTGGTTTCAGGAATAGATAGGTCAGTTTGAAGAGAAATTAAATATTCTTTTATCTTCGGACTTAAATTTACGGCAATAAATAATCTTACTTTTTCCAAATTTATAAGGTTAACTCCCTCTTGTTTTATTTCTAATTTAAGAGATTGCCACACTCCCTGTGGCCGCAGCCTTTGAGTTCTCTTTTAGTTGTAATTTATATTTTTTCCTGACTGAGGCTAAGAAAATTATATATTCACAGGTTTTATAATTAGGATAGGTATGCTCACAAGGAACAAATGATTTATTTATGAATCTAAGAGTAATTTCAGCAAATATCCCTTGATTAAGGTAAATTCTGGATGGTCCATTTTTA
>MEYH01000075.1:0-4530 GCA_001773955.1 Candidatus Sediminicultor quintus | reverse complement strand
GGTAATATACCCTGGATCAAGATTTATTTTCCGTTTATGATGGGTTATATTTGTTTTGATATTTTTGTCTATGTTATTATTTTCTAAAACATTGGTTATTATTTTAATTTCTGCAAGCTCATCTTGTCTAATCAGAGTGGAAAAGGAAAATAATTTTTGCATTAAATTTTCGCCAAATTCTTCTTCATAATAATCTGTATAATTAAAAGGCTGAGTATTGCTCTCGATATCAACTTCTCCAAATCTTTTAATTAATATTTCTTTGTATAGACTGAATAAATATTTATCCGAGGTGATCATACTTATTATAAGTTTGGCTGGTTCCGGTGAAAATATCTTTCCCACAGTTTTGTATATTCCTATTAAATATTTTGTGCAGGATTAAAATTATATTTTAGAAGGTAATTATCAATAATTCCTTTGCCAATCTCAATTGATTTGTCATCGTAATATGTTTTGATTTTAGCAGGATATTCAGTAATAATATCTAAAATTTGGTCGGTTTCCCAAAAATATTCTTCGTCTTTGAATAATATTCCCTCAAATATTGTTTTATCATCGGAAAGAATTTTTACCCAAGTTTTGTCACTTGCTATTATTTTTAGAATAGGTAATTTTTTAGTTAAAATAATATCCTGTGTAGAATATTCTGCATTGATAGCTTCTGCTTCCGATTTAATAAGTTCTTCAGTTAAAGCGCTTATATCGTTCTCTTTTTTCTGGATCTTTATGCCAGTTTCGTTTCCGATTTCAGGCGAAGGAAGCGGAAAATCCTGGGCTTCTTTCAAGGAACGGCTTAATAATAACAATCCAATAAAGATTATAAGAACAAAGCTGGTTAAATATACATACTTAACAGGAAGGAAAAACCTTTTTTTCTCAAAGATAGATCTATCTTTCGTTTTAAGGTAGATATTTTCTTCTTTAGTTTTTTTTAAGCTAGACTTCTTTTTTTCTGAATTATTATAAGTTTGAATTATCTGATTAATATTTTCTTCATTTATACCCAGATATTTGCTATAATTTCTCAAATATCCAACAAGATAAGTTTTACCGGGAATTGCATCTACATTGCCTTCTTCAAGGGCTTGCAAATATCTTTTACGTATCTTTAAATCCTTCTCTGCTTCAATTAAAGAAATTCCCCTTGCTTCTCTTCTCTCTTTTAAGAAATTTCCAATATCTTTCATTTGATTAAATTCTTCTCCCTTTTTTGGAAATTGTATTATTTTATATATTATATACTAAAAACATTCTATGGTCGAGTTATTCTTAATTTTTTTTACTCTTTACCCTATTTCTTTTTCGTAAGGAACCCCATCTGCTGCGGGAGGAGTAGCTCTTCCGATAGCGCTTACTAATACAAAAATTGCCAATAAGTAAGGAACCATATTAATAAATTGTACTGGAACAGCAGTGACGCCCTGTAATCTGATAGCCAGAGCCTCTCCAAAACCAAATAAAAGTGCAGCTCCCGCAGTGCCCAGGGGAGTCCATTTTCCAAAAATCATGGCAGCTAAGGCGATAAATCCTCTACCCCCACTCATTTCTTTAACAAAAAAATGGGCTTGTTCCAAAGATAAAAAAGAACCGGCTAATCCAGCGAGAGCCCCGGAGGTTATTACTGCCATATATCGCATTTTAACAATATTTACTCCCATAGTATCAGCGGCCTGAGGATATTCGCCAACTGATCTTAATCTTAACCCAAAAGGAGTTTTAAATAAAATTATATGTGACAATGCAAAAATTATTATAGTTAGATAGACTAAAGGGGAATGATGAGCAAATATAGTTATCATACTTCTTGCAAATGCTGAACCTTCTCCTATGTTCGGGACAGACAATCCCCAAATTGGTAAATTAGTTTTAGCCATAATTTGGGTTTCGCCAAATAAAAGCCAACTAAAAAAAACAGTAATTCCACTGGCAAATAAATTAATAGCAACGCCGCTTACTATCTGATTGGCTTTGAAAGTAATACAGGTAATGGCATGTATTAACCCCAGAAAAATACCCACCAAAATTGCTGCCAAAACTCCCACCCAGGGATTTTGAGCAAAATTAGTCACTGCAACTGCTGTAAATGCACCAGTTAACATCATGCCTTCTAATCCAATATTAATTACTCCTGACTTTTCTGAAAATACTCCTCCCAAACCAGCTAAAGCTAAAGGGATAGCTACTCTGATAGATGAAGCTACAAACTGAGCGTTAAAAATATCACCAAACATTATACCACTTTCCTCCTTTGGCGAATTAATCTCTTTACTACTTCATCACTGATCACTACAAATATTACTATAACAGCTTGCAATACCATAATAAGCTCCCGAGGGATTCTTCCTTCAGTAAAAATATTGACTATAGCTCCTCCGTAATTTAAAATACCGAATAAAATGGCAGCTAAGACTACCCCCAGAGGGTGATTCTTTCCTAAAAGTGCCACAGCAATTCCGTTAAATCCTAATCCGGTGAAAAGTTCCTGTCTCCAGCGGTATTTAAAACCCATCACCTCATTCGTTCCTACCAAACCGGCAAAAGCACCGCTTATCATCATAGCCAAAATAATGTTTTTGGCTACACTGATTCCTCCATATTCAGCAGCCAGAGGGCTATAGCCGACTGCTCTTATTTCATAGCCTAAATTTGTTTTCCATAAGATATAGTAAGCTAGTATGGCTGCACCTATGGCAATAAAAAAAGATACATTGACTTGATTATATGAGGGAAAATTAATATTTAAAAACTTTAAAATAGTATAAAGTCGAGGAAGACGGGCTGCTTGGGCAATTTCACTGGTATGTGGAATCATCTGTTTTACACCGGCTGCTACCATTGCTGCAGTTGGTGCTGCTTTAAATTTTAAAACAAGAAAGAAGGTTAATGAAGATGCTATCCAGTTCATCATAATGGTAATAATAACTTCGTGCACACCCATTTTAGCTTTTAATATCCCGGGAATGGCTGCCCATAATGCACCGCCGGCAGCTGCAGTTAATATGCATAGTGGTATAAGCAGGAAAGCAGGCAAATTAGTAAAGGTAAATCCAACCCAGGTAGCAAGAAAAGTTCCTATATACATTTGTCCTTCTCCACCTATGTTAAATAAACCACAGCGGAAAGCGAAGGCGACTGTAAGCCCGGTAAATATTAAGGGAGTTGCTCTGAATAATACATTACCCCAGCCATCTCTGTTGCCGATAGCGTTGCTAAATAATGTTTTATAAACAAAAACTGGATTTTCACCAATTAATATAATAACAATTGCACCTACTAATAGAGCAAGTATTACCGCAATTAAAGGAGTAATTTTTTCTAAAAGATTATAATAGTCAAATTTTTTTACACTTTTCAAATTTATCTTCCTCCATAAACTACTTGACCTTTGATAATTTTTTATTTGCAGCAGAGCCAGTCATTAAAAAACCTATTTCCTTTTCGTCTGTTTTCTTCGGATCTAAAACATCTACTATTTCGCCTTCATATATAACAGCAATGCGATCAGATAAAGATAAAATCTCTTCTAAATCAGCCGAAATGAGTAAGATTGCTTTTCCCTTATCTCTTTCATTTAATATTTGTTGGTGTACAAACTCGATAGAACCCACATCTAATCCCCGAGTTGGTTGAGAGGCGACTAAAAGCTTTGGTTCTCCGTATAATTCACGGGCGACAATAACTTTCTGTTGGTTGCCTCCGGATAAAGATTTTAATAAATTATCTTTATCAGAAGGCCGTATATCAAAATCTTTTATTAAATTATTGGCATGGTTATTAATTGCGGTAAAATTTAAGGCGAAACCTTTATTAAAAGGTGAACGATAATGGCTTCCTAAAATTAAATTTTCGGCAACCGTATAATTTGAAATAATTCCGCGTTGTCTCCTATCTTCAGGAATGTGAGCAATTTTATCTTCTCTAATACTTCGGGGAGAAGAATTAGTAATATCCTGGTCATATAAAAATATTTTACCGCTTGATGCTGAACGAAGTCCGAAAATAACTTCTACTAACTCAGTCTGTCCATTTCCTTCTACACCGGCAAATCCCAATATCTCCCCTTCCTTTATTTCAAAAGAGATATTCTTTACGGCTGGTAATCCTTTGTTGTTAAGCGCTTCTAATTTTTCTACTTTTAAAGCTGTTTTCCCAGGATTAAGAGGTTTTTTTTCGATTTCAAAAATGACCTTTCTACCTACCATCATATTGGCGATTTCTTCTTGATTGGTATCTTTGGTATTTTTTACTCCTACCACCTTCCCTCTTCTCATGACAGTTACCCGGTCAGAGAGGTCTTTTACTTCATTCAATTTATGCGTGATAAAAATAATAGTCTTTCCCTGTTTTTTTAGCGATCTAAGTATTTCGAATAACTCTTCAACTTCCTGGGGAGTTAATACCGCAGTGGGTTCATCCATCACTAATATTTCTGCTCCCCGGAAAAGGACTTTAATAATTTCTACTCTTTGCTGAATCCCCACAGAAATATTTTCGATTTTTGCTTTGGGATCAATTTTAAAACCCATG
>MEYH01000074.1:20224-21995 GCA_001773955.1 Candidatus Sediminicultor quintus | reverse complement strand
AAAAATTAAGGAGAAATGAAAATGAAAAAATCTTATATTTTAGGAGCTAACAAGAGTCAGTGGGAAAATGAGAGCGTTGATCAGTCTTTAATGCCTTCTTGTTTTATTGCCTCAAGGTTAGCAAATTATATTACAAAAACATCGTTTGGAGATATACCTATAGAAGTTGTTGAATCAGCCAAAGTAAATATTATGGATTCAATTAGTTGTATGATAGGAGGCCTCTTTACTCCTAATGGAAAAATTGTTACAGAAGCATTATTGCAAGAAGGTGATAATTTAGAATCTTCTATTTTGGGATTAGAGAGGAAAACTTATGCCTTACAAGCTTCTCTAATTAATTCGATTTTGGCTAATGCCTTAGATTATGATGATTATTATCCATTATCACATCCAAACGCTACCATTGTTCCGCCAGGATTAGCGGTTTCTGAAGCATATAAAATTAATGGAAAAGCTTTTCTAACAGCAGTAGTGGTTGCCAACGAAGTTTATCTTAGAATAATGAGGTCATTGCTTCCATCTAAAAAACAACAAGAAGAAATATTTGGTTTTGGAGCTCACCAAACTTTTGGAGCGGCTATTGTTTCGGGAAAGCTTATCAATCTTAATGAAAAACAGATGGCATATGCAATAGGAATAGCAGGTGCAAATGCGCCTATCTCATCTTGCGCAAAGACAGTTTGGGGAGATACTCCGACAATGGTTAAAAATAATTATGGTCTAGCATCATATGTAGGTGTTCTTGCCAGTAAATTAGCAAAATATGGATTTACTGGACCTCTTGATATTTTTGAAGGGAAAACGGGATTTTGGAAAATGAGCGGATCAGACCAATTTAAACCAGAGGAAATAACACGTGACCTTGGAATAAATTATCTAATAAAAGAGATACAATTTAAACCATATCCCTGCTGCCGCTGGCTCCATTCCTCATTAGATGCTATTTTAAAATTAAAAAGAAAATATAACTTCGAAATTGGTGATATTGAAAAAATTGAAGTTAAAACTCATTCCTTAACAACAGTGTATCCGTTTACTAATTCAAAACCAAAGACCCTTGAAGAAGCAATTTTTAGTTTTAAATATCTTGCCGCGGTAGTTATATCGGGAATTCCACTAGGCCAAAAATGGTATGATAAGGAAACGCTTAATAATTTGAAAATATTGGCTTTAGCGGAAAAGGTAGAAATATTAGAAGATGAAGAAGTTAATTCTTGTTATCCCGATAAATTATTATCAAAAGTTAGTATTTATATTTCTAATGGGAAATGTTTAAGTACCAGGGTAGATTATCCTAAAGGAACAGTGGAAAATCCTATAAAAAAATATGACATAGAGAAAAAGTTTAAGCAATTAACTCAAGAAGTATTTACGGATGAGAAAGTAAAACAAATTTTAGCTGTTATTTGGAAATTAGAACAATTAGATGATATTAATAAACTAACTTCTTTATTTCATCCTACAAGGGTTTCACAACTGTAAAGAGGGGACGAGAGAACATGCTTCTTGTTTCCTATGGTTATTCTTCGATAGAACAAAGGATGAAATTATACAAAAAAGTCATACTATATACAGAATATATTTATATTTGGAACATTAACTATTGGTACATTGATGATATTGTAGTAAATTAAATAGTTCCTGAAACCTACAGGGTCAGCGGTGAATTAACCGTAGAAGTTAGTGCAATAAAAGCCGGGGGAGAGAAAAAGAACTCTCTTTCGGCCTTTCTATTATTATAGAAGGATTAAGTTGAGCTGGCTTACCA
>MEYH01000074.1:18556-20136 GCA_001773955.1 Candidatus Sediminicultor quintus | reverse complement strand
TGCGGGAGGGCTTGTTTATTTTTTAGGTTAGAATTATTATATAGAAAAGAAGATAAAATTGCCCTTGCTCGTAAACCTGCTAAGCCTTTAATAGCCATAGGACAGTGTTGCGGTTGGGTAGTTTCTAATTATCAAGGCGGGCAAATTAAAGGATGTCCGGTAAGGGCAGAAGATATATACCGTTATTTAAAAAAAATTAATTGATTTTCTTCATGCTTTTTACTTTAACAATATTGGAAAATAGAGACTATTATCTATCATAATACTATTATAATATTATAATCTATTCTTTTAGAAGAAGTGGTGCACTTTTGGAGCAAAGTGTTGTTTTATCAGACCAGGTGAAAAGCCTTGATTGGAAAAATAAGTGTGCTTAATTACTGAGCATAGAAAATAGTAGAAAATAGGAAAATAAATAGGATAAATAGGTTTTACCCTATTTTCACTGGTGAAGAAATACTTACCAAGTATAATGAACTGTGGCAGGTAGAAGCTGCCTTATAAATTAAAATTGAAAGGCTGCACTTTATACAATGTTATTAACTTTCGCACTAATCTTTTTACTAGGCTACTTAGGTTACCGGATTTTTAGTTTCTTGCATATTCCCGGTGGTGCTGTTACCGGTTCTTTGGTCATATTAGCTATCATCACCAGTCAGGGTGTAGAATGGGTAGAATTGCCTTCTTATGTGACCACCTTTTTTCAGGTAATTGTGGGAGTAGTCATTGGAAGTAAATTCAGCAGAGAAAAACTGTCAACAATGAAATCACTTTTAGTTCCGGGATTATTATCTTCTGCCTGGATGATATGCATTAGTATAGCGGTCGGTTTATTATTGGCAAAGGTAACCGGGATTGAACTGGGCTCTGCTCTTTATGGCTCAGTGCCGGGAGGCTTATTTGAAATGGGATTAATTGCTCTATCCTTCAATTTAAGTGTACCAATTGTAACACTTTTACAGTTTGTGCGTATAATTTCCATTAACATCAGTGTCCCCTTAATTGTTTCAAAATGTAACCATGTTGAAAAAACAGAGGCACAGTGCCAGGCAATGGCAGATATTGAAAAAAACGAAAATTCAAATGATAAGGCAAATATATTCAATATATTATCTGCATTATTATTCGGTGGAATTGGCGGTTTTACAGCCAAATATTTTGGACTTCCGGTAGGAGGTATGTTGGGGGCAATGGTTGTTGTAGGCATTCTACGTACTATTGGGGTACCCTTGAAGGAGCTTCCCCAATGGCTAATTTTATGTACCCAGATTGTTTTGGGAGGTTATCTGGGGACTACCTTTACTCCAGAGATGGTTGCTACTCTACAAACTTTATTGTTTCCCATTTTATTCTTTTCTATTTTTGTTGTAATAAACGGATTATTTATAGGTTTTTTGTTTCATCGGATTTTAAAGTGGGACCTGGCTACATCTTTATTGGCAACTGCCGCAGGGGGAGTCACTTTAATGACTCTGACTGCAATGGAAGTAAATGCAGATCCGATTAAGGTAAGCCTTCTTCACTCATTAAGACTGGTCATTATCCTCTTAACAATGCCAACATTGATAGCATGTATTATT
>MEYH01000074.1:0-18469 GCA_001773955.1 Candidatus Sediminicultor quintus | reverse complement strand
TGGGGGGCAGAAATCTCTATTATGCTCAAGAATAAAATATAGTCTATGACTAAAAAATATACAGTTAAACAAGAGGGGCACTTTGGTGTCCCTCTTTGTATAATGATTTAAGATTAAAATATTTTTGACAGGGGAAAAGATGGATTTTTAGAGAGAAATATAGTAATATAAAACAATAGTTAGCCTATACTATGAAGCCTTGGGTAAAAATCTCAATGCAAAATAAAGGAAGGGGGCGGGTTTGTGGATTTCCAAGAGTCTAAAGTAACAGTTAATTTTATTCAAGAGATTATTGATCAAGACAAAAAAACGAATAAATATCATGGAAGGATTCATCTGCGGTTTCCCCCGGAACCTAATGGGTACCTGCACATCGGGCACGCAAAGTCTATCTGCTTGAATTTTGGTTTGGCTGCACAAAATGATGGCCTATGCAATCTCCGTTTTGATGATACAAATCCCAGCAAGGAAGATGTGGAGTATATTGATTCCATAATCAACGATGTTCGGTGGCTGGGATTTACCTGGGATGACAGGCTTTTTTATGCTTCCGACTATTTTGAGAAGATGTATGATTACGCCGTTCGTCTGATTAAAGCAGGCAAGGCTTATGTGTGCGACCTGAGCCCTGAAGAAATCAGAAAGTATAGGGGAGGTTTCAAGGAGCCGGGAAAAGAAAGCCCATATCTAAGCCGATCTGTGGAGGATAACTTGGATTTATTTAAGCGTATGCGTGCCGGTGAATTTGCCGATGGTTCCCGGGTGTTACGGGCTAAAATTGACATGTCCTCGCCTAATCTGAATATGAGAGATCCTGTACTTTACCGTATTTTAAGGGCTGCTCATCACCGAACGGGGGATAAATGGTGTATTTATCCTATGTACGATTATGCTCATCCTCTTGAGGATTATTACGAAAAAATCACTCATTCCGTCTGTACCCTGGAGTTTGAAGACCATCGTCCATTATATGACTGGGTTCTTAATACTTTAAACCTGCCAGATCCACCCCAGCAGATCGAATTTGCCCGTCTTAGCTTAACCAATACAGTAATGAGTAAACGGAAGCTTCGTAGGCTGGTGGAAGAAGGTTATACAGCAGGATGGGATGACCCTCGGATGCCAACCATAGCTGGTTTAAGGCGCAGGGGGTACACTCCGGAGTCTATCCAAAATTTCTGTGACCGTATCGGCGTATCCAAGAGTAATAGTATGGTGGATGTCCGTTTTCTGGAACATTGTATCCGTGAGGATCTGAACCTGAGGGTTTCTCGGGTTATGGGGGTACTGCATCCTTTAAAGCTGTTTATTGATAATTATCCTGGAGATATGGTGGAAGAGATGGAATCAGAAAATAACCCTGAGGATCCTGCCGCCGGAACGCGCAAAATACCTTTTTCCAGGATTCTTTACATCGAACGGGAAGACTTTCATGAAGACCCGCCGAAAAAGTATTTTCGTCTGGCTCCCGGTTGTGAGGTCAGGTTAAAGAATGCCTATATTATCAAATGTGAAAGATTTGTTCGGGATGAAAAAACGGGAGAGATAGAAGAAGTACACTGTACCTACGACCCGGAAAGCAAAAGCGGTAAACCGGGTGCTAAACGTAAAGTAAAAGGCACTTTACACTGGGTTTCCGCAGGCCATGCTGTAAAAGCGGAGGTGCGCTTATATGACCATCTTCTACTGGATCAGAACGAGGGGATAGAAGGGCAAGAAGAAGAGAAAGATTTTAGAAAACAGCTTAACCCAAGCTCCCTGGAAGTATTAACCTATTGTTTGGTGGAACCCAGTTTGGCGGGAGCAGCTCCCGGAAGCAGATACCAATTCATGCGAAAAGGTTACTTTTGTGTTGATCCCGATTCAAGGTCGGATAAGTTAGTGTTTAACCGAATTGTATCTTTGCGGGATACTTGGGATAGGATCCTTAAAGCTGAAAAAATTGAATAATCCGAGCTAATCTGCTATAAATAGATAAGTAAAAAGTTGTTTCAGGTGGAAAATATTTATGGAATTTGTAAAAGATAAGAGATTAAATTTTATTATCAGCGTGGCTATTGGCTTTGTGGTGCTGTTTTATGTATTAAGCAAGCTAAAGTGGCTGTTCATATACTTTAGTATTGCCTTGATGTTAGCTTATTTTTTTGATCCGCTGTATAGGTATCTTATTTATAAAAAAATTCCGAAGGTATTGGCTATCATTATTGTCTTTGGAATAATAATAACCTTGTTAATTCTGACTATATTTTTTCTAATCCCCAGCGTAATTAACCAGCTTAATGTTTTATATAGAGAAATTCCTAAGTTTATCGAAAATTACCAAAATATAATTTTATCTATAGAACCGCAGCTTTCTAAGTTTATAAACCCGGCTGACGTAGAGGTTTTGCTTAAAGAAAATTTATCTGAACTGCAGAGGAATGTTTTAGGTTTTTCCCAAAGCATTATCATTTATTTATCCAATATAGTTTCCAGTATCACTTTTGGTATTGTATTTGTTCCATTAATCTTATTTTACCTAATGAGAGACATGTTTAAATTTAAAGAAAATTTGTATATTTATGTATCAAAGGAAAATAAAAAAGAATTTAAAGAAGTACTGGAGGAAATAGATCATATTGTCAGTGGTTTTATTCGTGGTCGAATAATAGTCTGTTTTATTGTGGGAGTTTTAATAGGCATAGGACTATATTTCTTAAACTTAAAATTCGCCTTGATTATCGGAATTGTTAGTGGGGTTTTTAATTTTATTCCCTATTTAGGACCCATTGTGGGAGTTGTTCTAACTTTAATTTTTGCCTTGGGCAGTCCCTGGTGGACATTATTAATGATCGTAGTTTTATTTATTTTAGTTAATCAACTTGAGGCGGTATATCTTAATCCTAATATCCTGGGGAAAGGATTAGGCCTGCATCCTTTAACGGTAATCTTATCAATGTTAATTTGTGGTCAGTTGTTAGGAATATTAGGTGTATTAGTAGCCGTTCCTTTAGCAGCCATCTTGAAAGTTTTATTCTTTAGATATTTAGTCCAGGAGGGATAAAATAGGTTATATGAAAAAGATATTCTGCATAATTTTAATAACAGCTTTATTTGCTATTTTATTTCTTGTTTCTTCGGTTTTAGCTCAATCTTCAGAAATAAAGATACTATTAGATAATAACCCCCTCGAAACCGTTATCCCTTCAGTTATCGAGAATGACCGATTATTTGTTTCAGCTCGTAATGTAGTAGAAGCTTTAGGTGGAAGGATTACCTGGTTCCCGGCTTTAAAGTTAATGACTATAAATATTAATAGTCGTACAGCTCGTTTAGTAATAGACGAACCTTCCTTGGAGATAGATAAAAAGGTAATTCCTCTGGAAATGCCAGCCAGAATTATCGATAATCGGGTAATGATTCCCTTGGAAGTAATTAAAATTATTGCCGAAGTAGATATTAAATGGGATAACCAGGCCAAGACTTTATTTGTTGATACCATAAGGCCTTATCTGTTGAAAGTCCGAAGTTATTCTTATCCCGATAAAACCAGGGTGGTGATAGATTTATCTGAAAAGACAGAATTTAGAGCAGATAAATTAATAAATCCGGATAGAATTTTTATCGATATAATGGGTTCTATTGCAAAATTAGAAGATACTTCCAAACAGATACAGATAGATGATGGGACGATAAAAACAGTAAGGACAGCTAAATTTAACGAGGAAATTACCAGAGTAGTATTTGATCTTTATCAGGAAGTCAGATATGAACTTTTCAGCCTTATTGAACCCGATAGGGTAGTGATTGATATATTCAAATCAGGTGAAGGGGCAGATATTACTAAAACTCTTCCCGTTCCCGCTAAACCCGAAGAAAAGCTTATCTCTAAGCCCGAAATAATCGGTAAGAGAGTAGTAATTATCGACCCCGGTCATGGTGGAAAAGACCCGGGAGCGATCGGGCCTACCCGCTTGAAAGAGAGTGAAGTTACCTTAGGAATCTCTCTTTATTTAGAGAAATTGTTAAAAAATGCAGACATTCCTGCCTATTTAACCAGAGATAAAGATGAATTTATTTACTTGGAAGATAGAACAAATTTTGCTAACCAGAAGAATGGTTTTGTATTTGTAAGTATACATGTTAATTCAGTTTTAAATCATCGTCCTAGTGCTGCGGGGATAGAGACTTTTTTGTTAAGCTCCAAATATATCGGTGCTTCTGCCCGAGATGTAGCAGACAGAGAAAATAGAGCCAGCAGGGCTCATCCGGAGGTAGATACTGATTTAGCCTTGATTATCGGTGACCTGGAAGAGAGCGCTAACATCAAGTATAGTTTTGATTTAGCTGATATTATCCAAAAAAAATTAGTGGAGTATCTAAAATTAGAAAATAGGGGGATAAAACAAGCTCCTTTTGTTGTATTAAAAGGAGCGAATATGGCAGCAGTGATTGTAGAGGTTGGTTTTATTTCTAATCCTAAAGAGGAGGAATTATTAAAAACCAATAAGTTTAGAGAAAATGCTGCTCAAGCCCTGTTTGAAGCAATAAAATATTATATAGAAAATACCCCTGATAATGGTGAATAGGATAAAATATTATGGTAAAAAATAGAAGGTCGAAGAAGAAAAGAAATAACCTGAAAATCATCTTCATATTATTAATATTGGTAATAATTGTAATCTTTAGCTTCACATTATTTAATAAGCTTATTGTACCTATCTGGGAAAGGTATACAAAAAAGCCTATTATTACCAGGGAAATACCTTATAAGGAAGAAGAAATAAAAGAAGTACAACCTGTGCCGATAGAAGAGATGATCGAGGTGAACCTTTACTTTTCTGATTCTCAAGCAATGTACTTGGAGCCGGAAAAAAGAAAAATATCTCAAACTCCTTCTTTGGCCAGACAAGTAGTTATTGAGCTGATAAAAGGTCCGGAAAATTCCGAACTTTATCCTACAATTCCTCAAGGAACCCAAGTCAATGAAGTATATATTGCTGATGACATTGTCTATGTAGACCTATCGGAAGAAATATTTAAAAATCATCCGGGAGGAAGCAGTGGTGAATTGATGACCGTCTATTCTATAGTCAATACTTTAACTGAAATCCTTCCGATTAAAGGCGTGCAAATATTAGTGGGAGGAAATGAGAAAGATAGTTTAGTCGGACATATAGACATCAGTATGCCTTTACTTAGAGATGAAGATTGGATTAAACCATAAAGCCGAATAAATAATATAGAAAAACGGGGAGTGATAGAGATTAATATTGCTGACTTATCTCTAATTTTTAGAAATAAGATTATAATAATTGCTTTTATAACCTGGGTTGTAAATCAGATCTTAAAGCTAATGGTATTTTATATTACCGAAAAAAAATGGGATATGAGGAGATTTATTGGAGCAGGAGGGATGCCCAGCACTCATTCCGCCCTTTCTGTGTGTGTAGCTGTAACCATTGGCTTAAAAGAAGGTTGGGGCTCTCCTTTATTTGCTTTTGCTATAGTCATAGCTTTTATTATTATGGCCGATGCAGCTGGGGTAAGGAGAGAGACAGGAGAACAGGCTAAAGTATTAAATAAAATTATTTTAGAATTTTTTGAGGAAAGAAAGATCAGAGATAAAAATTTAAAAGAATTAGTTGGACACACTCCTTTTGAAGTTATAGTAGGAGCCTTTATAGGGATTTTAATGGCTGGGATATTATGCGCGCTAATTTAGTTTTAACAGGTAGAGTTTCAGTCCGAGAGGTGAATTTATAGGTTTGAAAAAATCAAAGAAAGAACGTTTGGATATATTACTGGCCGAAAAGGGATTTTTTCCCAGCAGAGAGAAAGCCAAAAGCGCCATTATGGCGGGAGAAGTTTTAGTAGAAGGGGAAAGAGTCGATAAATCAGGGCAAAGGATTAAGGCTGATAGCAATATTTCAGTAACAGAAAAAGAGTCTGCTTTTGTAAGCAGGGGTGGAGAAAAATTAGAAAAAGCCCTTAAGGTTTTTAATGTCAATGTCAAAGGAAAGAGAGCAATTGATGTTGGTGCATCTACCGGGGGTTTTACTGATTGTCTTTTAAAATATGGAGCTGAGAAAGTTTATTGTATAGATGTAGGCTACGGACAGTTAGCCTGGAAACTGCAGAAAGATAGCCGAGTTGTAGTTATAGACAGAACTAACATAAGATATCTTACTGCTGATAAATTTGATGACCTTTTTGAATTAGCTGCTATAGATGTCTCATTTATTTCGTTAGATAAAGTTCTGCCAGCAGTGTATAATCTAATTAAGGAGAAGGGAGAGGTGGTGGCATTAATTAAACCCCAGTTCGAAGCAGGCCGGGAGTTTATTCAAAAGGGCGGACTAGTAAAAAAGGCAGAAGTCCATCAGACAGTAATCGAAAAAATTTGCGAAAAAGCTCAAAAAATAGGTTTTAATATTCAAGGTTTGACTTTTTCTCCCTTAAAAAAGGCTTCCGGCAACATAGAATACTTTATCTGCCTGATAAAAAATTCTGGAAAAGATAAAGCAAATAATTTCCCTCAAATTATTGAGGAAGTGGTAAAACAAGCTCACCAAGAACTTTCTCCTAAAAAATGATATTCTATGACTTTATTTAGTGATAATTAATTTTAACCACAGAGGAGTGCAGGAAGAATTAAATTAAAGTAAGATATTATTGGAGTGAAGTTTTTGAACATAGATGAAAATGGTATTGTAATCTTTATTTTATTTTTTGGTGGAGGAATAGTCTGCCTGATTCTCTATATCAGGATAAGCAATTGGTTGAGGACTAAGAGATTAAAGAAGAGATTTTCTAAAAGCAGGCAGGCAGAAAAGGAAGCAGAGAAAGTATTAAAGAAAAACGGTTATGTGATTATAGATGCTCAAAAAAGTAAACCGCTCCTTATAACTATCGGAAACAAGATTCATCGCTACTTAGTGCGGATAGATTATTTGGTGAGGAAGAGAGGGAAGGTCTACGTAGTAGAAGTCAAAAGTGGGGAAAAGATCCCCTATATTACTAACCGGGAGACCAGAAGACAGATGTTAGAATATTACCTTGCTTACCAGCCGAGCGGCATTCTTTTATTAAATATGAAAAATAAGAGTATTTCTGAAGTAAAGTTTCAATTCGAAAGCACCATGTGCCAAAAGATAATAAAGATAGTATATTTTTTAGCAGGAGCAATTTTTAGTTTGGTCTTATATTACTTACTTCAAGGAGGGTGGAGATGAAATTTGACAGTGTGGGTTTAATAATAAATTATAAAAAAGAAAAGACCGGGGAAACGGCCTGCAAGATAATTGATTGGTTAAGTTCTAAAAAACTAAAAGTATGTATAGAAGGAAATATGGGCAAAGAAATAGGAAGGAAAGAGTTAAATTGCCCTACTGAAAAATTTCTTAAAGAAGTTGATTTAATAATTTCTTTGGGGGGAGACGGAACTCTACTTAGAGCAGCCAGATTAGCCGCTGCCGAAGATATACCTGTTTTTGGAGTGAATTTGGGGGGACTGGGTTTTCTGACTCAAATTGGTATTGATGACCTGGAAAAGTCTTTAGAGAAACTGTATCAGGAGAGATATTTTCTTGATGAGAGAATGATGTTAAGTTGTACAGTGAAAAGAAGAGAAAAAGAGATTAAAAAATTTACTTCCCTAAATGATGTAGTTATAGGTAAGGGGGCTTTTGCCCGAATTATCTGCTTGGCTGCTTATGTCAATAATGATTATGTTATTACTTATTCGGCAGATGGATTGGTTGTCTCTACCTCTACAGGCTCTACTGCTTATTCTCTTTCTGCCGGCGGTCCTATTGTCAGTCCTAATATAAATTCTATAATACTTACTCCTATCTGCCCCCATACTTTATCTGCCCGGCCTTTAATCATCGGTGAAGATGATCAAGTAAAAATTACTTTGGAAGTAAGCGAAGAAGTTGTAATGGCAACCATAGATGGGCAGGAGAGATTTGCCCTAAAGCTAAATGACGAAGTGATAATAAAAAAATCAGACCATAAAGCTCGATTAATTACCTTTAAAGAAAAGAGTTTTTATGCTATTTTACGGGAAAAATTAAGATGGAGCGGACAGATAGATAGTATACTATGAGGTGTATACCGAAATAAATGTTATTTCAATTAAATATAAAGAATTTGGCCTTAATAAAAGTACTAAATATTGAATTTGAGGAAGAATTAAACGTTTTAACCGGTGAGACCGGAGCCGGGAAATCTATTATCATAGAGGCAATAGATTTAATATTGGGAGGTTATGCCGCTTCTGATTTAATTCGAGATGGAGAAGATAGTTTAATGGTAGAAGCACTGTTTCTGTTGACTCCCCAAGAAAAAGAGCTGATAAATAATTTAAATTCTGACATAGAAATTGTTGATGGACAGGGAGCTTTACTTATTAGGCGGGAAGTTAATAAAAAAGGACGGAATAAATGCTTGATTAATCAGCGGTTGATAAATTTATCCACACTTCAAGAGATTGGTACATTTTTAGTTGATTTACACGGACAACACAATCATCAATCTCTTTTGGACCCTGCCAAACATATCGATTTGATGGATAATCTGGGTGGAGACAAAATGATTAAACATAGAAAGGAATTATATGATAATTATCGAAGATGGCGAGAAAAGAACAAAAAGTTATTTCAATTATTAGAAGACAAAGAAGAAAATTTAAAAAAAATGGATTTTCTAAAATTTCAGTTAGAAGAAATAGATAAAACATCTTTAGTTAAAGATGAGGATAAGGCTTTAGAAGAGGAAGAAATGGTTTTAAAAAATGCGGAAAAAATTATTGAAACCATGGAAAAAGCCAATTTTATTCTCTATGAAGGCGGGATAGAACAATCCTCAGTAAGAGATTCCTTAAACGAAGTTTCCGTAGATTTAGGAGAAATTGCTTCCTTGGATCGACGGATAGAAAAGATAAGAGAAAATTTGAAAGAAGTAGGATATCAATTTGAGGATATTGTGAATGAAATTGTAAAATACAAAGATGGAATAGATTTGGATAGCCAAAAATTAAAAGAAGTTGAGGGTAGATTAAATCTGATTAATAGTTTAAAGAGTAAATATGGCTCTACTATAGAAGAAATATTGACATATCGCCAAAAAATATATCAGGAATTAGAAGCCGTTGATTATAGCGAAGACAAATTAGAAAAATTAAAAGAAGAAGTTAATTCTCTGGAAGATATAATTTCCACCATCTCTCGCCATCTAAATATAAATCGGAGAAAGATTGCTGAGGATTTACAAAAGATGGTGGTAAGAGAATTAGAAGATTTAAACATGAAGAGATGTCAGTTTGAAGTTTCTATTAATTCTTACGAAGATGATAATGGAATAGAAATAGATGGTAAAAAATATAAGATAGGTCCAAAAGGGATTGATGATATTGAGTTTATGATTTCTCCTAATGTAGGAGAAAGACTACGTCCTTTAGCTCGAATTGTCTCAGGAGGAGAGGTTTCGAGAATTATGTTAGCTTTGAAATCAATACTTTCAGAAGTAGATCAAGTTCCGACGCTAATCTTTGATGAAATTGACAGCGGGGTAGGTGCACGCTTGGGCGAGGTAATTGCTCAAAAATTGAAGGCACTTTCTGGAAAGAGACAGGTAATTTGTGTAACCCACCTGCCTCAGATAGCCTGCAAGGCTGAGAGACATTTTTATATTGAAAAGTATATTTTAAATAATCAAACTGGGATAAGGTTAAAAAAAATGGAAGGTGAAGAACGGGTTAAAGAGATTGCCCGCATGTTAGATGGAAGTCAAATGAGCGAGATTGCTATTCGGCATGCCCAAAAAATGTTAGATAGGTAGTACAGTAATAGTTAATACGTAATGAGTAAGGAGTTGCACATATCCCCAATCCCACCTTAAATGTTAATGAACGTGAAAAAATCTCCCTTGGAATATACATAAAGTAATAAGTAAAAAATAAGTAAAAAATAAAAGGAGAGAAGGTAATGTCAATAAACACAGAAGAATTTTATTCTATTTTAGCCTCCAAAATGGAGGGTTCAGTTATTCGGGAGATTTTGAAATTGGTTCAAAATCCGGAAGTAGTATCCTTAGCAGGAGGAATGCCGGATCCCGCAACTTTCCCAGTAGAAGATATAAAGAAAATAACCCAGAAGGTATTAAGCAAAAATAGCGCTCGAGCCTTACAATATAGTACCACTGAAGGATTACCCGAATTAAGAAGATGCATTTTAGACTATTTAGCGAAAGATGGTAATAATGGAGAGTTAGAAAATATAATTATTAGTTCTGGTTCACAACAAGGATTAGATTTAGTGGGTAAAGTTTTTTTAAATCCCGGAGATATAGCGATTGTAGAATTGCCCAGTTATTTAGCTGCTTTAAACGCTTTTCATAGTTATGGAGGAGAATTGGCGGGTGTACCTATGGATGACGAAGGTATGCAGATGGATATATTAGAGGAAAAACTTACCCAGCTTAAAAACGAAGGCAAAAAAGTTAAGTTCATATATACTATTTCCAATTTTCAAAATCCTGCAGGAGTAACCATGTCCCTGGCTCGACGAAAGAAAATAATCGAAATTGCTCATAAATTTAATGTATTTATTGTAGAAGATAACCCTTATGAAAAACTCAGATTCGAGGGAGAACCAATTCCCTCTATATATTCTTTGGATAATAATGGATTTGTTCTTAGTTTAGGAACCTTCTCTAAGATATTATGCCCGGGATTGCGATTAGCTTGGGTGTTAGGTAATAAAGATATAATAAGCAAGATGGCCATATTGAAACAAGCAACCGATTTATGTACCAGCATTTTGACCCAAATAATTGCTTATGAGTATTGTAAATCAGGTAAATTAGAAGAAAATATCAGATCTAATATTCAAATTTATAAGAGAAAAAGAGATGTAATATTGAATGCTTTAGATAAATATTTTCCACAAGAGGTTACATGGACTAAACCGCAAGGTGGATTTTTTGTAGTGGCTACTTTGCCTGAGTACATAGATACCGGAGAAATGTTTAAAGAAGCAATTGAAGAGAAAGTAGCTTATGTACCTGGTGGTCCATTTTTTGCTGATGGGAAAGGAAAAAATACGATGAGACTTTCTTTCTGTTATCCAAGTGTGGAAGATATTGATGAGGGAATTAAAAGATTGGGAAAAGTAATTAAAAAGAGAATTAAAAATTAAATTAATATCGACTAATTTAATTGGCCAATTGGTTAATTGGAGAATTGGAGAATTAGTTAATTGGTAAATTTTTAATAAAGAGGTAAACAGGAAAAATGCTAAAAACTTTTAATGAAGTTTTAAATAAAGCCAAAGAGTACGGTCCTAAAAAAATGGCAGTAGCTTCTGCTGGAGCAGAGGATGTATTAAAAGCAGTCGAAGCTGCCCGAAAAGAAGGATTAACCGATTCAATTTTAGTTGGCGATAAAAAAGAGATTATTCAGATAGCTGAAAAAATGGGGATCGACCCTGCTAATTATGAAATAATTGATAAACCGGATAAAACAGAAACCGCCCGATGTGCCGTTGAATTAGTCCGAAATAAAAAGGCCTCTATCCTAATGAAGGGTATGATGGGAACAGCCAGACTTTTACAGGCTGTTTTGGATAAAGAAATTGGTTTACGCACTAACAGATTACTCAGCCATGTTTATACCTTGGAGGTAAAAAATTATAATCGTTTACTTACTATGACTGATGGGGCTATGAACATCAGTCCGGATTTAAAACAAAAAGCCCAGATAATCCAGAATGCTATTTATTATGCGCATTCACTGGGAATAGAGAAACCTAAAGTAGCAGTTGTTGCTGCCATTGAGTTAGTGAATCCTGATATGCCTGTAACTGTCGATGCTGCCTGTTTAGCTAAAATGAGTGAGAGAGGACAGATTGTTGGCGGAATAGTGGATGGACCATTAGGCTTTGATAATGCTATTTCTAAGGAAGCAGCAGCGCATAAAGGAATTGAAAGCCCAGTTTCTGGCGAAGTAGATATTGTATTGGTACCAAATATCGAATCAGGAAATATCTTTGCCAAAGGCTTGGTTTATTTGGCCAAAGCAGTACCAGCAGGATTACTTTTAGGGGCAAAGGCTCCTGTAGTATTAGTTTCTCGCTCAGATAGTGCACAATCAAAATTATATTCTATTGCCCTGGGAGTATTAATGAGCGAAATGGGTGAAATTTAAGATAACACGTTAGTTTTATGAGGCGATTTAAAGATGAGTAAAGATTATAAAATATTGGTGATAAATCCTGGATCTACTTCTACTAAAGCAGCATTGTTTTCTAATGAACAATTATTATTTGATAAAAAGATTGAGCATAGTAATGAGGAATTATCCGTCTTCCACAAGATTATTGACCAATATCATTTTCGGCAAGATATTATTTTAAGTTTTTTAAAGGAAAAAGGAATTAATCTTTCCACTCTTAATGTGGTAGTGGGAAGAGGAGGATTGTTAAAACCCATTGCCAGCGGGACTTATCGAATTAATGAAAAGATGTTAGATGATTTACGTAAAGGGGTAAGTGGTGAACATGCCTCTAATTTAGGAGGATTACTTGCCTATGGAATTGCTGAAAACTTATCTATTCCTTCATATATAGTCGATCCTGTAGTCATTGACGAGATGAAACCTGTTGCTAGAATTTCTGGAATGCCAGAAATTCCTCGAATTAGCATACTTCATGCTTTAAATCAGAAAGCAGTTGCGCGAAAAGCAGCATTAGATTTAGGGAAAAAGTACGAGAAGTTAAATTTTATTATCGCTCACTTAGGTGGAGGAATTTCAGTAGGAATTCATTGCAAGGGAAAAGTTATTGATGTTAATAATGCTCTTAACGGAGAAGGACCTTTTACTCCTGAGAGAAGTGGGGGATTTCCTGTTGGTGCTCTGGTAGAACTTTGTTTTTCCGGAAAATTTACCAAGGATGAGATTATGAAAAAGATAAAAGGCAAAGGTGGATTAGCAGCTTATTTAAATACTAATGACGTTAGAGATGTAGTAAAGATGATCAAGCAAGGAGATAAAAAAGCAAAATTAATATTAGAAGCCATGGCTTATCAAGTAGCTAAAGAAATCGGAGCAGGGGCTACAGTATTGAAAGGTCAGATAGATGCCATCATTTTAACCGGGGGGATAGCTTATAATAATGAATTTGTTAATATGGTAAGAGATAGAGTGAGTTTCTTATCTTTAGTAATGGTGTATCCCGGTGAAGAGGAGATGCTGTCCTTATGTGAAGGAGCCTTAAGAGTTTTAAGGGGAGAAGAGGTGGAAAAAATATACTGAGTAAAAGAATAATGATATTTGTTGGAAGTTTTGGAAGTGGAAAGACAGAAATTGCCATTAATTATTCAATATATTGCAGGAAAAGCTACGCTAAAGTTGCTATTGTAGATTTAGATATTGTTAATCCATATTTTAGAACTCGAGAAGCAAAAGATACTTTAAATTTTAAAGACATAAAAGTGATCGCTCCTGAAGGTGAGATGGCTTATGCTGATTTACCCCTAATTTCTCCCGAGATAAAAGGTTTAATTCAAAATCCAGATTATTGCTTAATTCTTGATGTGGGTGGAGATGATGTAGGAGCAGTGGTTTTGGGTAATTTCAGGTATTTCATCAAAGATTTAGATTATGAAATGCTGCTGGTAGTAAATTCTTATCGGCCTTTTACTCAAAGTGCACCTCAAATTAAACAGATGGCTCAAGAAATAGAAAATACATCTCGATTAAAGATTAAAGCAATAGTGAGTAATCCGAATTTAAGCAGCCAAACTGATGAAGAAACAATTAAAAAAGGACACATTTTAATAAAGCAGGCAGCTCAAAAATTAGAGGTGCCTGTGAAATTTATCTGTATAGACGACCGATTTTCTAAAAAAATAAGGCAGGAAAATTTTAAAGAACCAATATTTTATATAAAGCGGTTCATGCATTTACCATGGAATTAAGCTTTAAAAAAAGAGGGAGGAAAGAATATGGCAAAAATTTTAATTGATGAGGAAAGATGTAAAGGCTGCGAATTATGTATTCCTGCTTGCCCTAAACATATTATGGTTATGGCAGAATATTTTAACAAAAAAGGCTATCATCCCGCCAAACAGATTAAACCGGAAGAATGTACCGGATGTACTTTTTGTGCAATAACTTGCCCGGATGTTGCGATTGAAGTATATAAATAAATCAGTCGTTAGTGGATAGTGAATGGTCGTTAGTTTCAAATACAAAATACGCAATTAGAGTTCTTAAATACAACTATTTACTATTAATTAGTTTAAAAGTTAAATTTTTATCCAGGAGGTTAGAAAATGGAAGAAAAGATGTTAATGAAAGGGAATGAAGCCATAGGAGAAGCAGCAATCCGTGCAGGATGCCATTTTTATTTTGGTTATCCGATTACTCCCCAAAGTGAGTTAACTGCTTATATGGCTAAAAAATTATTAAAAATGAAAGATGCTGTTTTCGTACAAGCCGAAAGTGAAATAGCGGCTATAAATATGGTTTACGGAGCCGCTTCTACCGGGGTAAGAGCTATGACTTCTTCTTCAAGTCCGGGGATAAGTTTGAAGCAAGAAGGAATTTCTTATATTGCTTGTGCTGAGTTACCGTGCGTAATTGTTAACATGCAAAGAGGTGGACCGGGATTAGGGAGTATACAGCCTGGACAAGCTGATTATTTTCAAGCTACCAAAGGAGGAGGACACGGTGATTATCATTTAATTGTACTGGCTCCTTCTTCTGTGCAAGAGTTGGTAGATTTAACCATGGATGCTTTTGATTTAGCTGATAAATATACAAATCCCGCAATGATATTAGGAGATGGGCTTATAGGACAAATGATGGAAGCTGTAGAGTTTAAGGAAAGAAAAAAGATTAATTTGCCAGATAAAGAAGGCTGGACATTAACCGGGTGCAAAGGAAGAGAAAAAAAATATATTGTTCCCTTTAATCTGGATCCTTATGAAATGGAAAAATTGAATTTAAAAATTCAAGAGAAATATAATAAATTAAAAGAAAAAGAAGTTAGATATGAAACAGTTAATTTAGATAATGCTGATTTAATAATAGTTGCTTACGGAATAGTAGCTCGGATTGCAAAAACTGTAATGAGCAACGCTAAAAAAGAGGGAATTAATATCGGATTAATCAGGCCAATTACTCTATTTCCTTTTCCGGAAAAGATAATTGCTGAGACTTCCGAAAAGGTAAATAAGTTTTTAGTTGTAGAGATGAGCATGGGACAAATGGTGGAAGATGTTAAATTAGCCGTAAATGGTAAGGCGGAAGTTAATTTTTATGGTAGAGTGGGCGGAGTCATACCTACGCAAAGTGAAATTTTGACTGAAATAAAGAAATATTTAAAATAGATTAATTACATTTTAGATTATATTACGGAGGTGTGTAATAATATTATGAAGAAAGTTTTTGAAAGTCCCAAATCTTTAACCAAAGATCCTTTTACTTATTGTCCGGGATGTCACCATGGTATTGCGCATCGATTAGTGGCTGAAGCTTTAGATGAATTTGGGGTAAGAGAAAAAACTATAGGAGTATGTCCGGTAGGTTGTTCCGTATTTGCTTACGTTTTTTTTGATTGTGATATGATTTGTGCAGCGCACGGGAGAGCTCCCGCTGTAGCTACTGGAATAAAAAGAGCAAAACCAGATTCTATTGTATTTACTTATCAAGGAGATGGAGATTTAGCCTCTATTGGTACGGCAGAGATAGTGCATACTGCTAATCGTGGGGAGAATATTACGGTTATATTTATAAATAATGCTATCTACGGGATGACCGGTGGACAGATGGCACCCACTACTTTAGTGGGACAGGTAACCCAGACCTCTCCTTATGGTAGAGACCCGAAAACTATGGGATATCCTATAAAGGTAGCAGAGATGTTATCTACCCTGAAAGGAGTTGCTTATATTTCTCGGGTAGCCTTATCCAAGCCCGCCTACATATTGAAAGCAAAGAAAGCAATAAGAAAAGCTTTTCAATCACAGATAGAGGGGAAGGGCTTTTCCCTGGTTGAAATTCTGTCTACCTGTCCTACTAACTGGGGTCTAAGTCCAATTGAGGCAAATAAGTGGTTGGAAGAAAACATGATTCCTTATTATCCATTAGGAGAATTCAAAACTCCTGAGGAGGTGTCTTGAATGTTAGAGAGAATAGTTATTTCAGGATTTGGTGGACAAGGAGTAATGTTAATAGGTAGATTGTTAGCTTATGCCGGAATGATAGAAGGTAAAAAAGTTGCCTGGATACCTTCTTATGGACCGGAGATGAGAGGGGGAACAGCCAATTGCACAGTGCTTATTTCATCTAATGAAATTGGTTCTCCCATTGTATCTCATCCAAAAATATTAATAGCTATGAATCAACCTTCATTAGATAAATTTGAATCGAATGTAAGTGATGATGGATTAATCATCTTGAATGATTCATTAATAGAACGCGAAGTAAAAAGGAATGATGTTAATGTAATAAAGATTCCTGCCGATGATATTGCTGATAAGTTAGGTAATTCAAGAGCAGCCAATATGGTAGTTTTAGGTGCTTATGTTGAACAATCAGGAATAGTAAAGATGGATACCATATTTAAGGCTTTAGAGAAGGTTTTAGCTGGACGTAATAAAAAACTATTAGAATTAAACAAAGAAGCTTTAAAACAAGGGGCAGAATTGGTGAGAAAGGGGAAAAGTAATGGTTAATGAAAAAAGGTTGGTAGAATCTTTTATGGAATTGGTTAAGATAGATAGTATTTCTAGAGAGGAGAGGAATTTAGCTGGCTTTTTAGTAGAAAAGTTAGAAGATTTGGGATTAGAAGTTACAGTTGATCAAGCTGGTGAGAAGGCGAAATCTAATAGCGGTAATATAATAGCCCGTTTAAAGGGAAATATTAAAGAAGCAACTCCTATTATGTTTTCCGCTCATATGGATACAGTTGTCCCGGGGAATAATATTAAACCTATTTGCGAGGGAGACAAAGTAGTAAGCAACGGAAAAACAATTTTAGGCGCAGATGATAAGGCGGCAATTGCCGCTTTATTAGAAGCACTGCGTATTATTAAAGAGAATAATATTCCCCGTGGTGATATTGAGATTGTATTTTCCATCTGTGAAGAAATAGGCTTATTAGGTGCAAAGAATTTAGATATTTCCAGCTTAAATGCCCGAATGGCTTTTATTTTAGATTCTGGAGGACAGGTAGGAGAGATTATCAATTCAGCCCCTTCTCAGAATTCTCTGAAAATTATTTTTCATGGAAAATCTGCTCATGCCGGTTCAAATCCCGAAGAAGGGATTAATGCCATACAGATAGCCGGATTTGCCCTTTCCCGAATGAAATTAGGCAGAATAGATGAAGAAACTACCGTTAATATCGGGATTATTTCCGGTGGCAAAGCTACCAATATTGTTCCTGATGAAGTAACATTGGAAGGAGAAGTTAGAAGTAGAAACGAAGAAAAATTAGAAAAATATACCAAAAAACTAAAACAGACAGCCGAAGATACTGCTCAGGAATTTAAAGCAAAAGCAGAAGTAAAAATTAATAGGGAGTACTATTGCTACAATTTGTCTACCGATAACCAGGTAATCAAAATAGCGATGAAAGCGGCAAAAGATATGGGATTAGAACCAGAATTACGTCCCAGCGGAGGGGGGAGCGATGCTAATGTATTTAGTAAGAAAGGTTTCCCCTCAGTTGTTTTAGCTATAGGGATGGAGAAGGTTCATACAGTAAATGAATATATTCTTGTTAAAAATTTAAAAAAGACAGCAGAATATGTTTTGTCTATTATAAATACTGTAACCCCTGGAGAAAACTTCATAAATGAATAAAGAAGATTCTATAGAAAAACAAATTTTATCTTCCACCTATATTTATCAGGGTAAAATTATCAACCTTCGTCAGGATAGAGTAAAACTGCCTGATGGCAGGGAGACGGAAAGAGAAATAGTAGAACATCCTGGAGCCGTAGTTATATTAGCTTTGACAGATGACGGAAAGTTAGTAATGATCAGACAGTTTAGAGAACCGGTAAATGAAGTTTTATGGGAACTGCCGGCAGGAACAGTGGAAGAAGGAGAAGATTTGGTAAGATGTGCCAAAAGAGAATTGGAAGAGGAAACCGGTTATTATCCCCGAAAGATTAAAAAATTATTATCTTTTTTCTCTACTCCAGGTTTTTGTAATGAAAGACTTACACTATTTCTAGCAGAGGATTTAGAGGAAAGAAGCAAGAATGAAGATGCTGATGAATTTATTCAAGTTAAGAATTTAAAAATATCTGAAGTTTTAAAAATGATAAAGGGGAATGTTATCAAAGATGCCAAGACGATTATCGGAATATTATACTTAGTATCGAGTATCGAGTATACAGTATATAGTGAAGAAAGAAGAAGCTAGAAGCCAGGAGTCAAAAGCCAGAATAATATAGTAATATATCGCATATC
>MEYH01000073.1 GCA_001773955.1 Candidatus Sediminicultor quintus | reverse complement strand
GCACCAATTTGGGCTTCTGTGGGAGTCCAACTGATTACTCCGGTAGTAGAATTAATAGTCATGCCGGTAGGACCAGCAGTTAGGGAATAATTTAGAGTATCTCCATTGGGGTCTGTAGCTTCTACCTCATAAGTATATAGACCTCCCTCTGTGGCGTTAGTGATCGGATCGGATTCAATAACCGGTGCGCTATTAAAAAGGAAGCAGCCGGTAAATAGAAATGCCATAAAAAATAGACCTAAACTGAGTAGTAATTCCTTATTTTTAATGATAATCACCTCCTTTCCATGAATGAATACATTATTATTTTTTTACAAATATTTTATTGTAAATTAGTTAAATACTATCACAATTAGCTCGATAAATAAAGATGTTATTTGTTTATGTTATTTTAATTTTTCTTCCAGAGGAAACTTTTAAGATTTTACCAATAATTTGACTGGAAGTAAATCCCTGTTGGAACAACAATTCTTTTGCTTTTTCTGCCTGTTCAGGACTGATAGATAACAGCAATCCTCCGGAGGTTTGCGAATCATATAGGATAATTTCCTGTTCCTGGGTAATATCAGGTTTTTTTTCTACAGAACAGGAGTAAATTTCCTTGTTTTTCAATGTCCCTCCCGGAATCATTCCCAGGGAAATATATTTATCCAGGCCATTTATTACCGGGATGTCATTAATCCATAATTCAGCCCCCAAATTATTTTTAGTGAGCATTTCACTTAAATGTCCGATTAAACCAAAACCGGTGACATCGGTTAGACCGTGGATGGTCAATTTCAATAGTTCCTGGGAAAGCTGATTTAGCTTGGTCATCCATAAAATAGCTTCTTTTACGATTGTTGGCTCGGCCATATCACCTTTAAGAGCGGTCGACAATATTCCCGTACCCAAAGGTTTGGTTAATATCAGTAAATCTCCCTCCCGAACCGTATCATTAAAAATAATATTCTGAGGATGAATTAATCCCACAACAGCTAATCCGTACTTTGGTTCTTTGTCTTTTATGGTATGCCCGCCCGCCAGGATTGCGCCGGCTTCCGCGACTTTTTCTGCTCCTCCTTTCAAAATAAGCCCTAGGTCATCTAATCTATCTTCGGGAAAGGCAACTATATTTAAAGCCATAAGAGGATTTGCTCCCATGGCAAAAACATCACTCAAGGCATTAGCTGCCGCAATTTGTCCAAAAGTATAAGGGTCGTCAACTATTGGTGTGATAAGATCCAGGGTAAAAATTAGAGCCTGGTCTTCACTTAATCGATATACCGCGGCATCTTCATATTTTTCAAACCCAGCCAATAGATTATTATTTTTTAAAACATTAATATTTTTCAAGATCTCACCGAGATCTTTAGGATTTAATTTAGCTGCTCATCCGGCAGCAGAAGCCATTTGGGTTAATTTCCTTTTATCTGTCAAATCTTTTCTGTCTCCTTTCTGATAGATTAATTAATTTAATTAGCAGGTTTAGTTTTTAAGATTCTAACATTTTCTTTGCGTTGAGTAATTTTTTCCTCATCCATCTTATTAAACAGAGGGATAATATATTTTCGGCTTATTTCCAGTAATTCCCGAACCTGGGCAACAGAGATAGAACCATTTATTTTTAAAAAATCTATTAATTTATTTTTCATCATATCATAATTTTTACTTTCCAGTAAAATGCCATCACTTAATTTGATAATTTCTCCTTCTTGAATTAAAAAATCTATTATTTCTTTACTTCCGGCAATTTGGGAGATAAGTGTTTTTTCGTTAGGAGGATTAGTGGGGTTATCTTTCAAGATTTTTAATATTTTAGAAATTAATATTTTTTGCTGCGAAGAAATTTTAGGTTTGCGGGAGAGTAAAAACATGACTCCTTTTTCCAAACCTATTTTACTGGTATTAATCAGAACATCTATTAAATTATTAAATATTTCTGGTTTTAAATAATAAAAATAACTCTGAAATTTATTTATAGGAAAACCGCTTTGTAAGGGATAAAGTTCATATTCCTGTTCTAACTGGTTCATAAATTTTATTATTTGCTCTTGCCAGTAGTTTTTCTCAATCAGCCAGGAATTAGTAGTGATTATTTCACCTTGTTTTTTCAAGGATTCAACTGTTTCCCTGATTTCTGAATCATCATAATTACTATTAGTTAGCAGATTATCTTTTTTAATAAAGATATTCTTTTTCAATTCAGTTAAAACCAATTCTCTCAAGCCAAATTTTATTCTTGTTTGTAAAAAATGAAGGATATCTTTATCTTTAAAATGATGCTTGTGGGCTAAAGGGTCGACAATCAATCCCCCGCCAATGGTTTTGGGAGGGCTGGGTATTCTTAAAATAAAGCGGTCTCCCAAATAAGTTACCAGCGGTTCTTTAAAGCGAAGTTGAGCAAATCCTGTTTCACCGGGCTTTAAGTGCTCCTTTTGGTCAAGAATTACTTTAACTAAAGCCTCTTTAGTCCTGGTGAAAAAAAACAATTCTGATCTATTGGTTAAAGCATATTTTTTCAGCTGGGGGAGAATCTGTATCCGGACATCTATATTTTTGCTGGCTTTAATCTGCTTGCTTCCAAAGATAATATCTCCTCGGTGCAGTTCATCTTTTTCTATTCCTGCTAAATTGAGGGCTGCCCTGCTTCCGGGGAAGGCTTTTTCTGTTTTTTCTTTATAGGTCTGTAAATTTTTAAGGCGGGCTTTTTTATAAGAAGGAAAAATGGTTACTTCCATCCCCTGGTGGAGAGTTCCTCCTATCAAAGTGCCGGTAACTACTGTGCCGCTTCCTTTAATATTAAAGACCCGGTCGATAGATAGTCTCGGTTTTCCAATATCTCTTTTTGGTTTTATTCGGGGGATTAGATCCTGGATAGCTAATTTTATCTGATCAATTCCCAGATTATTTACTGTACTTACTTTTACTATGGGCGCGTTCAAGAGGGCGGTGTTGTTTAACCTCTCTTTAATCTGTTTTTCCACAAAATTTAATCGGGTCTGGTCTACCAGATCGATTTTAGTTATGGCGATAATGCCATATTTTATTTCCAGTAAATCGATAATTTGGAAATGTTCTTCGGTCTGGGGCATCCAGCCTTCATTGGCATCAACCACTAAAATGACGGCATCGATTCCGGTTGCTCCTGCTATCATATTCTTTATCAGGTTTTCATGCCCGGGCACATCGACTATTCCGACTGTTTCCCCGGAAGGAAGTCTTATCCAGGCAAATCCCAGGTCAATAGTCATACCTCTTTCTTTTTCTTCGGGTAAACGATCAGTATCTATGGAAGTTAGAGCATAAATTAAAGCTGTTTTGCCATGGTCAATATGGCCGGCTGTACCGAAAACAAACATAAAAACCTCTTTTTATGTCATCCCGTATTTTATGTCATTCCCGCGAAAGCGGGAATCTATCTTTATTAAGTATTGTATTTATAGATTCCGCATCAAGTGCGGAATGACAGGAATGATATCTTTTTTTAAAAGCCACTGCCTTAGGGAGTGGAATTGTACTAAATTTTATTTCATTTTGGAATAGACTGATGTAAGGATTTTTATTACTAAATTGTCAGAAGAAGGGTCAATACAACGGGGGTCTAAGATAAAAAGTTCTTTTTCTTTTCGTCCCAGTAGAGGAGGGCGGCATAGACGCAATTCTTTCGAGAAAATTTCCACCGAACAGGGAGGTTTCATGACTATTAATTTGGTTGGTAAAGTCTGTCCGGGTAAAGAACCCCCGCCTATAGCAGTTTCTCCTGCTTTGGTAAATGCCGGGATATCTTTTTTTTTCAGTTCTTGGCAGATATTCTGGCTGCGTATAGCAATTTTTTCTAAAGGGCAGGAAATCATTTTCCAAATTGGAATTTTGGTTATAGCTGCAGCTTCACCTCTTAAATAAGATAATAAAATTTCCTGGAGTATCGTCAAAGTTATCTTATCCACTCTTAGTGTTCGAAATAAAGGATGCTGCGAAATTTTCTTCAGAAAAACTTCTTTTCCGCAAATGGCCCCACCCTGAGGACCCCCAAGGAGTTTATCTGTACTAAAACAAACAATATCAGCACCAGCTCTAATATTCTCTTGAACGGTCGGTTCGTGTTTTAATCCAAAATTTTCAGTAGCCAAAAATGTTCCACTGCCTAAGTCTACTATTACCGGTAAATTATATTTTTTCCCTAATTTTTTAAGTTCTTTAATTTCAGCCTGATGAACAAAACCGTTCATATTAAAATTACTTTGATGGACTTTTAATAGCACAGCAGTATTATCATTAACTGATTTTTCATAATCCTCGATAAAAGTCTGGTTAGTAGTGCCTACTTCTCGAAGATGAGCACCGCTTTGTTCCAATATTTCCGAAATACGGAATCCTCCCCCGATTTGCACCAATTCTCCCCTGGAGACAATGACTTCTTTGTTTTTTGCCAGGGTGTTCAATATCAAAAATATTGCCCCGGCATTATTATTCACCACCAGGCTATTTTCTGCATTGCTGAGAGCGCAAAGCAATTTTTCGACAATTTCTCCCCTTTTTCCTCTACTGCCTTCAGCAAGGTCATATTCCAAATTGGTATAACCTTGCAAAGAGGTTTGAACTGCTGCAAGCACTTCTTTGCCGAGAGGTGCTCTCCCCAGGTTAGTATGGAGAATTACTCCGTTGCCGTTTATTACTTCTTGTAAAATAGATAGATTTTCTTTTTCGAAATATTCCTTAATTTTATTTATCCGTTCTTGCGCTGAATACAGGCGGCTATTTTTATAGGCCTTTTTTTTCTCTTCAGAGATAACCTTTCTTACCATTTGGGTAAGCATTTTTCGGGAACGTTTTTGTATCAAAGGCTTTAAATTTTTATTTTGCAGTATTATCTCTACACTGGGAATCTTTGATAGCAATAAATTTAAGTTATTATTATCCGTATTTGTATTATTTTTCAATTAGCAAGATTATCTCCTTTAAATAGGGACACATCCCATTTATTTTGGCGGGAGGGGTAGGAATCGAACCCACCGCGGCAATTAAAAATAATTACCGCCCACGGATTTGAAGTCCGCAAGGCCCACCAGAGCCTATCCGCTCCCTTCCTGTGCTATTATAAGTTGAAATGCAAAACTTTACAAGTGAATATAGTAAAGTATCGAGTAAAGAACAGTATCGAGTATCAAGTATCGAGTAAAGAAAAGAGAAAGAAAATAAAAGAAATATAATTATTTTTTATTTTAGAAAAAAAAGAGGAATTTTATTAATTTTGTAGAATATAAATAAAAGGAATATAATTTTGATAATTAAGGACAATTAATTTACTGATTATAGGCAGTAAATGCATAAAAGAAAGGAAACTTGATATGAAAATAGGATTGTATCATCTGATTTCAGACGTGCATAAAGAAGAATATGTCAATAGCACCTTACAAGGTTTTTTGGCAGATATTGAAGAAAAATTAGGTGAAAAGTTGGAAAATATAAACTTAAGCGACTTTAACCAAAAAGATTGTTTCCCCCTTATCTTTATAAAATCTGGTGGAGCAGAAGAAAAATTTACGCAGATTTTTAAGCAAATCAACAGACCTCACCTGCTTTTATCCAGCGGTTTGCATAATTCCTTGGCCGCCTCTTTGGAGATTGCCTCATTTCTAAAACAAAAGGGAAAAAGGGTCGAAATAATTCATGGAAGCAGTGAATATATTGCTACAAGAATAAAAGAACTGAGAAAAATTTTCCAGGTAAAAAATAGATTGGTTTCCTCTAAATTGGGAGTGATTGGCAAACCTTCTGATTGGCTTATCGCCAGCGAGGTAGATTATAAGAAAGTAAAAGATACTTTAGGAATTTCACTAATAGATGTTGAAATGGACGAACTGTTTAAAGAAATAGACCAGGGCTATAATTTTGTCCATCCTAAATTAAAAGATATTAGAGAAAAAGGATTTAATAAAAAATCAATTGATGGAGCACTGAAAATATATAACGGATTTAAGGCTATCGTAAACAAATATAAACTTGACGGTATCACGGTAAGATGTTTTGATCTGCTGGAAATTTATAAAAATACAGGATGTCTTGGCATATCATTATTAAATGATGAAGGAATTGTTGCCGGATGTGAGGGTGATATCTCCGCACTTATATCTATGGTTATTCTGCATTATTTAACTGATGAGCCTGTTTTTATGGCCAATCCTTCCAGTATTGATCTTGACAAGAATGAAATAATTTTAGCTCACTGCACCTTGCCACTAAATATGCCTGATGAATTTTATTTAAAAACTCACTTTGAATCAGGTTTGGGAGTGGGCATAAAGGGAATCATCGAGGAAGGGGAAGCCACTATCTTTAAACTCTCCGGAGATGGTAAAAATTATTTTGTATCCGGTGGAGAGATTATAGAAAATTTAAATAAGGAATGTCTATGCCGTACTCAGATAAGATTAAAAATAAATGAGGATGTAAAATATTTTTTACAAAATTCTATCGGTAATCATCATCTGATTTGCAAAGGCGATTACAGTTATTTGGTAAAAGAATTCTTTAAATGGTAAAATAAAAAATGGGATGTATCCCTATTTTTTATTTTATGGGAGGTATTATGCGGCCAGTTTCCTTTAAGCAGCTGCTTCGTTGGATAACCAGCGAATATCAATCGCAGTGGACAATTTTTGGGATACCGGAAACTCAATTTTTTATTAAAGAAAATGGAAAAAGTATTCAAATATTTGATGAAATCTGCGGTACCCCTGTGGGACCGGCAGCAGGCCCTCATACCCAATTGACCCAAAATATTATCGCTGCCTATTTGGTGGGGGGACGCTTTTTCGAGCTTAAGACCGTACAAAAACTTGACAGCCTGCAATTTGATAAGCCCTGTATCGATGCGCGAGATGAGGGTTACAATACCGAATGGTCTACTGAATTATCTCTGGAGCAGGCCTATGACGAGTATGTCAAGGCATGGATACTGCTTTACTTTATAGAGTCAATTTTTAATATGCGTGCTTCTGCTAAGCAATCTTTTATTTTTAATATGAGTGTCGGCTATGACCTGGAGGGAATCAAAACACCGGGCATGGACTCATTTATTAATAATTTAACTGATGCCTCTGGACATCCTCTATTTAAGCGTCACCTGGAAGAATTAGATTCTTTTATCCGGGAAGTGAACCTTCTAGAAGCTATGCGTATTAAAGGAAAGGTCGAAGGCTTAGAGAATATTTCCAGTATGGTTTCACCTCATATAGCCCGGTCTGTGACTCTCTCTACTATGCACGGATGCCCCCCGAAAGAGATAGAATCTATCTGTAAATATCTAATGGAGAAGAAAAAGCTCCATACATTTATAAAGTTAAATCCCACCCTTCTCGGATACAAACAGGTCAGGGAAATACTGGATACACTTGGATTCAACTATATAATCCTTAAGGAATTTACATTTACTAATGATCTACAGTGGGATGATGCGATAGAGATGCTTAAACGACTTTCTAAATTGGCCACTGACTGCGGTCGTAGTTTTGGAGTAAAGCTCTCCAATACGCTGGGAGCAGTAAATACCCTGGGTGTTCTTCCGGGAGAGGAGATGTACTTATCCGGACGTATCCTCTTCCCCATTAGCATTGCTTTATCTTCCCGCTTGTCGCATGAGTTTGAAGGAGCTCTCCCTATATCTTACTCGGGAGGAGCATCCCAGTTAAATATCCTTCAGATTTTTAAAACAGGGATTAAGCCAATTACAATGGTTACTGAGCTGTTGAAGCCAGGCGGCTACATGAGAATGGCAGAAATGGCCCGAAAATTAGAACCAATAATTGAAGAGAAGAGACAACCCAAGGTCATCGATGTGGAAAAGCTCGACCAGTTAACCAAAGAGACCCTCCAAAATAATTATTGCCGAAAGGATTGGAGAGGTACGAAGGAAGTTTTTATTAATCGGAAATTACCCCTAACCGACTGCTATATAGCTCCCTGTATTGTTTCCTGTCCAATCTTGCAGGATATTCCAGAGTATATTCGGCTTGTGGGAGACGAACAGTATGATAAGGCTCTGGAACTCATTTATGGGAAAAATCCTCTTCCCCATATAACCGGATATATTTGCGCTCATCAATGTATGTACAACTGCACCCGTATTGACTACGAGGGTGCGGTTGGTATTCGCGAGATTAAGAGGATTGCCGCTGAACATGGGAAAGTTGTACATCATAGTAAAAGTCATGGTACTGCTAAGCAGTTGAATATAAAAGTTGCTGTTATCGGAGCAGGACCGGCAGGACTATCCGCAGCTTATTTTCTCTCTAAAGCTGGATTTAAGGTGACTGTATTTGAGAAGCAGGATTCTCCTGGTGGTGTAGTAACCTATGTACTACCTAATTTTAGAATTCCTGCATCTGCTATTGAAAAAGATATTTCTGTTATTAAAGCACTGGGAGTAGATTTCAAATTTGGAGTATCAGAAAAATTTTCTATCAATGATTTGAACAGCAAGGGGTATAAATATATCTTTATAGGAATCGGTGCGGAAGTTTCGAGAGAATTGCAGTTAACCGGTGATAATAATAAGGTCTATGAAGCCCTGGATTTTTTAAGGTCTTTTAATAAAGATTCAGGGGCTCTTAACCTTGGCCGGCGGATTGCGGTAATAGGGGGCGGAAATACCGCAATGGATAGTGCACGTTCAGCTCTGACAGTGGGTGGTGTCGAGAAGGTTTATATTATCTACCGTCGTACTGAAGATGAAATGCCGGCAGATAGAGAAGAGTATAATCGGGCAATTGAAGAGGGAGTTATTTTCCAATCCCTCTTATTACCAGAATTATTTTTAAAAACTGGTATTCTGAAATGCCGTAAGATGACTTTAGGCGAACCTGATTCCAGCGGCCGCAGGTGTCCTGTCCCTACTGAGGAGACCGAGGAGATAGCTGTAGATTCGGTAATTAGCGCTATTGGGGAGTATACAGATAAGAAATTCCTGACAACTCAGGGGATAAAACTTGGGAAAGACAACCAGCCGTATGTAGATCCGGAAACCCTGGAAACTAACCTTAAAAATGTTTTTATAGGTGGTGATGCCCTTCGTGGTCCTTCAACAGTGGTTGAATCCATCGCCGATGCCGGAAAGGTAGCCGAGGCTATAGCTAGAAAAGAGATACCAAACTGGAAAGGTTTGGATAAAGATTTTAACCTGGATTTCGATAAAAAACAACAAATTGCAGAGATTTACCATAAAAAGGGTTGTCTTATCCCTGCATCCATATCCCAAGACGATAAAGTAATAGCTGAGCAGGAAGCAGGGCGGTGTCTGGAGTGCAATGTCATTTGTAATAAATGTGTGGATGTTTGTCCAAACCGAGCGAACGTCTCGATTGAGATTAATAAGAAAGAGGGTTTTCGTGATGCCTGGCAGATTCTCCACCTTGATGCATTATGCAACGAATGTGGAAACTGTGCTACATTTTGCCCCTATGATGGCAAACCTTATAAAGATAAAATGACTTTTTTTGCAGCCAAAGAGGACTTTAAGAATAGTAAAAATAATGGCTTTGTTGTTACCGGTCCTTCTGATGATAAACTAATGACCTTAAGGATAAAAGATTATCTTTGGGAATTGAAAATTAATAAAGATAATGAACTAATAATACCTGCAGATTTAGATTATAAATCTGCAAACAATGATGATCTTAAGGAACTTAAAAAAATTTTCATGATAATAAGCACTATATTAAAGGATTACCATTATTTAATCCATAGTTCGGTAAGTTGAGTAGTAGAAGGATGTAGGGGCGTATTGCCTGCCTGTGCGTGTACGCACGCAGACAGGCAATACGCCCCTACCAAAGGCAATCTATAACTCATAACTTATAGGCATGTAAAATAAAGCAGAGTTAGTAAATTGCATGAGGGTTTTGTAGGTGATAATATATATATATCGAATCAGGAGCTGGAGGATTTAGCTGATGGAAGAATCATTCGGAGATTTAAAGAAGGGCCAAAAAAACTGTCAAAGGACCGTCCACTGTCACGTCCCCTGTCAGGGATATTTTGCTCCGCAAAAAATAGAGGAAGCGTTGGAAATATTATCTAAATACGGAAAAGAAATTAAAATAATTGCCGGGGGGACCGACCTGTTAGTTCAATATTATGACCGGCTTTATGAGATAAACCATTGGTTAGATTTAAAAAATATTCAGGAGTTAAAAGAAATCAATATAACTCAAGATGAAATGGAAATCGGAGCGATGGTTACTCACACCCAATTAGAAACATCCGAGGATATCAAAAAATATTATCCGGTTTTAAGTCAAGCAGCTGCCGATATAGGTTCTCCACAGATAAGAAATCGTGGAACCGTGGGAGGAAATATTGTGAATGCCTCTCCGGCCGGTGATCTCTTGGCTCCTTTAATGGCTTACAACGCTCAATTCAGATTGCTCTCTACTACACAAGAAGAAAAGTTAGTGTCAGCGGAAGAATTTTTTATCGGTCCCAAGAAAACTATCTTAGAACCAGCTCAATTATTAACCCAGATAATTCTTCCCCTGCCCTCTGAAAGGACTTACGGGAGCTGGATTAAAATCGGCAAAAGAAAAGCCTTAATTATTGCTGCCATTACCCTGGCTTTAGTAGTAGAGATGGCTGAAGACCATAAAACCGTTAAAGACGTAAGAACCTGCCTTGGCTCTGTTGCCCCGACTCCCATTGAAATTAAAGAAGTGAAAAAGAAGATGGCGGGAAAAAATTTTAATCAATTAGATTTTAAACAATTAGGCCAGATAGTAGAAGATAAAATTTCACCTATTGATGATATCAGAGGAACCAGAGAATATCGTAAAGATGTGGCCAAAAAAATAATGATTAAAGCCTTGGAAGAGATAGATGAAAGTATGAGGGGAGAGGAGGTAATATAAATGAGTAAATTAAACATAGAGCTAACTATTAACGGTAAAAAAAGAAAAGTGGAGACCACTACCTCAACCCGTTTGCTGGATTTAATAAGAGATGACCTGCATCTAACCGGAACCAAGGAAGGATGTGGAAAAGGTGAGTGCGGGGCTTGTACTGTCATTATGAACGGTGAATTGGCAGCTTCCTGTTTAATATTGGCACCCCAGGCTGATGGAGCAGCTATCACCACCATTGAAGGCATAGGAGATGATAAATATCTGGATCCAATCCAAGAAGCTTTTATAGAGACCGGGGCAGTTCAATGCGGCTTCTGTACTCCGGGGATGATTTTAGCTGCCAAAAAACTACTCGAGGAAAACCCCCATCCCGATGAAGAAGAGATTAAGCGGGGCATTTCCGGAAATCTCTGCCGCTGCACCGGTTATCAAAAGATTATTGATGCAATTAAATTAGCGGCTAATAGATTATCCAGCAGCGATAGCGGAAGGGGTAAAAAAGATGCTTAAAAGCTATGTAGGTAAAAATGTTTGCAAAGTGGACGCCCAGGATAAAGTCACTGGCCAGGCTTTATATCCTGACGATATTTATTTTGAGGATATGCTGTATTTAAAAATCAAAAGGGCCACTCATCCTCATGCTTATTTACGCCGAATAGATACCGGTAAAGCGGAAAAATTAACGGGAGTAGTGAAGATTATTACTGCTGCCGATATTCCTCAAGTGAAAAATTTTGGTTTAATTATAAAAGACCAGCCGGTTCTGGTGGGGGTCGGCCAGAAAATGCGTTATATGGGTGATGCCCTGGCTATAGTTATCGCTGAAAGTAAGGAAGTTGCTTCTCAAGCAGTGAAACTGATCGAGGTGGAAGTAGAAGAATTAGAAGTAATATCCGATCCCTTGCGGGCTATGGAAAAAGACGCCCCGCTTATTCATCAGGATAGCAATGTCCTGGCTACCCATTATTTAAAAAAAGGTGATATAAAAAAGGGTTTTACTCAAGCGGATATCATCGCAGAGAATGAATATAGAACAAGTACTTTAGATCATGTTCCTCTTCAAGTCGAAGCAGGAGTGGGAATTTACGATAAAAAAAGTGGAGTAATTAAGCTCTGGGTTGCCACTCAATGGCTTCACGATACTCAGGCCGACATTGCCCAATCTCTGGGTCTTTCCAAGGAAAAAATAAGGATAATTCAGCCGGTTATCGGAGGCGCTTTTGGTAAGAAAGAAGATATTTCTGTACACCTGCATCTTGCCTTAGCGGCTATGGAAACTAAAAGACCGGTAAAATTAACTTATAGCAGAGAGGAATCGATGATCGCTCAATCCAAGAGACATCCTTTTATTATTCGAATGAAAACCGGTGTGACCAATAAAGGTTATTTAACTGCTTGCCAGGTAGAAGTAATCGGTGATACCGGAGCCTATGCCTCCAGCGGTCCGGCAGTCGTGCATAAAGGTATGTATCATTGTACCGGACCTTATAATGTAGATAATGTAAGCGGGGTTGCTTACACTGTTTATACCAATAATACTTATTGCGGGGCGATGCGTGGTTTTGGGACTACTCAGATGGCCTTTGCCTATGAATCTCAGATGGATATTTTAGCCCACCAATTAGGGATTAACCCAGTTCAATTCCGTTTGCAAAATGCTTATGATATCGGCTCTTCTACGCCCAATAGCCAGAGATTAACCCATAGTGTGGGGGTAAAAGAGACCATTAAAGGAGCGGCAGTTATGGCAGCCTGGAAGGAGGGAAGCCCATGAAGAAACGCGGTAGAGGAATAGCCACTATTATGTTCGGTTTTGGTTACGGAGAAGGGTTTCCTGATCATTCCATTGCTTCAGCAGAGATTGAAGAGGAGGGCAAGATTTTGATTAGAACTGCGGCTGCTGATGTGGGTCAAGGGATTTTAACTACTATTAGCCAAATTTCTGCCGAGGTTTTAAAGGTGAAACCAGAAGCAATCCAAATTATTCCCGGTGACACTCATTTGACTAAAAATTCCGGTTCTTCTTCCGCAACCCGCCAGACCTTTTTTACCGGGAATGCAGTTAAAGAAGCTTCAGAAGGATTATTAAGCAATATTTATCATTATGCCAGTATTGAGTTTAGAAGTAATCATGTGGAATTAGGAATAAAAGGTGGTTATATTTTTAGAAAGGATAATCCCAATAACCAATTAAGCTATTGGGAATTAGCAGAAAGGGTAAAAGCAAGAGGGGATAATTTGAAGGCAGAATCATCTTTCTTTCCTCATACCGATAAACCTGACCCTGAAACAGGGCAGGGTGAAAAACTCTATGTAGCCTATACTTTTGTTACTCAAATTATTGATCTAGAAGTTAATACAGATACCGGAATTGTGGAGGTATTAAAGGTTTATACCGCGGCAGATATAGGTAAAGCCATAAATCCTAAAAATGTGGAAGGACAGATAGAAGGAGGGACTGTCCAGGGAATAGGTATGGCCTTAATGGAAGAGCAGATTATTAAAGAGGGAATCACTTTAAACCCCGATTTAACCGGTTATTTAATCCCCACTTCTATGGATACCCCTCACTTTATTACCCGACTAATAGAAAACGAAGATTCCGAAGGACCTTATGGAGCAAAAGGGATCGGAGAACCGGCTACCATTGCCACTGCCCCGGCCATTGCCAATGCCATCTATGATGCCATAGGGGTTAGAATATATGATCTTCCTATCACTCCGGAAAAAATATTAAAAGCCCTAAAAGAAAAAGTGAAATTTACCTCAGAAGGCTGGCTCGGGTTATAGCCTTAGAGCCAAATTTATCTCTGATTTCATCTAAAGACTGGGTCAGTTGTTCCAATTTATCACCTTTTTTATCCTCTTCGTCTCTTAAAATTTTCAATTGTTTTATTTCGTTTCCTGAGGTAAGATTGGAGAGTTTTATCCCCAAAAGTCTAACCCCGCCTTTTTTAAGATTTACTTTATCCAGGAGTTCCAGAATAACTTTAAAGATGATATTATCAAGATGGGTAGAATTTTCTAAGGTCTTGGACTTATTGAGGGTAGTAAAATCCTGAAATCTTATTTTCAAGGTAATGGTCCTGGCCTTGTAACCTTCTTTTCTGGCCATATACCCCACTGCTTGAGAAATTTTAAGCAGTTCTTTTAAGAGAATTGCCTTTTCGGCTATATTAGTGAGGAAAGTCGTTTCTTTACTCATAGATTTTGCTTCCGAGGCCGGAGTAACCGGACTATTATCTATCCCTTGAGCCAGAAGCTTTATCTTTGTCCCGTTTTTCCCCAAAAGATCATCTAATATAGCATCAGGCATTTTAGCTAATTGTTCTACCTGGTAAATACCGGATTTTTTTAGCAGCTCTTCGGTCTTTTTTCCTATACCCCAGAGGGCAGAGACAGGAAGAGGATAAAGAATTTTTTGCCTGTCTTTTGAGGGGATAAGGTAAAAACCGTCCGGTTTCCCCAGGTTGGTGGCTATCTTGGCTAGGAATTTATTTTCGGCTATTCCCACCGAGACCTTAAGGCCTATTTCCTGATAGACCCTTTCCTTAATTTTTCTGCCGATGATTTCGCTTGAGCCAAAGAGTGATTCACATCCGGATACATCTAAAAAAAGTTCATCGATGCTCAACGGTTCTATCAAGGGAGTAAAAGTACTGCATATCTGAAAAAAATAATTAGATGCTTCCAGGTATTTTTTCATTTGAGAAGGAATAAAAATTCCCTGATGGCATTTTTGACGGGCTTCCCAGATAGGCATGCCGGCATGAACACCATATTTACGGGCTTCATAGGAAGCGGCACAGACCACTCCGCGGTTGGTTTTGCCATCTTTTCTGTCGGCACCGCTTACTCCTCCTACAATAAGAGGTTTTCCTCGATAAGCCGGATTGTCTCTTTGTTCTACTGAGGCGAAGAAGGCATCAAGATCCAGATGAATTATAGATAGGCAATGGTTATCACTCACTTTATGTCCTTTCTGATGTAATTAATTTATAGTTAGTATATAGCGTACAGATTATAGTTTATTAAGCTAAAAACTTAAAGCTAAAAACGCGAAACTATAATTTAAAATTCAAAACTTTAAAATCTACCAATCTACCAATTGCCCAATTTGCCAATTAAATTAGCCGTAAGCGAATAGTTGTAGGGGTCGGATTTATCCGACCCGAAGCGGATTCGATAAATCGAACCCCTACCTCCGAAGCTATAAACTTGAAACTCGCAACTTGCAACCCGTAACCTGTTACTCATTACACATTACTCATCACTGTATTTTTCTATACGCTAAACGCTATACGCTCCACGCTATTCTTTACTATATACTGTCTATATTTACAATCTTCCGGGCGATTATTTTAGAATCACCGCTATCTTTGCTTAAGACTCCCTCTATCAAAAGAGGTACCTCTTGGCGAAGGAGGATAGAATATTTTTGATAGATGTTCGGGAAAACAATCACTTCAAAGAAACCTGCTTCATCCTCCAGGAGCAAGAAAGCCATCACTTGTTTTTGCTGGGTAAATTGTCTCCTTGCTTGAATCAGCATTCCTTTTATCAAAATTGGTCTCGGATAAAAATAATTTAATAGTTGATTAGAATTCATCATCGGCAGGTGTGCTAATATTTTATCATATTTTTTTAAAGGATAGTTAGTTATATATAAATCGATTATTTCCTTTTCTAAATTCATTTGGAAAGATTTGGAAAAATGATAAGCAGGAATGGAATCAGAGGAAATAAGTTCGGATATTTTGTTTTGAGCCCCATCTTTAGCCTTCTTCTTTCTAACTTCTTTTAAAGTAAGGGGGAGCAGGGTTAATAATGCCGAACGGGGATAAGTGGTAAAGCCGAAAGCACCTACCTTAATTAGATTTTCGATTAAGGTTTGATTGATTTTTGAAGACCTGGTTTTATAACAGAAGTCATACAGGGAATTAAATCTTTGGCATTTTTCCCTGAGAGATAGAAGGGATTTTAAATGCTTTTCTCCCATACCTTTTATCTTACCCAGTCCCACTCGAATGGCTCCATCTTCTACGGTAAAACCGGCTCCGCTCTTATTTATATCGGGGAGGAGCACTTTAACCTTGAAACGCCGGGCTTCCTGAATATAGCGGTCAGGAGAATAATAACCCATACCGTAGGTGAGCAGGGAAGCCAGGTAGTAGGCGGGATAATGTACCTTAAGATAACAGGTTACAAAAGAGATTAGGGCATAGGAGGTGCTGTGAGCTTTATTAAAACCGTAGTGAGCAAATTTGGAGATCAGGTAAAAAACTTTTTCCGCTTCTTCTTTAGTATTTCCTTGTTGAATAGCTTTTTTAAGGAAATTATCTCTTTGTCTTTCCATCTCTACCGGTGAACGAGAGCTAATGGCTCGACGAAAGAGGTCGGCTTCTCCCAGGCTAAGGCAGGCAAAAACCGAAACTACCTGCATAACCTGTTCCTGATAAAGAATAACTCCATAAGTATCTTTCAAAATAGGTTTTAATTTGGGGTGTAGATAATCTATCTCTTCTTCGCCCCGCTTTCTTTTAAGATAATGTTCAGTCATTCCGCTATCCAAAGGACCCGGCCGGTATAGAGATAGAGCAGCGATTACATCATTCAGATGCGAAGGGGAAAGCCTCCTTAGAAGAGAGGACATCCCTGAGCTTTCCAACTGGAAGACTCCCAGAGTTTTGCCCTTTTGCAGGGTAGAGAAGGTAGCTTTATCGTCAAGGGGAATCTGGTTAAGGTTAATATTTATATTTTTTTCTTTCAGCATTTCCAGAGTTTTTTTAATGATAGTGAGACTGCGGGAGCCTAAAATATCTATTTTTAACAGTCCTAAATCTTTGATGGATTCTTTTTCATATTGGCTGACTATTTCTCCCTGATTAGTTACCTCTAAAGGGACTATTTCGGAAAGCGGCCTATCTGAGATGATCATGGAAGAAGCATGTACAGAGAGATGCCGGGGCATCCCTTCTATGATTTGGGCAAAAGAGAATAGGGATTTAAGGGGCTCCCGGCCACAGGGAAGCTTTTGCAGCTCAGGTAATGTTTTTAAAGAGGCATTAATGACTCCCGGTAAGGAGAAGATAGGCATAAATTTAGCGATTTTATTTATCTCCTGAGGGAGGAATCCCAGTGCTCTCCCTGCATCTCGAATGGCTGAGCGGGCGGCATAAGTAGAGATGGTGCTGACGTGGGTTACCCGATTATTCCCAAATTTCTCAAAGATATAAGTGATTACTTTTTCTCTCCCCAGCCGGCCGAAATCTATATCGATATCCGGAAGGTCTATTCTTTCCGGGTTAAGGAATCTTTCAAAAAAAAGTTGGTATTTTAAAGGATCTACCTCGGTGATATTAAGCAGGTAAGAGACCAGGCTGCCGGCCGAAGAACCCTTTCCCGGGCCGACCGGGATGTTATTCTGTTTGGCAAAACGGACGATATCATGAACGATTAAAAAATATCCGGCAAAACCCATCTGGTTGATTATTTTCAATTCATATTGCAGGCGTTTTGTAACTTCCGGGCAGGGGACGGGAAAATATTTTTTAAGACCTTTCAGGCAAAGTTTTTTTAAATAATCCCGGGCAGAATAGGCAGAGGGCAGGGGATAAGCCGGGAGATGAATTTCTCCTAAATTAAGTTCTAAGTGACACTTTTCAGCAATTTCACTTGAGTTTTTAAGGGCTTGGGGCACCCGGGAAAATATTTTCTCCATCTCTGAGGGAGATTTAAAATAATATTCATCAGTCTCCAGTTTTGGGTGATAGAATCTTTCTTTTGTTCCCAAATTGGCAATTTTGTTTAATAGATGTTGAGAAGACGCCTGATTCTTTTGGAGGTAATGGATATTGTTGGTGGCTACCGGGGGGATATTCAGTCTTTTACCTATTTCTATTAATTTAGAGTTAATTTCTTTTTCCTGGTTAAGGCCATGAAAGGATAATTCCAAATAAAAATTTTCCTTGCCGAATACCTGTTGATACCAGTAAGCGGCCTCTTCGGCTTGCTCAGCCTTCTTTTGTGAAAGGAGAAGAGGTATTTCCCCTTTATCGCATCCGCTTAATCCAATAATTCCCTTACTGTATTTGGCTAAAATATCTTTTTCTATGGCTGGGATAGAGCAAGGATTGGATAAGTGAGCTCTGGTGATAATTTGACAGAGATTGCTGTATCCCTCTTTATTTTTGACCAAAAGAACCAGGTGATAGGTCTCTTTGGATTCTTGATTATCTTTTACCCTTATTTCGCAGCCGATGATGGGTTTTATCCCCGCACTTTTTGCCTTTTTATAGAACTGAACAGCCCCGTAGAGCCCATCATGGTCAGTTAAAGCTATTGCTTTCATATTAAATTTAACCGCTTGTTTAACTAAATCATCGAGGCTGCAGAGCCCGTCTTGCACACTGTATTGAGAGTGTACATGTAGATGTACCATATCCATTTTGAAACACCTTTCTGGCCATTAGCCAATTCTCCAATTCACCAATTGACCAATTGAATTAGTCGTTAGCACATTAGCTTACCCAGTTACCCGGTTTGCCAGTTCACCAATTCACCAATTAAATTAGTCGACAGTGAATATCATAGCGTATAGCGTACAGCGTTTAGCGTATAGTATTATAATAAAAATTCTGCATTTATTTTAGATTTTTTGTAGGGGTCGGATTTATCCGACCCGAAACGGGTTCGATGAATCGAACCCCTACCTTCTAAACATCATCCGCTAATAATCTTCTGACTCCTGGCTACTGGCTCCTGACTTCTATCTTATAAACTCGTAACCTGTACTTAGAACGTATGTTTGTTTCAAGGAGCAAAAAAATATAAGCGATTTTTCTTTAATCCCGTCTCTCTTTTTCTTGCTCTTTTTCTTTCTCTTTAATTTCCCCGGTTTCTATTTCTTCTTTAAGAAGCTTGATCAACATCAAGGCGTTTTTAACTGCCTGACCTTTATAATGATTATTCATAAAAATATACTGGTCGGTAGTTTTTTCGGCAATCTTTTTTATTTTAGGTATCCATTCTTTTAATTCCTCTTCGGTATAGAGGTAATCATACCTCTGATAGGCTTTTTCGTGTTCCCACCAGTTAACCTTGTTTCGGCCATGAAATCTAACATAGCCCAGGTTAGAAGTAACTTCAGCTATGGGCGGGATTAAACCTTTGAGCTGGGGTTGGTCTACACAGCAAAAACCTATGTCGTTGTTTTTTAAAATCCTGAATATTTCGTTATTTATCCAGTAAGAATTTCTAAATTCTACCACCAGAGGTATATCCTCCATTCTTTCTTTGAAGCGGATAAGGTAATCCCGATTGGAGGGAGTATTATAAAAAGAATAAGGAAACTGAGCTAACACGCAGGCAAACTTACCTGCCTCCAGCAAGGGCTTTATGGATTCTTTAAAATCTTTAAAAATGGTAGGATTTTCTTCCCGGCTATGAGTCATTTCTTGATTGGCTTTTACTGTAAACTTAAAATTAGCAGGAACCTTTTGCTGCAAATAATAAAAAGATGCCGGATGAGGGATACGGTAATAGGTAGAATTAATTTCAGAAACCTTAAACTTTTGAGCATATAGTTTAAGCATCTCTTTTTTATCAGTATTTTCGGGATAAAAGGTTCCTATCCAATCTTTATAACTATAACCAGAGGTACCGATATATAGCATGGTTACTACTTTTTTCCTCCGTTAAACCGCCTTAAAATTCCGATAACCTTACCCAGGATAATCGTATCTTTGGTGTTTATGGGTTGGTAAAGAGAGTTGGAAGGCTGCAGGGTAATCTGATTATCTTTTTTATATAATCTTTTTACAGTAACTTCTTCCTGATTTAGGAGAGCGATGACAATGTCTCCGTTGTCAGCATCCTGCTGGGGGTTAACCATGACATAATCTCCATCAAGGATATGATCTCCGATCATGCTGTCACCTTCAACTTTTACCATAAAGCTTTCTTCACTGCCAGAAAGCTGCTCCGGTATAGGTATAACTTCGGTGATATCTTTTAAGGCCCACAAGGGTTTTCCTGCGGCTACACTTCCTATTACAGGCACTTCATTGGTTCGAGGTATAATTCTAATAGCTCGAGATCTCTCTTTCTCACGGTGGATATAACCCTTCTTTTCCAGGATGGTAAGATATTTATGGGCAGTAGCAGAGGAAGTTACTCCCACGGCTTTGCAGATTTCCCGAACAGTGGGCGGATAGCCGTTTTCTCTAATTGTTTTTTGAATCAACTGAAGAGTCTTTTTATGATTTGGATCAAGGGAATCTTTTTTAAACATCTTTAGTCTCCTTTAATAATTTAAATAATCATTTGCTATATCAACAAAATTTATCCTCTCTTTTATAGTATAAAATAAACGTATGTTTATTGTCAAGTCTTTTATGGTAAAATTTTTAATCGGGTTTCGATATTAAAATTCTGTTAAAATTCTTGACAAGTATAGATACGTATGATAGATTTAACATATTAAATTTAAAGTGTATGGTTACAACCTAAAAAGTACATAACATAACGATATAGCAATATGTGAGAACGATGCATCAACCCAATTTTGTCTCTGTCATTCCCACGAAAGTGGGAATCCAGGAATAAAAAATAAAAAATAGATTCCCGCTTCCGCCTGCCTGTGCGTGTACGCACGCAGACAGGCGGGAATGACAAAAGAAATTTTCAGAGAACAAAATATTTTTAGCTTTTTGGGGGATAACCAGTATATATTTCAAAGTAAAAAGTTGGTTTAATCAAAAATTTTGAAATTTTAATATTATATTGTATACTACAACTTACGACCTGAAAAAATATTGCCGTACAAGATATACTAATTGAAATTGAAGCGATCTGTAGTAAAATATAAAAAATCATTCACTATTCTGAATTCTGATTAATAGGATTAAAGGGGAAAATTATATATAATGAAAACTAAATTAATAAATAATAAATTAAATAATGCAAACCGAAGAAAGTTTTATTTGGCTTTAACTCTTGTTTTACTTTCATTGTTTTCTCTAATTTTCATAAGCCAAATTTCTTCTCCCTATGCAATTAATTCTTTTGCCGCAAGCACATCAAGTTCAGTTAGTTCTCCGGTTTACTTAGCCTATTTTTACGAAGTAGGGTGTCATGATTGTGATAAAGCCAAGATTATATTGAAAGATATTTCCGCAAAATATCCTGGTAATCTAATCATAGAAAGTTTTGATATTAGTTTAACCGAGAATATGGAATTAGCCGAATCCCTGGGTGAATTATGTCAGATGCCTGAGGAGGAAAGGCTCCTGGTCCCGGTTATATTTATAGGGGATAATTACCTTTTTAGAGGTACTATTACCTTCGATAATTTAGACGAATTAATCCAGAAGTATTCAACCACAGAAACTATAGCTCCCTGGGAGAAAATTAAAGAAAAAGATCTTACTGCTCAAGATAGACTAATAGCTCGTTTTCAGTCTTTCGGTCTGACTGCGGTAGCAGTGAGCGGCTTGATTGATGGCATAAATCCCTGCGCCTTTGCTACCATTATATTTTTTATCTCCTATCTTGCTCTGACCAATCGAAAAGGAAAGGAAATTCTCTGGGTAGGAGGAATGTTTACCCTGTCCGTATTTCTGACCTACTTCTTAATCGGAACCGGGGCCTTAAAGGTGATTACTTCTTTATCCTTTTTACCTTTAGTTCGAAAGATATTCGTTCTGGTTACCGCCGCCCTTGCCTTAATTTTAGGGGTGGTCAGTCTATATGACTATCTCCAATTCAAGAAAAAAGGGACCACCAAAGATGCCAAACTCCAATTGCCTCCATTTTTAAAGAATATGATCCATTCTGCTATCCGTAAGAATGTAAGATTTAGTAATTATATCTTAATGGCTGCAGTAACTGGTTTTATAGTTTCTCTTTTAGAGTTAGCCTGTACCGGTCAGATTTATCTTCCTACTATCATGTTTATCAGTACTATCCCTGATTTAAAGGCTAATGCTTTATTTTATCTCTTGCTCTATAATCTGATGTTTATACTGCCCTTAGTCCTGGTCTTTTCTTTTACCTACTGGGGGACCACTTCGGCACAATGGGCTGAACTTACTCAAAAGAATTTTGGGAAAATTAAGATAGCGATGACCCTGTTGTTTTTCGGGTTGGCCGTGCTGCTGTTTTATAGTGGTATTTTTTACTAATAGGGAATTGGTAAATTGGAGAATTAATTAGGAGGTGTTTTATATGATATTTTGGTTAAGGAATAATAAGAGTATCCTTTTAACTATTTTACTAATCATTGCTTTTTCGGTTTCTTTTTACTCGTCTGTTTTTTCTTCAGCTTTTAGAATAGGTTTCCCTACCCCCACTTTTAATCTTAAGACTATAGAGGGAGAAACCTTTAATTTGGAAGATTACAAAGAAAAACAAAAGCTCCTTATCCTTTATTTTTATAATAATGAAAATAAGGATTCAGTATATGGGATAGAAGAACTGGCCAAATATTTTGAAGCGCATATTATTGAAGAAAAATATCAGGTAATTATGATAAATACCAATGAAGACCTGAAAGAGGAAGATATTGCTCAGATTAAAGAGTTTTGGATTGATAAAAAAATATCTTTTACCATACTATTAGACAGCCAGAATGAAGTGAGCAATCTTTACAATATTGAAGTTTTACCCACCAATATCCTTTTAGATAAGAATTTGGTAGTAAAGAGAGCCTATCCGGGGCTAATCTCCAAACAGCAAAGTATAATGTTTCAATATATCAGTTATTTCTTAGATGCTAAAGAAAAAGGAACTCCCCAAAAAGATACCAAAAAGGATGATGGTTGTGGTGATGGAGTATGTCCTCCTCCACCCGGATATTAAATAGGTGATAAAAGAAAAGTTTTTTAACAAGGAGAATGATAAATAATATGAAGAAACTATTATTAGCATTAATAATAGTATTAACGACATGCTTATTTACCGGTTGTCTCTTTGCTACACCAGCAGAAGGAGAGCCAGAACCAGCCGAACGAGTGGTGATGGTAGAATTATTTATGGCTATTGGTTGTTCTCACTGTGAAGATGCTGAACCAATACTAGAACAATTAGCAGGAGAATATGGTTACAACCAGATGATACTGGTAGAAGAAGCATCTGGAGGAGATTATTCCACTCCGGAAATCTCTGAAAGATATAAGGAATTTTATTTTCCCGATTCTGCTGATTGGGGAATACCTAATATTTTATTTAACGGATTAAATGATAGAATTCAGGGTTATTCTTCTACTAATCCCGATAATCCTGAAGCATTTATAACAAAAGTAAAAGGTATAATCGATGCCGAACTGGCTAAGGGATCAAAAATTGTTGTTACTCTGACAAGAAGTAGTAATTCCAATACTACAACCCTTAACGGAATCATCGAAAATGTAAGCATTTCTACTTTAAGTAATTTAGAGATAAACGGAATGATTTTTCAGGAACAACCAACAGCAAATTTAAAATATTCAGTTTCTGATATTTTTGATGAACAAAAAATTGAAATTAGTTCTCTTGCCCCTGAAGAAATCCTTGATTTTTCCTTTACTCTAGAAGGAATTAATTGGGAAGGAGAGAATGTCCACGGAGTTATCTTTGTACAAGCACCGGAAAGCTCGACCAAAGAGATTTTACAAGCAGTTTACGTGGAATAGTAATTAGTATATCGTATGTCGTATATCGTGAAAGAGAAAAAAGATAGCGTAGCGCGTTTAGTGTATAGAAGTAGGGGTTCGATTCATCGAACCCGTTTCGGGTCGGATAAATCCGACCCCTACAAAAAACAATACGTTCTACGAAAAAGTTTTTAATTTTGAATTATGGTTTTTCGCTACATTACCTGGCTAATCGGTAAATTGGAAAATTGGTCAATCGGTGAATAATTAATATAAAACAAAGGAGAAAGTTATGATTCGTAAAAACAAAATTATTATTATCTTGATAAGTATAGTAGTTATAGTAGGAGCTTTTTTAATATTTTATAATATTCAAAACAAGTCTTCCCAGCCGCCTACTATTTCTATATCAGAAGAAGAATGGGATTTCGGAAAGATAAAAGAAGACGAAAGACCGGTTCATATCTTTAACATAAAAAATATCGGAAAAGAAGAACTGATTATCAGCCGGGTACGTGCCTCCTGTGGCTGTACCGCCACCATGCTCTCTTCTGATAATATAAAACCCGGACAATTAGCTGAACTACAGATCACTTTTAATCCTACCGGCTTTAATGGTATAGTCAAAAAAGATATTCATATCGAATCCAACGACCCACAGCTCCCCACCACCAAAGTTACAATAATTGCAGAAGTAGAGCCTATCCCCTCCCCCCAAGCTTTCTTTTCAGATTCTCAATGGGATTTAGGGTTGATTTCCCAGGGGGATTTTCCCGCCTTTACTTTTACTATCGAAAACAAGGGAGAATTGGATCTGATAATTGATAAGGTAGACGCCTCTGAATATATCCAATATGATACAGAGATACCTCTAACTATTCTTCCGGGAGAAAAACAGGAGGTAATTTTTACCTATAATTCCAGCCAGCATGAGTTAGGTGAAGTAAGAGAGAGTATACGTATATACTGTAATGACCCCAGGAGAAAAGCCCTTTCATTGCGTATTGATGGTTATATAAAAGAGAAACCCGCTCCCACAGTAAGTATTTCTCCGGTAGGAGCCAGTTTTAATTTAATAACTAATTCTGAAGACGAAACCATAGGAAGGTTCGTTCTGGTAAATTCAGGGGAAGAGGGGATAAAAATTACTTCCATAGAAACCTCAGCAGATTATCTCGTCCCTTTAGCATCTGAAATTGAGTTAAACTCAGGAGAAAAAGAAAATCTACAGGTGATATTATTAAAAGATAGAATCCCGGATAAAATACAGGAAGAGGAAATAAAGGAATATCTTTATTTAACTGTTGCCATCCCCATTGTCATTAATAGATAGTAAATTGTAGAAAAAAATATGGCCTGCAGGATAGATATTTTTAGAGCAATAACCTGAATATCATCATATATAAAGGAGAATACAACCATGGAAGCAACTATAAAGATGTTTAAAGCCTTATCTGATGAAACTCGCCTGCGTATTTATTTGCTTCTACTGCAAGGTGAATTATGTGTCTGTGAATTGGTAAATATATTAAATATGGAACA
>MEYH01000072.1 GCA_001773955.1 Candidatus Sediminicultor quintus | reverse complement strand
CCTTCCTACTGACAAAAATGCTAAGTTTTATGAGGTAACTAAATACATAGTGCTTACCAATCATGTAGTCAATTCTGTATGGCCAACTATAAATGAAAAGAAATGGCAGTCATTGAGTGATATAGATAAATTAGTCATTCGTAAAGCTCTAGAAAAAGCGCGGCAATTCTGTGCTGAAACCAACCTGAAGGCTGAAGCAGAGTTACTTGATTTCTTTAGAGGGCAGGGATTGATTGTTATTGAAGATCCGGATAGGAAGGCTTTTGCTTCCTATGCCAAGAATTCTTATGCTACAGAGAGCAAAGATATTTCCAAAAATTGGGATATGGCTCTCTATGAAGAAATTCAAGCACTAAAATAATCATCAATAGAATGGTGAGGTAATTTTGCTGGAATAGAAAGCGAGGGTCTCATTGGTAATGGTGAGACCCTCGCTTATAAAGGAGACTGAAAGGTTACGAAAAATATAAAACTCTGGAAGAAAATAAGTATTTTTATACTTGATTTTATAGAAGTCTATACCTCATCGATAGTTTTTTGCTTGTTATTTATTGTTTTTATGTTAGAAATATTTTATCGTTATTTTCTGGTTCCACTTACCTGGACTTTAGAATTTACGCTGATAGCTTTTATCTGGGTAACACTACTGGGGGCTTGTTTTGCCCAGCGAGACTCTTCTCATGTGATGTTTACTATGATCTATGATAGAGTCAAACTCAGGACTCAAATATGGATGAGAATAGCGGGAAATACTTTATTATTTATTGCTTTTTCTATTTCTCTTTATCCAACTTATCGGTATATAAATTTTATGTCCTTTAAAAAGTCTGATGTGCTTAAGATCCCTATGAATATAGCTTTTTCTCCTTATATTGTGTTTCTTATTATTATGATTGGGCGATTGGGCTACGATATTATCACAGATTTTAAAAAACTTGGCCGAGGAGAGAATTAGGATGAATATTCCGCTACTGGTCTTTATCTTGTGTTTTATTTTAACTTTTATTTTAAGAATCCCTATTGCCTTAGGTATGTTGATGAGTTCAATCTATTATTTTGTCTTAGCTCCTGGTCCAGCTACCGGTGTACAAATGGCTGCAACCCAACTGCTAACTAATCTCAATGTAAGTTTTATCCTTATTGCAGTTCCTCTTTTTGTTTTTACTGCCAAAGTGATGAATACTGGAAAAGTTACTGAAATGGTATTTAAATTTGCTAACATTCTTGTTGGTAAATGGAGAGGAGGAATGGGACATGTTAATATAATTGCTTCTCTTATATTTTCTGGAATGACTGGTTCCGCCATTGCCGATGCCTCAGGTTTAGGAATTATGGAAATAGAAGCTATGCGAAGACAAAATTATGATGACGGGTTTAGCTGTGCCATTACTGCAGCCTCAGCAACTATTGGCCCTATTTTTCCACCCAGTATTCCTATGGTTATTTATGCTATGTTTTCTGGTGCTTCTATTGGTAAACTTTTTTTAGGTGGGATGATACCGGGAATTTTAATTGCCATAGCTTTAATGATTTATGTTGCTTATATCTCGAAAAAGAGAAATTACCCTACTGGGGAAAGCTATCATTTTAGGGAACTTATTAAAATTATTTTTAATACTTTTCCCGCTCTTTTAACTCCGGTAATTCTTTTGGGTGGTATCTACAGTGGAATTGTGACTCCCACTGAGGCTGCTGCCCTGGCAGGATTTTATGCTATGGTTATTTCATTTTTTGTCTATCGAGCTATCGGTGTAAAGCAATTACTCAATGTAATTATAGATACGGTTAAAACAACTGGCACTCTCTCTCTTATTGTTGGTGCTGCTTTTAGCTTTTCATATATTGTGGCTATAGAACATATTCCGGATATACTATATGGAAGTTTATCAGCCATAATTCAGAATAAATACTTGATGCTCTTTATTATAAATATAGTTTTTCTTATTCTGGGAATGTTGGTGGATACTTCTTGTATTCAGGTAGTATTTGTCCCCATAGTTTTGCCTTTAGTAGAAGCTATGGGAATTGATTTGGTTCATTTTGGGGTAGTAATTGTTTTAAATATGATGATAGGTTTATCCACCCCTCCTTTTGGAATGCTGCTCTTTATTGTATCTGGTATTTCAGGTACACCACTGAAAATAATTATCAAAGAAATTTTCCCTATGCTTTTAGTGTTGATTGGTGTACTTTTTTTAATTACTTATATTCCGGAAATCGTAATGTTTATTCCTAATACTATATGGAAATAAGTATTAAGTTTGATTTTAAAGAATAACTAAATTCTATTTTGCTTAAAATATTAAATATTATGAACATATTAAAATTAAGAAATCATATTCCCATAAGTGGTCCGGCAAGAAGAGAACCTGCAGATGGCACAGAATCAGATATGAGAGTTTCTTTAGGTTTTGAACCCGCTTGGTTTCATGGGCGGTGCGGTGTTGATTTTTCAGAAAAGTGGCATATAAATCCTTTTTATCGCTATACTAGTTTGATAAAAATGAAAAAAGAGCTGTGCCAGAAATTTCCTTCAGTTTCTTACTGGAGTGAGGAGTATAAAGATGATTTAGCTACTATTTCAGGATGTTATGGTGCTTATGTTATTCCAAAAATATTTGAGTTCCCTTTAGTATACCAAGAAGATAGGTGGCCTGTTTTAGATAAAAACAAAAAGAAACTTACCGAGAAAGAAATGGAAAAACTAAATATTGATGATCTACTTTCTAATCCATTTGTAGAAGAATTATTTAATCAGATAGACATTATTGAATCAGAATGGGGGAAAATACACGGCTATTTAAACTGGCAAGGTGTTCTCAATAATGCTTTTCACTTAAGGGGAGAGAATATTTTTACTGATTTTTATGATAAACCAACTCTGGTGCATTATTTTTTCTCTATAATCTGTGATATAGTAATTAGATTAGCCCAAAAAGTTCAAAAGAGACAGCGAGAATCCGGATTTTATGTTAACCATTTTTGTGTAAGTAATTGTACTCTTAATATGGTATCTCCCCAAATTTATCGAGAGTTTCTTTTTCCTTATGATAAGAGGATTGCAGAAAGTTTTGAAAGATTTGGTGTGCATACTTGTAATTGGGAGGTTACTCCTTATTTAGAAGAGATAAAAAAATTACCTAAAGTTGGTTATCTGGATATGGGTATGATGTCTGACCTGAAAAAAGTGAAAAAGATGTTTCCTGAAGCAAGGAGAGCAGTTATGTATTCACCCGTTCGATTGCAGGAGGCAAATTTAGATGAAATTAAGAAAGATATGAAAAAAATATATAGTGAGTTATCCCCCTGTGATGTGGTGATGGCAGATATTCAAGCTGCGACCAGTGATAAAAGAGTAAACGAACTATTGCAAATATGTAAGAATTTAGAATTAAGAAAAGAATAAAATAAAGCAACTAAAGATGATATTATCGATTATGTGATTATTTGATTAATAGAGCCTTTGTTGAGAAATTATATGATAAGCTTTATAAATTACAGGGTGAGATATTACGAAGGTTGACCAAAGCTGGCATGGATATGGTTGGTTTTGAAGGTGATATTGCAATGCAACATAGTCTTATTATGGGACCGGATACATGGAGATCTGTTGATAAACCCAGATTGGCGAAAATAATTGCATCGTGTAAGAAAATAAACAATGATGTTCATATTGGAACTCCGGAAGATTGTAGAAAGGAGGCTATTACTTATATTGAATGGTGTGGGCAAAGCGGAGGATTAGTATTAGGAGCATCTAATTCCATCGGTTATGATGTTCCTGTTGAAAATATTGTAGCCTGGTATGAGGCAGTACGAGATTATAAATTTTAATAAATAAAAACAAACAAACTACTATATTGACTTGGCCTAATGAAATTCTCAATAAAAAAGATCTTAGATGTTATAGGTGACATATTAAAATAAATAGAATAGCTAAAGAGAAGGAAAAAGAGTGATTGACCTAGAATCTGTATATACCTGGATATCATTAATATTAATTGGTTTTAATATCGGTGTAGTAAGTGGGTTTTTTGGAGTAGGGGGTGCTTTTATCCTGACCCCCTTGCTTAATATTTTGGGCTTACCGATGGTCAGTGCCGTAGGGACTGGATTATTTTTTGCGGGAATGGTTTCTTGTGTTGCAGGGATCCGACATTATTTTGCCGGTAATACCATTATAAAAGTTTCAATTATGTTAGGATTTTTGAGTTTTATTGGAATCAGAATTTCTCAGCCTCTGGTTATTTATTTGAACCTGCTCAATTTGGCCGATATTTATATCCGGGTTTTATATATTGTTCTTTTATTATTATTAGGTATTTCAACAATGCGAAAAAGATTGAATAATGCTCATCCAGACAGCAAACAAAAAAAGTTTTTTTTACTTGAATGGATTGCTCTAATGCCTCCCAAAATTAAAATAGATTCTTCTTATCCGCTTATATCTATTTGGTTAATTGTTTTGATTGCTTTGGTAGTTGGCTTTTTGCAGGGATTTATGGGAGTTGGTGGCGGATTTATTATAGTTCCATTACTAATTATCTTCTTAGACATGAAACCTCATCATGCTGTGGGGACAAGCCTATTGACCGTTGTCATTTCTTCCATATTTGCTGCTTATCTTTATTATCAGGAAGGAAAAGTAATCATTTTAGCTGCTATTTTATTAGGAGCAGGAAGTTTATTTGGGGTTAATTTCGGAGTTCGGGGTACCCGAAATATTAGTGGGGAAAATTTGAAAAAATTTTATGCTATTTTTTTAATCCTTGCTGCTTTAGGAATTATGTTAAAAGAAATGCAATTTGAAATAATATCGATGATCTATATGCTTACTCTAACTATAGGGGTCGCTTTGTTGATTGTTAGCCGTTTTTGTTTTCAAAAACAATGTTTTGGAATATTTAAAAAGAGAAATCATTAAAGTTATCTTTTTTCATTGTTAGCTAAAATGTGTTTGACATTAAAAGTTAATAATGCTATATTTTAGTCAGAAAAAATATCAAAGTTAAATAATAGGAACTCGTATAAACTCTTGAATATGGCAAGGGTGTTTCTACCAGGTGACCGTAAATCACGACAGGCTACGAGTGGAAGTGCACCTTAGGGAATCGCTTATTTAAGCTGATTTATATTTATAAGTATTATAAATATCCTATTAGACTTAGATAAGATTAGAACCAAGTGGTGCAAAGTATATTTATTTTATACTACACCGGAGGGTTAAAAGCCCAGGCGGAGAGGTTCCACTCTGATTGAGGGAATTTCTATTGCCTGGGTTTTTTTATTTTAAAGATGTTGGGGAGGTAGGAGAATGGATAAGGTAACAGTAATCATGGGAAGTATATCAGACAGAGAAACGATGGAAAAAGCAGCAGAGGTATTGGACGAATTAGGTATTTCATATGAAATGAAAGTGCTTTCTGCTCATCGATCTCCTGATTTACTTTTTGAATATGTGGCACAGTTGGAAGGAAAAGGATTTAAGGTAATCATTGCCGGGGCAGGAGGTGCGGCTCATTTACCGGGAGTAATCGCCTCCAGGACATTGTTGCCGGTCATTGGTGTTCCCATAGAGACTAAAGTAATGGGGGGTCTTGATTCTTTGCTTTCCATTGTTCAGATGCCGGGAGGCGTTCCGGTTGCCACCATGGGGATAGGAAATGCAAAAAATGCCGCACTTATGGCAGCCAGAATATTAGCTATTAACAATATTGAGTTAAGAAAAAAACTTGAAAATTACAGAGAAGCTATGGCTCAAAAAATAAAAGATATTAAGATACGGTGATGGGTGATGAGTGATGAGTAATAAGTAATGAGCGACAAGTTTCGTGTTACAAGTTGCAGGTTGCGAGTTACAAGTTTACTAATTTAATTAATGAATGGAAAGGAGCGAGAAAATGGGGAGTGTTAAAGATTTGGAAGTATTAAAACATCCCAGTTCGAATAAAAGCGGCAGGGGAAGGTTCATCTTTTCCGATCGTTATTCAGTCTTTGATTGGGGGGAGATGCCCGATCATATTCCCAACAAGGGCAAATCTTTGTGTATCTCGGCGGCTTATTTTTTTGAAAAGATGGAAGCCAGAGGTATACGTTCTCATTATTTAGGTGTAGTGGAAGATAATAAAATCCAAAAATTAACTGATATTCAAAGGCCGGTTGATGCCATGGAAGTTAAATTGTTTAGAGTTTTGAAGCCTTCGAAAAAAAGCAATTTTTATGATTATTCTCTTTATGAAAATGAAAAAAATAATTTTTTAATTCCCCTGGAGATTATTTACCGCCAATCGCTTCCTGAGGGATCCAGCGTATTTAAAAGATTACAAGAGGGTAATTTAAAATCAGAAGATCTAGATTTAAAGGAAATGCCCCACCCCGGGGAAACTTTAAACCAACCTTTTATTGATGTATCTACCAAGCTTGAGGAAAGTGATCGTTATTTAGGTTGGGAAGAAGCCCAAAGAATTGCCTATCTTAGCAATAATGAATTAGAAAAAATTAAAAAAACCACCCTCTTAATTAACCAACTAATCGGACAAGAAGCAAGTAAAATTGGTTTGAAATATGAAGATGGTAAAATAGAATTTGCTTTTGATGAAGATAGAAACCTGGTAGTAGTGGATGTCTTGGGGACTTTGGATGAATGCCGCTTTACTTTTAAAGGAATGCCCATCAGCAAGGAGATTGCCCGTTTATATTATCGGAAAACTTCCTGGTTTAAAGAATTAATAAATGCCAAGAAGAAAGATGAATTAAATTGGAAAGATAAGGTGAAGATATCTCCCCCACCCTTACCGCCAAGATTGAAAGAACTTATTTCTATGGCCTATTGTGCGTTTACCAATGAAATTACCGAAAAAGAATGGTTTGAAGATATCCCTTCTATACGAGAATTATTAGAGGAAACAATTCAAATAATAAATAACGTTTAACGGATAGGGTAATAATAGGTAAGCAGACCTGTCCTCGTGAAAACGGAGAACGCCTGTCCTACGAAGCGCAAATTGGTTAATTTGTATAAAGGAGAAGAAAATGTGGTTGGTTAAAATTTATGTAACCTTAAAAAAAGGATTATTAGATGCTCAGGGGAAAGCGACTCAAAATGCTTTGGAATCATTGGGATTCAAGGAAGTAGAAGAGGTAAGAATGGGAAAATATATCCATATTAAAATGAAGGGGCAGAATCAGCAGATGGTCATTCAAAGGGTTGAAGAAATGGGTAAAAAATTATTAGCTAATCCGGTGATTGAAGATTTTACCTATGAAGTCGAGGTGTTAAAGTGAAGTTTGGTGTCATTCAGTTTCCAGGTTCAAACTGTGATTACGATTGTTTTTATGCCCTTAATGATGTTTTCAAGGTAGAAGTTGAATATATCTGGCACAAACAGACTGATATCAAGGGATATGATGGTATATTTTTACCGGGTGGATTTACCTATGGAGATTATTTAAGGGTGGGAGCTATAGCCCGCTTTTCTCCGGTTATGTCAGTAGTCATCGATTATGCTGCAGCCGGAGGTTTGGTTTTGGGAATTTGCAATGGATTCCAAATTCTTACTGAAGCGGGTCTATTACCCGGAGCATTAATGAGAAACAATAGTCTTCATTTTATCTGTAAATATACCTATCTTAAGGTGGAAAACAATCAAATTCCCCATACTTATTCCTGCAAGAGCGGGCAGGTTTTAAAAGTACCCATTGCTCATGGGGATGGTAATTATTATATTGACGAACATGGTTTATCTCTACTGATTAAAAACAACCAGATTGTCCTTCGGTATTGCGAAGAGAATGGAGAAGTTACCCCCAAAGCAAACCCTAACGGCGCTGTGGATAATATTGCTGCTATCTGTAATAAAGAAGGAAATGTTTTGGGCATGATGCCCCATCCGGAACGCTGCGTGGAAGATTGTTTGGGTTCATCTGATGGAAAATATATTTTTAATTCTATTTTGAATTTTATAAAGAATAGTAAAGTAAAATTGTAAAAAGTTTCAAAATTTAATTATAATTTTAAGTTTTTACTTTGACGAGATACAAGATACGAACAACGAGATACGCTAATAACAGGAGATTGTTTATTAATGAAAAGCTTTGAGCAGGAAAAATTTTGGAAAAAATGGAATCTTACTCCGAAAGAGTACCAGAAAATAAAAGAATACTTACAGAGAGAACCTAATGAAGTGGAGTTAGGAATGTACTCGGTAATGTGGTCAGAACATTGCAGTTATAAAAACTCAAAGCCTCTTCTTAAATTATTTCCCAATTCAGCAGAATGGGTTCTTCAGGGGCCGGGAGAAAATGCGGGCATTATTGATATCGGAGACGATCAGATTATAGCCATGAAGATAGAGAGCCACAACCACCCTTCGGCCATAGAGCCTTTTCAGGGAGCGGCCACCGGTATCGGAGGGATAGTGCGGGATATCTTTGCGATGGGTGCCCGACCCATAGCTTTGTTGGATTCTTTAAGATTTGGAGATTTTAATCATCCCCAAACTCAATATCTTTACAAAGGAGTCATAGATGGCATTTCTTTTTACGGCAATTGTATAGGTGTGCCTACGGTTGGAGGGGAAACAGTTTTTTCTCCAAGTTATCAGGAAAATATCTTAGTAAATGTGATGTGTGTGGGATTGGCCAGGAAAAATGATATTTTGCGGGCAATAGCAAAAGGTGAAGGCAATTCGGTAATTTTAATAGGAGCGAAGACCGGCAGAGATGGCATTGGGGGAGCTTCTTTTGCCTCTACAGAATTAAATGAAACCTCTGATGAAGATCGTCCTGCGGTGCAAATAGGAGATCCCTTTTCTGAAAAATTATTAATTGAGGCTTGTTTAGAGTTAAGGGGATTAGATTATGTGGTTGGTTTGCAAGATTGCGGCGCTGCCGGCTTGACCAGCTCTTTATGTGAAATGGCCAGTCGAGGGGATAGCGGATTGGATATTGAATTGTCTGAAGTACCCAAGCGGGAAGAAGGAATGAATCCCTTTGAAATTATGCTTTCAGAATCCCAGGAAAGGATGATAGTGGTCATTAAAAAAGGGAAAGAGAAGAAAATTAAAAATATTTTTGATAAATGGGGTTTAGATTCCGCAGTCATTGGTAAAGTAACCAATGATGGGAAATTTACCATCAGAGACAAAGGAGAAATAATAGCAGATATACCTGCGAAATCACTTGCCGATGGAGTGCCTGTTTGTCATCGCAAAGGGAAAAGACCGAATATTTTAGATTCGGTCAATCGGCTTGATTTATCCGAAATATCTCAGCCGAATGACTATAATCAAGCATTATTACAAGTCTTGGGTTCGCCAAATATGATAAGCAAAGAACAAATTTATGAAAATTATGATTATATGGTAAGAAACAATACTGTACTGCTCCCCGGAGATGATGCCGCCATATTAAGAATAAAAGGAACTAAAAAGGCCATAGCCCTTACCACTGATGGTAACGGAAGATATTGTTACCTTGATCCTCTAATAGGAGGAAAAATAGCTGTGGCAGAAGCGGCCAGAAATTTATCTTGCAAGGGATCTTTACCCCGGGCGGTTACTGATTGTTTGAATTTTGGAAATCCTGAAAAGGAAACCATCTACTGGCAATTAGAAGAAAGCATTAAAGGAATCAGTGAAGCTTGCAGAGTATTGCAGACCCCGGTCATCAGTGGTAATGTAAGCTTGTATAATGAAAGCAAAGGGGAAGCCATTTATCCCACTCCGGTTATCGGGATGGTGGGAATAATTGAAGATTATCATCATATCTGTTCTATGGCATTTAAAAATCATGATGATTTGATAGTACTTTTAGGAGAAAATAAAGAAGAATTGGGTGGAAGTGAATATTTAAAAGTGATTCACCATTTGGAAAAAGGGATGCCTCCGCAGATTGATTTATTAAAGGAGCAGGCAGTTCAAAAGGTATGCCGGGAGGCAATCAAGAAGGAATTGATCTCTTCAGCTCATGATTGTTCAGAAGGCGGATTGGCCATTGCCCTGGCAGAGAGTTGTATAAAAGGAAAAAAAGGAGCGGAAATAGACATTGAAGGCAAAATAAGGAATGATGCCTTGTTGTTTGGGGAAAGCCAATCGCGAATCATTCTATCTATTAATCCGAAAAATCTATCTTCATTACAAGAGATAGCCGATAAATACCAGGTTCCTCTTTTGCTATTAGGTTATGTACAGGGGGAAAAATTAAAAATTAACCGGTTAATCAATATAAAAGTAAGTCAATTAGAAAAAGTTTGGCGAGGTACAAAATAATGCATGAGGAATGTGGAATATTTGGAATTTTTAATCAAGAGGATGCATCTATAGATGCATCTAAATTAACTTACTTTGCTCTTTATGCCCTTCAGCATCGGGGGCAGGAGAGTGCAGGGATTGCCGTATCTGATGGACAAAAAATCTTAATCTATAAGGATTTAGGGTTAGTATCTGAAGTATTTAATGAAGAAAAGCTAAAAACCTTGCAGGGTAATTGTGCCATTGGTCATGTAAGATATTCTACCACCGGTGCTAATATTTGGGAAAACAGCCAGCCTCTTTTAAAAAATTATAAAGGAGGAACTTTCTCTTTGGCTCATAACGGTAATCTGGTAAATCAGGCAGACTTGAAGACAAAATTAAAAGAAAAATGCGTTCATATTTATTCCTCCACAGACAGTGAAATAATATCTAATTTAATAAAAACGACCCCGGAAGAGAACATTGAAAAGAACATTGAAATCGTAGCTGCTCAGTTAAAGGGGGCTTTTTCTTTGGTAATAATGACTGAAGATAAATTAATCGGATTAAAAGACCCTTTCGGTTTTCATCCCCTTGCTCTGGGGAAATTAGGGGATTCTTATGCTTTTTCTTCTGAAACCTGTGCCCTTAATCTTATTGGAGCTGAATTTATTAGGGAAGTAGAGCCGGGGGAGATGGTAGTCATTGATAAAGAAGGAATGAGGTCTACCAAAATTATTTCTAATGACAGGAAATCTCTTTGTATTTTTGAATTTGTTTATTTTGCCCGCCCGGATAGCAATATATATGGAGAAAATGTAGCTTTAAGCCGGCAAAAAATGGGTCGAAGGTTAGCCCTGGAACATCCGGTACAAGCCGACATAGTAGTCCCCATACCTGATTCAGGAATCTCTTCAGCCATCGGTTATTCAGCCCAATCAGGTATTCCTTATGAAGAAGGTTTGATTAAAAATCGTTATATTGGCAGAACTTTTATTCAACCTGATCAATTAATTCGGGATTTTGGAGTTAAAATAAAACTTTCTCCTATTAAAGAAATAATAAAGGATAAAAGAGTGATACTGATAGATGATTCTATTGTCCGGGGGACTACCAGCCGACAGATTATAAAGTTAGTAAGGGATGCAGGAGCTCAAGAAGTTCATCTTCGAATAAGCTCCCCTCCGGTTTATTTTCCCTGTTTTTATGGGATAGATACACCAAATAGGGAAAGTTTAAGGGCTTCAAATCATACCCTAAAAGAGACAGAAAAATGGATAGGCGTGGATAGTTTAGGTTATCTGAGTATTGAGGGTTTATGTAGTGTTTTTGATAAAATCCCTGCTGATCATTTTTGCATGGCTTGTTTTAATGGGAAGTATCCGACATAAAAACTTGTATATCGTATGTAGTATATAGTATATAGTGAAGAAAATTGAAGTCAAAAAAGAAGTAATTAGTGATGAGAGATGTGTAGGGGCACGATGCATCGTGCCCGAGAGTAGGACAGGCTTCTCGCCTTTGCATTCTAATCTCCTCCCCCTTGAGGGGGGAGGATTAAGGTGGGGGTGTTAGGCTAAAGACTATTCACTATCGACTATATTAATCGATAAACTAAAAAAAAGAAAGTGAATGAATTAAATGGGAAAATCTTATAAAGAAGCCGGCGTAGACATTAGTTTGGCTAATCAGATAGTTGAAAAAATAAAACCATTGATCAGTAAAACTTCTATTCCCGGAGTATTGGGTGGCATCGGCGGATTCGGCGGATTATTTTCCTTAGCAGAACAAAATTACAAAGAACCGGTATTGGTTTCCGGAACTGACGGAGTGGGGACTAAGTTAAAGCTCGCCTTTGCTCTAAATAAACATGACACTATTGGTATTGATTTAGTGGCCATGTCGGTGAATGATATCATCACCTGTGGGGCGAAACCTTTATTCTTTCTGGATTATATTTCCATGGGTAAATTATCAGAAAAAGTGGTTGTTGAGCTTATAAAAGGGATTACCGAGGGGTGTAAGATGGCAGATTGTGCCTTATTGGGCGGAGAAACTGCAGAGATGCCCGGATTTTATCCAGAAGGCGAATATGATTTAGCCGGCTTTGCCGTAGGAATAGTAGAAAAAAATAAAATAATAGATGGCCGAGAGATTAAAGAAGGAGATTTGGTGATAGGCCTTGCTTCAAATGGATTACACAGTAACGGTTTTTCCCTGGTGAGGAAGGTTTTGTTTGAATCTAAAAAATATAAAATAGAAGATAAAGTATCTTCTTTCGAGGAATATTTGGGTGAAGAATTGCTTGGACCTACTAAAATTTACGTTTCCCCGGTTTTGTATTTGTTGGAAAAATATAAAATATTAGGAATAGCTCATATCACCGGAGGAGGAATAGTGGAAAATATTCCCCGTATTTTGCCTGAAGAAGTTTCAATTCAGGTAGACAAAAAAAGCTGGCCTAAACCTTCTATTTTTACTTTCCTTCAAAAAGAAGGAGAAATTTGTGATGAGGAGATGTACCGGACTTTTAATATGGGGATAGGAATGGTATTAATTGTTTCCCAAAATGATGCTTCAAAGGTGATTAACGAACTAAAGATGACAAGATACGATTCTTATATTATAGGCAAAGTTGTAAAAGGAAATAAGCAGATAATTATTCTATAATGACCAATTTGGTGCCTGGCACAAAAGTTGTCATTAAGGAGAAAGTGATGATAAATATCGGAGTATTGGCTTCCGGCAGAGGGACAAATTTACAGGCGATCATTGAGGCGATAGAAGAAGGTAAAATTGCCGGTGAAATTAAAGTTGTGATTAGCGATAATCCGGATGCTTATGCCCTAAAAAGAGCCCAACAACATCATATCGCTACCCGGTATATTCATTTTAAGGAATTTAAAAATAGAGAAGATTACGATAAAGAGATAATTAAAACCCTAAAAGAGAAAAAAATTGAACTGGTAGTTCTGGCCGGGTATATGAGAATTCTGAGCCCCTATTTTATCAGAACCTATAAAAATAAGATAATGAATATTCATCCTGCCTTACTCCCTTCTTTCCCGGGATTACACGCCCAGGAGCAAGCCGTAGAATATGGCGTAAAAGTTTCCGGATGTACGGTTCACTTTGTGGATAAAGGAGTAGATTCCGGTCCTATTATCCTGCAAAAGGCGGTAGAAGTGAGCGATGATGATACGGAGGAATCTTTGGCAGAGAAAATCTTAAAAGAAGAACACCAAATTTATCCCCGGGCAATTCAGCTATTTTCTCAAGGTAGATTAATTATTAAAGGAAGAAGAGTTTTTATTAAATAATTACCATTTTTATAAGATTTGTATAGAGGTAGGGCGAGAATGAAAGTATTGGTCATTGGCAGCGGAGGAAGAGAGCATACTCTGGTGTGGAAGATTACCCAAAGTCCGAAAGCATCTCAAGTGTATTGCGCACCGGGCAATGCCGGAATTTCCCAGTTAGCCCAATGTGTCAATATTGAGGCAGACAGCATAGAGAAATTAATTGATTTTACCCAAAAAGAAAAGATTGATCTAACGGTAGTGGGACCGGAATTGCCTTTATCCCGGGGAATAGTCAATGAATTTAATAAACAGGGTTTAAGGATATTCGGTCCAAGCAAAGAGGCTGCGGAAATTGAAACAAGTAAAGTATTTTGCAAGTTTTTGTTAAAAAAGTACAACATTCCTACAGCTAATTACCAGGTCTTTCAAAATAGCCAAAAGGCACTCGATTATATAAAAAAACAGACCTTTCCTTTGGTCATAAAGGCAGATGGATTGGCAGCCGGTAAGGGGGTTTTTATTGTAAAAAATTTGCTTCAAGCGAGAGATGCTTTAGATACACTGATGGAGGAAAAAAAATTTGGAGAAGCGGGAAAGCAGGTAGTAGTAGAGGAATTTTTAGAGGGAGAAGAGGTATCGATTTTAGCATTTTGTGACGGGAAGACGGTGGTACCCATGGTTTCCTCCCAGGACCATAAAAAGATATTTGATCACGACCAGGGACCCAATACCGGGGGGATGGGGGCCTATTCCCCGGTGCCCTTTTATTCTGATGAGTTTAAAAAGAGAGTTTTGGAAGAGATTTTAGAACCAACCGTAAAAGGTTTGCGGATAGAGGGAAAAGAGTATAAAGGAGTACTTTATGCCGGATTGATCTTAACCAAAGAAGGTCCCAAAGTTTTAGAATTTAATGCCCGTTTTGGTGACCCGGAGACTCAAGTCGTATTACCGAGATTGAAAACAGATTTAATCGATATATTAAATGCAGTCATTGATGATAGGCTTCATAAAATCAATATCCAATGGGAAGATAATGCTGCAGTATGTGTGGTGGTGGCTTCCGGAGGATATCCGGGAAAGTATCAGAAAGGAAAAGTGATTTGCGGTTTGGAAAGATTGGAAAAAATGAAAAATATGATAGCCTTTCATGCCGGCACCAAATTTCAAGATGATCAGGTGATTACTTCGGGAGGAAGAGTCCTGGGGATAACTGCCTGGGATGACACTATCTCTAAAGCAAAAGAAAGGGCCTATAAAGCAGTAAAAGAAATGTATTTTGAAGATATGTATTATCGAAAAGATATTGCCTTAAAAGCGATAAAGTAAAATACAAATGTCATTCCCGCGAAGGCGGGAATCCAGGGTAATCCCTAAATAGACAATGGACAATATTTAAGTTCTAATTTAATGACGAAAGCAAGAAGGAAAGGAGAAAAACAAATGGCCAAAATAAAACGCGCTTTGATCAGCGTATCCGATAAAGAAGGACTTATTGATTTTGCTAAAGGTTTGGAAAAATCAGGAATCGAAATTATTTCTACCGGAGGGACAGCTCGATTATTAAAAGATGCTCATATCAAAGTAAAATTAATTTCCGAAGTAACCAAATTTCCGGAGATATTGGATGGCAGGGTCAAGACACTTCATCCTTTGATTTTCGGAGGGTTATTGGCCAGGAGCGATAATCCACTGCATCAAGAGCAGATAGCAGCCCAGCAGATAGAGCCAATCGGCCTGGTTGTGGTAAATTTATATCCTTTTCAAAAGACTATTTCTAAAGAAGAGGTAAAATTGGAAGAAGCTATCGAAAATATCGATATTGGGGGACCTTCACTTTTACGCGCATCAGCCAAGAACTATCAGGATGTCGCTGTAGTAATAAATCCCCGGGATTATCTTATCATTTTAGAAGAATTAGAGAAAAATCAAGGAGAAATATCTTTGGAGACTAAAAAGAGATTAGCGGCCGAAGTATTTGAACATACTTCATTTTATGATAGTATCATTTCCCAATATTTAAGAAAAAATTTGTACAAAGAAGCAGCTTCTTTTCCCCATACTCTAAATTTACTGGGTGAAAAAGTGCTAGACCTGCGTTATGGAGAAAATCCCCATCAATCTGCTTCTTTCTACAAAGAAATATTAGCAGTAGAAGAGCCCAATCTGGGAAATGCAATACAGTTAGGTGGCAAAGAATTATCTTTTAACAATTTAGTAGATTTGGGAGCGGTCCTGGAGATGGTTAAAGATTTTCAGGAACCTACCGTTGTCTTTGTAAAACACACTAATCCCTGCGGTTTGGCCAGCGCATCGACTATTGAAGAGGCCTATCAAAAAGCTTACCGGGGGGACCCTCTTTCTGCCTATGGCAGCATTATTGGTATCAATAGGGTAGTGGGAACAAGTTTGGCCGATTTAATTGATGAAACTCATTTTGTGGAGGCGGTTCTGGCACCGGACTTTGAAGATGAAGCGCTAACTATCTTAAGACAGAAACAGAATCGCCGCTTAATAAAAGTGGGAGATTTAAAAAATAGAGATGTCGAGGTAAAAGATGTTAAAAAAATACCGGGCGGATTTCTGGTTCAGGATAGAAACATAAAGGAAATCACCATAGAAGACCTGAAAATAGTCACCAATAGAAAACCAGATCAAAAAGAATTGGAAGAGCTCTTGTTTGCCTGGAAGGCAGTCAAACAGGTCAAATCGAATGCCATCGTTTTAACCAAGGATAAACAGATGGTAGGTGTCGGTGCCGGTCAGATGAGTCGGGTAGATTCGGTTCTCATTGCCATCAGAAAATCAGAAGGTCGTTCCAAAGGCTCATATCTGGCTTCTGATGCCTTCTTCCCCTTTAGAGACGGGATAGATGAGGCAGCCAAAGCGGGAGTAACTGCTATTATTCAACCCGGTGGGTCGTTGCGGGATGAGGAAGTGATAGAAGCTGCCAACGAACATAATCTTGCCATGGTCTTTACCGGTACAAGATGCTTTAAACATTAATTTTGACTAATTAATTTATCTCGACCCTCTTCTCCCACTGTCATTGCGATCCCTGATTTATCAGGGCGTGGCAATCCCTTCCTTCTTATATGTCATTCCCTTTTCCTTTATTCCCTCCCCCTTGAGGGGGGAGGACTAAGGTGGGGGTGATTATCATTGCGAGAAGTGTAGCGACGCGGTAATCTCCATTCCCTGAAATGAAAACTTTTCTTCAAAAAAAAGAAGGACTTTTAACAAGTAGCACAGTATGTAGATATATACTAACCTACTAATGTAAAATAATTTATAAATAGTATCGATAATTAAAAAAGGAAAATATCAATGCCAGAAAATAACGAAATAGTCATCTACACCACTCCGGATGGAAAAGAAACCTTTGAAGTCAATTTAAAAAAAGATACCGTTTGGCTTTCTCAAAAAGAAATGGCAAATTTATTTGAAAAAGACAGTGATACTGTCGGTTTGCATATAAAGAATATTTTTTCTACAAAAGAGTTAGATGAAAAGTCAACTACCGAGGATTCCTCGGTAGTTCAAATGGAAGGAAATAGGGAAGTTAAACGTAAAATAAAATTTTATAACCTGGATGTAATTATCTCTGTCGGTTACCGGGTAAATTCCAAACGTGGCACCCAATTCCGTATCTGGGCTACCCATGTCTTAAAAGAACACTTAATCAAAGGTTACACCATTAATGAAAAAAGAATGCGCGAAGATCGGGCGAAGTTAGCAGAATTTCAAAAAACCTCAAGAATTATGGAAAGACTCCTGCAGAATAAAGCCTTAGATTCAACCGAAGCTACCGGATTGTTAAAAGTGATCCTTGATTACCAAAAAGCCCTGCATTTGCTCGATGAATATGATTTACACTGCCCCTCTCTTATACTTTGTGGTTAAGAATCATTCTTTTATAGATGGAAATAAGCGAATTGCTGCCTCTTTATTTCTCTGGTTTTTAAACGAGAACGGTATTTTATATAATGAAGATGGTAGTAAGCGTCTTGCTGGCAATGCCCTGGTAGCTTTGACCTTATTGATTGCCGAAAGTAGAGCAGAAGAAAAAGATACTATCGTTAAAGTCATTGTAAATTTGATCAATCAAAATAATTGAGAAAGAATATTTGAAAAGTAGGGGTCGGATTCATCCGAACCGTTCTGTCATCGTGAACCCTGATTTGCCAAGGTGCGGTAATCTCAACTAGCTAAATAGTTTAATTGGTAGATTAGCCCGTCGGAAGATTGATAAATTATTTTTAATCGATAAATTGGTTAATCAATTTATTTGAACTTTAACTAATTAATTTATCTCGATTAAATTCATTAATAAGGGCAGACTTTGTATCTGCCCTTACTTTTTTTTATATTATTCCCGCTCCCTTGTTCCCTCCCCCTTGAGGGGGGAGGACTAAGGTGGGGGTGATTGTTATTGCGAGAAGCGTAGCGACGCCAAAATCTCCGTTTTCTTAACTGAAAACCAAAAACTGTAAACTGATAACTGAAAACTTTTCTTCCAAAAAAGAAGGACTTTCAGAACCTTTTGTCGAATATAAAAATATGATGTTTTATATAAAAAACTCAAGCATTTTAAAAATCAGAAATATTACTGAATTACCCAGAAAGTAATTACCTTAATGGGAGAAGTGAGAGGATTTAAAGAATCCCTCGACCTCATCCAGTTAACTGAGATAACCAACCTCGAATGGGAGGAATGGAAAAAGCAAAAGATAATAACTATTATTGATTGATCACATATGATTCAAAACTTGAAATTAAAAAATTAAAATTGTAAACTGATAAAAATGAAGGTAATATAAATATTAAAAAAATGTTAGGAGAACTTGCATGATTTCATCCCAAAAGATTAAAGAAACGGCAACAAAATATATTATAAAGAATTGCAACATAAATACAATACAAACAAAAAGCAAATCACCAGAAGAAATATTGAATCTATTTAAAAAAAAAGGTATAGATGAAGATTGGACTTTCGCCGAATATAAACCCTCTGATACCGGAAAATGGACGCACAGTTATCACCGTTATCCAGCAAAGTTTATTCCCCAACTCGTTGAAAAATTAATTGATGAGTATATAACCAGTGAAGATGCTCATATAGACGATCCATTTATGGGATGCGGAACTACTATTGTTACTGCTATATCCAGAGGGTTTACCGGTAGTGGTACCGATATAAACAAAATATCTTCTCTAATAACCCAAGTAAAATCTACACCAATAGAACCTTCTTATCTTGATCAAAAAATAAAAAGCCTATTGGCAAAATTAGAATTTATAGCGGATTCCCAATCCCAGAATTTATTTCCTGGTGCAAATATTGAACATCTAATTCCCCAAAAACATATAGAACGGATTAATTACTGGTTTAATGAACAAAATAAAAATGAATTAGGAATGATATTAAGAACAATTTATGATGAAGAAGATAAAACAATCCGGAATTTTTTTCTTATAGCCTTTAGTCACATTTTAAAAAATTGTTCTATATGGCTTCAGGGAAGCACAAAGCCCACCAGAGATTTTAAGAAAAAACCAACCAAACCCTATATTATATTAAGAAGACATTTAAAAAAAATGCAAAGAGGGAATAATAGTTTTTATCAGACTGTGCCCCTAAAAGTAAAAAATAATATAAAAAACTACTTAAATATAAAAATACAAGATGCAAAAACTCAACCCACATCTAGCAATGAAGTAGATTTAATAATTAGTTCAAGTCCTTATGTAACCAGTTATGAGTATGCAGATTTACATCAGCTTTCCACTATTTGGTTAGAATTTGCAGATAGTCTAACTGAATATAGGAAAGAATTTATAGGTTCTGCGCACAAACATAGTAATAATAAAAAATTAAAAAGTAATATAGCACAAGAAATTGTCAATAAAATGCAAGAAAAAAATAAAAAAATGGCAAAAGAAATCAGTACCTTTTTTATTGATATGCAAGAAGTATTCAATGAAAGTTACCGTATCTTAAAAAACGGAGGAAGGTGCTGCTATGTAATTGGTGATACTTGTTTGAAAGGTGTAGATATTTTAAATGCCGAAGTCTTCGCGGAAAGCTTGCAATATTCAGGATTTATTATTGATAGAATAATTAAGAGAAAAATACCCTCAAAAATATTACCACAAAAAAGAGATATAAAAACCGGGAGATTTGCCAGTAATCACCATGCAAACTCAGAGGCATACCCTATAGAATATATCGTAATAGGATTAAAGGAGTAAAAATATGAAATTTGAAGATTTAAAAGAATTATATTTGCAAAAGAAAAAACAATTTGGTGCTAATACGTACAAACATATTTCACAATTATTAAAAGAAGCAAAGGAATTTCACAAAATGGATTGGTCAAAACATCCTACTCTGGTCGGAGATCATGAGCAAAGTTGGAGGGCGTTTAAAGGCAAAAATTTAGAAAAATTAATTCAATTTATTATTACCGAAGAAGTTGAAGATCTCGGATTGAAAGTAGTTAATGGTAATAAACTGGAAAGATCAGTGAATTTGCCTTTAGAGTTGAGTAAAGTTAAAAGAAATTTAGTAATTGATTATGGGGAATTTGGTCTACATTTACCCGATGTAGATATTATTATTTATAATCCGGACAGCTGTAAAATTTTAGTAGTTCTTTCAAGTAAAGTAACTTTGAGAGAGAGAATAGCTCAAACTGGTTACTGGAAACTTAAGCTCTTGCAAGATGAGGCCACAAAACATATCCGAGTTTATTTTGTTACACCAGATGAAGATAGAACACTAACCTATAAGAAACCAACAAAAAAGGGGAGAGCTATTGTGGAAGTAGATTTAGATGGAAGTTATATTTTAACCGAAGAAGAAATTGAAGAAAGCAATAAAGTCAAACTCTTTGAACATTTTATAGAAGATTTGAAAGGACTACTAAAAAATGGCAAATAAAGAACCTATATTTGAAACCACAACATTATGGGATTTCCCAACTCAAAATTATGGAAACAAACCTCACGGAAATAATAAGTATTCTGGTGTAACCCCGGC
>MEYH01000071.1 GCA_001773955.1 Candidatus Sediminicultor quintus | reverse complement strand
CAATATATGAAGCTCAAAGATGCCTGCAGTGTAAAAATCCTAAATGTGTTCCAGGCTGCCCGGCGGAGATTAATATCCCTCAATTTATTAAAAAAATTGTTGAGGAAAATTTTGCCGAAGCATATCTGGAAATCTTACAGACTGATAGTCTTCCGGCGATAACCGGAAGGGTATGCCCTCAAGAAGAACAGTGTCAGCAGGTTTGCATCTTGGAAAAACAGGGAAAACCGATAGCTATCGGTCGATTAGAACGATTTGTGGCTGATTGGGCTCGCGAAAATAATATTCACGGAAACCTACCGAAGATTAGTAAAAAAGAACAAAGAGCAGCCATAGTAGGTTCTGGTCCTGCCGGACTTACCTGTGCCGCTGATTTAGTTAAATTAGGATATGAAGTTACTATTTTTGAAGCCTTACACCAAACCGGGGGAGTCTTAGTCTACGGTATTCCTGAATTCCGACTCCCTAAATCGATAGTAGAATACGAAGTAAAGGAAATTGAAAAATTAGGGGTGAAAGTAGTCACTGATTTTGTAGTGGGGACTACCAAAAGTGTAGATAAATTAACTCAGGAATTTGATGCCATTTTCTTAGCCAACGGAGCAGGAGCCCCCCGTTTTATGAATATCCCCGGAGAGAACTTAAATGATGTTTATTCAGCAAATGAATTCCTTACCCGTTCCAATTTGATGAAAGCCTATCTCTTCCCCGAATATGATACCCCCATTAAGATAGGCAAAATGGCAGCTACTATCGGAGCAGGAAATGTAGCTATGGATTCAGCCCGTACGGCCTTAAGATTGGGAGCTGAAAAATCCTACATTGTCTATCGCAGATCCCGAAAAGAAGTTCCAGCCCGGGCAGAGGAAGTCCATCATGCTGAAGAAGAGGGGATCATCTTTCATTTTCTTACTCTTCCCGTTAAAGTATTGGGTGATGATAAAGGTAATGTTATCGGAATGGAATGTCTAAAGATGGAATTAGGTGAACCGGATGATTCGGGTCGAAGAAGACCTATCCCCATCTCCGGTTCTAATTTTATAATCGAAGTAGATATGGTTATAGATGCCATTGGGACTAAAGCCAATCCTATTGTAGCTAGAAGCGCTGCCGGAGTTGAGATTAACCAGTGGGGTTATTTCATTATAGATAATCACACCAAAAGTACTACCAAAGAAGGGATATTCGCCGGAGGAGATATTGTCAGAGGTTCAGCTACAGTCATCTCGGCAGTAGGCGATGGTAAAGTAGCAGCTCGGGGAATTAATGATTATCTTGTTTTGAGTAAAAGCTTGAGAAAAAATAAATAAATAATATGAATTATTCTAAAAAGGAGAGGTAGGAAATAGACTAGAAAGAAAATTAGGAATTTGAAGTTTTTTAAATCATGTCTAAGTTAGATTAAAATATTAAATAATTATTTAGGAGGACTTTTAAAAATGTCGAAAGAAATGAACCCTTTTAAATTAGTGCAAGCTCAATTTGATCATAATGCAGAACTACTTAATCTTGATCCTGCTTTACGGGAATTTATGAGAGAGCCAGAAAGAGCTATACAATTTACCATTCCCATAGATATGGATAATGGTACCACCAAGACATTTACCGGTTTTAGAGTTCAACATTCTACCGCTCGTGGGCCCGCAAAAGGTGGTCTTCGTTTTGCAGAAGATGAGACCATTGATATGGTAAAACAATTAGCTATGATGATGGCCTGGAAATGTGCGGTGGTGGATATTCCTTTAGGTGGAGGCAAAGGTGGAATTATTGTAGATCCAAGAAAATTATCCGACAGAGAGACTGAAAGATTATGCCGAGGCTGGGTTAGAAAAGTATATGATATTGTGGGTCCGGAAATAGATGTTCCTGCCCCAGATGTAGGCACTAATCCTCAGGACATGCTCTGGATTATGGATGAATATGATACTATTGCCCGATGCAGAAAACCTGGCTTTGTTACTGGTAAGGCAGTGGGAGTAGGTGGTTCACTGGGTAGAACAGAGGCAACTGGTTATGGTGTGGTTTATTGTATTCGAGAAGCATTAAAGAGGTTAGATATTGATTTTAAAGATGCTGCCGCCTCTATTCAAGGGGCAGGTAATGTTGCTCAATATACTTGCGAAAAATTCGTTCAATATGGTGGCAAAGTATTAGCTGTATCTTGCTGGGATCCTAAAGGCAAAAAAGCCTATACTTACAGCTGCGAAAAAGGAATTGACCCCAAAGACTTACTTGCTCCAGGTACTTTAGATAAATTCGGAACTATCGATCCAGAAAAAGCCAGATCTTTTGGCTGGGAACAAGAAGACGGAGGCACCTGGTTAAAGAAAAAAGTCAATGTTATTATCCCCGCTGCTTTAGGGCAGGCAGTTACTCAAGATAATGTAAATGATATTAATTTTGATACAGTTAAGATTTATGCAGAAGCAGCCAATACTCCTACTACTTTAGAAGCAGATGAAGTATTAAAAGCGAAAGGTGTCTATATGATTCCTGACTTCATTTGTAATGCTGGCGGGGTAACTGTTTCTTATTTTGAAGAAGTTCAGAACAATATGAATTACTACTGGCCCAAAGATGAAGTTTTAGAAAAACTCAATCATATTATGACTAATGCCTTCAACGCAGTAGCTGATTTAGCTATCGAGAAAAAATGCTATACCCGTGATGCTGCTTATTTGATCGCGATTCAGCGTGTAGCTAAAGCAGTAGAAGGTAGAGGTTGGGTAAAAGCTAAGAAATAGTATATAGTATATCGTATATCGTATATCGTGAAAAAAATAGAAGCCAGAAGCTAAAAATCGTATCTCGTTAAGAAATAGTTAGTTACCTGTTAGCTGGTTAAGAAAATAAGAGAGAGAAAAGTAGGGGCAGACCTTGTGTCTGCCCGTAATAAATATTGTGCTGTAGGGGTTCGATTTATCGAACCCGCCTGAAAAATTACCAAATAACTCGGGGCGAATAAATCCGCCCCCTACAAGAAAGATTTTAGAATATATATTCATCCTCCTTATTCCCTCTCCCCTTCGGGGGAGAGGGTTAGGGTGAGGGGGAAACAAACGCGATACGCGATACTCAATACTCGATACTAATTATACGGGGAGAAGGTAATTAAAAGTGGAGATATTTGCTTTGATGGGAGAGAGTGGAACCGGTAAGAGTCACAAGGCCTTATTAATTGCTCATAAATACAATATAAATTATATAATTGATGATGGTCTTTTAATAAGGAAAGATAAAATATTAGCCGGACATTCTGCAAAAAAAGATAAGAACAGAATTCAAGCTGTTAGAACAGCTATTTTCGAAGATCCTTCTCATGCTCATGAAGTTATAGAGATAATAAAAAAAGCTAAACCAGTAAAAATACTGGTTATTGGAACATCAGTCAGGATGATTGATAAAATTATTAAAACTTTAGAATTGCCACCCCCTAAAAGAATTTTAAAGATTGAAGATATTTCCACTGACCAAGAAATTGAGGAAGCAAAATCCGTTAGGCTAAAAGAGGGCAGACATGTTATCCCTTTACCGGGAATTGAAGTGCAGAGAAAATTCCCGGTAAATATATTGGAATCATTAGAGATATTTTATAAACGTAGATATAGTAATAAAAAAATTGGCGAGAGGGTAATAGTAAGACCGCCTTTTAGTTATTTTGGAAAACTATATGTATCTGAAAATGCAATCTTAGATATAATTATTTATATACTTAAAGATTTCAAAGAAGTTGTAAAACTGGGTAAATCCCAAATCAGTATTAAAGAAGAAGGTATTCTAATAAATATTAGTTTAGTGCTCAGATATGGGGAAAATATTCCCCAAGTTGGATTAAAAATTCAAAAAAGCCTCAAAAAGGAATTAGAATATATAACCGGCATAAATGTCATTTTAATCAATATTTTTGTTTATAATTTAAAATACTAAATTTTGTATTTTGTATTTCGTATTTCGTATATCGTATATCGTGAAAAGAATAGTAGTAGGGAGCTAGAAACCAGTATTTGGAATTAAATAACGATATATGATGAGTTGTGGGCAGAGATTTTATTCATCAAACCCTTAATAATAGATAGACATAGAAGTTTATCCAAATAAATATGAACGATATACGAAATACGATATACGAAATACGATATTAAGAGGTGTAAGATGTTTGATAAAGAAGAAATGAAAAAAATTAAACAATTAAAGAAAGAATGGGAAAATAATGTTGTACAGAAAACTCTTGAACATTTTTCTGAAAGAAAAGATAAATTTGTTACTGGTTCAGGGAAAGAGGTTGAGCGTCTATATACTCCTGTAAATTTAGAAGGATCTGACTATAACAAAGAGTTGAATTTCCCTGGGCAATACCCATATACCCGTGGGGTACAACCCACTATGTATCGAGGCCGATTTTGGACTATGCGTCAATATGCCGGTTTTGGCACAGCAGAAGAATCTAATAAGCGTTATAAATACCTATTAGATCAAGGACAAACCGGATTAAGCGTTGCCTTTGACCTGCCTACACAAATTGGCTATGATTCAGATCATACTATGTCATTAGGCGAAGTGGGAAAAGTAGGAGTAGCAATAGATTCCTTAAAGGATATGGAGATATTATTTAATGGGATTCCCCTTGATAAAGTAAGTACTTCAATGACCATAAATGCTCCGGCAACTGTGCTTTTAGCCATGTACGTAGCAGTAGCAGAAAAACAAGGAATCTCTCCCGATAAATTAAATGGAACTATCCAGAATGATGTATTAAAAGAATACATTGCTCGTGGAACATATATTTTTCCTCCTGCTCCTTCAATGAGATTAATTACTAATATTTTTGAATATTGCTTTAAAGAGATGCCTCTATGGAACACGATTAGTATAAGCGGCTATCATATTAGAGAAGCAGGTTCTACAGCAATTCAAGAAGTTGCCTTTACCTTAGCAGATGGAATAACTTATGTAGATGCCGCAATAAAAATTGGATTAAAAGTTGATGATTTCGCACCAAGATTATCTTTCTTTTTTAATGCTCATAATGATTTATTAGAAGAAGTGGCAAAATTTAGAGCAGCTCGAAGATTGTGGGCTAAGATTATGAAAGAAAGATTTGGGGCTAAGAATAAAAAATCTTTGATGCTTAGATTTCATACCCAGACGGCCGGCTGCACTTTAACTGCTCAACAAGCTGATAATAATATTGTCCGAGTTACCATACAAGCCTTAGCAGCAGTATTAGGCGGCACCCAATCTCTCCATACCAATTCAAGAGATGAAGCTCTGGCTCTACCTGCTGAAGATTCGGTAAGGATTGCCCTTAGAACTCAACAAGTTTTAGCTTATGAAAGTGGGGTAACAGAAACAGTTGACCCCTTAGCCGGCTCCTACTATATAGAAACCCTAACTAATAAAATTGAAGAAAAGGCTTTAGAATATATTGAAAGAATTGATAAATTGGGTGGCGTTACTCAAGCCATTGAAAAAGGATTTATCCAGCAGGAGATCCAAAATAGTGCCTATCAATACCAGAAAGATATTGAAGAGCGTAAAAGGATAGTAGTAGGTGTCAATAAATTCAAGATAAACGAAGGATCACCAAAGGGTCTTTTAAAGGTTAATCCGGAAGTTGGCCGTAAGCAAATTGAGGAACTTAAAAAGTTAAAAGAGGAAAGAGGCAGCTATAAAGTAAAAGAAAATTTAAAATCACTGGAAAAGGCTGCTAAAACAGATGCAAATTTAATGCCTTTAATCTTAGATTGTGTAAAATCTTATGCTACATTGGGGGAGATTTGTGATGTGTTAAGAAGTGTCTTTGGTGAATATAAAGAGTCTGTACAGCTTTAAAAAGTGGAGGAATGAAAGAATGGAAGGAAAAAAAATTAGAGTATTAATAGCTAAACCCGGACTTGATGGTCATGACCGAGGGGCAAAGGTTGTAGCAAGAGCTTTAAGGGATGCTGGGATGGAAGTAATTTATACTGGATTGCGGCAGACCCCTGAGCAGATTGTGGAAACTGCTATCCAGGAAGATGTAGATGTTATTGGATTGAGTATTTTATCAGGAGCCCATACCCATCTTTTCCCCAAAGTAATGGAACTTCTAAAAGAAAATAATATTGAAGATATAGTCGTTATCGGTGGAGGAGTAATCCCTGAAGAAGATATTCCTGAATTAAAAAAAGTGGGTATAGAAGGAATATTCACCCCGGGAACTGATACTCATGATATAATTAAGTTTATTCGGGAGAAAGTAAAATAACTGTTTCGTATATCGTATATCGTATGTAGTATATCGTATATCGTGAAGAAGAGAGAAGTCAAGAGCTACAATAATCATATTTCGTATTTCGTGAATCGTATTTAGCAATAAATACAGCTAAAAAGACTAAAAAATTTAAAACTTATGTATCTGGATTTATTTTTCTTGCGATATACGATATACGATATACGAAAAAAGGGCAAGTTAAATGGAAATGGAAATTGTAGAAAAAATAACCAATGGTGATCGCAGAGCAGCTGCGAAACTAATCACTTTAGTAGAAAATAACTTTAACCAAGCTCGAGAGATTTTAAAAAAACTCTATAATTATACCGGAAATGCCCTGGTAATTGGTATAACTGGCCCTCCCGGTTCAGGGAAAAGTACTGTTACTGATAAAATTACTAAAATATTACGAGAACAGGGAAAAACTGTTGGAATCATTGCCATAGATCCGACCAGTCCATTTACCGGCGGGGCATTGTTGGGGGATAGAATTCGGATGCAGGATCTTAGTTTAGACAAAGGTGTTTTTATAAGAAGCATGAGTACTCGAGGGCATCTGGGGGGACTTTCTCAAGCTACCCAGGCAACGGTTAAGATATTAGATGCGCTGGGTAAGGATATAATAATTATTGAAACGGTGGGCGTAGGTCAATCAGAAGTTGATATAGTTAAAGTAGCTGATACAGTCGTACTGATAAGCATGCCGGGAATGGGAGATGATGTCCAGATCATAAAAGCCGGAATAATGGAAATAGGGGATATTTTTGTAATTAACAAAGCCGACAAAGAAGGTTGCGAACGTTTAACTACTGAGGTAGAAATGATGTTAGATTTAAACCACAATAGCAGATGGCGTCCTCCGGTTCTAAAGACTATAGCTACAGACAATGTCGGTATTAAAAAACTTTTGGAAGAGATTGATCGACATATCAAATATCTAAAGGAAAGTGGGGAGTTAGAACAAAGACGCCGGGAGAGTGCCAAGAAAGAGATATTTGACCTTATTCAGGGACAATGGAAAGAAATACTTTCAACTTTTGTTGACAACGGATTTTTAAATAAGATAGTAAATAAAATAGTAAAACGGGAAGAAGATCCTTATACTGCTGTAGAGAAATTGTCAAGTGTGTTAGTGCATTCTTATACACAGGGAGATATAAAAAATGATAGAAAAGATTGATCATATTGGAATCGCAGTAAGAAGTATTAAAAAAACCAGTGAGCTTTTTAGCAAGGTACTGGGGTTGAAAGTTGCTGGCGAAGAGATTGTAGAAGAACAGAAAGTTAAAGTTGCTTTTTTACCCTTAGGAGATAGTGAATTAGAACTGTTAGAATCCACTTCGCCTGAGGGTCCAATTGCTAGATTTATTGAGAAGAAAGGTGAAGGGATTCAACACATTGCCTTTCGAGTTGATAATATCGAGAAAGCAGTAGAAAAATTAAAAAAGGAAGGAGTTAGGTTAATTGACGAAAAGCCGAGGTATGGAGCAGGCGGAGCTAAAATAGCCTTCTTACATCCCAAGGATACTAATGGCATTCTTATTGAACTAAGCGAAAGAAATGAATAGAAAAAATAGAAGTCAGTAGTCAGAATCCGGAAGGTGTATTAAAAATTCTTCTGACTCCTGGATTCTGGATACTTGATTACTTATGAAAAGACCAGAGAAAGGCGGTATAGATAAATTAATGAAATTATCAATTGATGAGTTAATGAAAAATTTAAGAGAAAGAGAAGAAAAAGTAAAGGCAGGCGGAGGAGAGAAAAGGATAAAAGCTCAACATGAAAAAGGCAAACTTACTGCGCGGGAAAGGATCGATCTTCTTTTAGATAAAGATAGCTTTGTAGAACTCGATATTTTAGTTGAGCACAGATGTAACAATTTTGGTATGGATGAAGTGGAGACGCCCGGAGAGGGAGTTGTAACCGGTTATGGAACTATCGATGGAAGACTGATTTATGTTTTTGCTCAGGATTTTACCGTTATTGGCGGTTCATTGGGAGAAATGCACGCTAAGAAGATATGTAAGGTAATGGATATGGCTATGAAAATGGGTGCACCATGTATCGGGATAAATGATTCTGGTGGAGCCCGTATTCAAGAAGGAGTAGATTCTCTAAGCGGTTATGGTCAAATATTTTATCGCAATACTATTGCTTCCGGAGTAATTCCTCAAATTTCTATTATTGCTGGTCCAGCTGCCGGAGGAGCAGTCTACTCTCCTGCGATAATGGATTTTGTATTCATGGTAAAGAATGTGGGTATAATGCATATTACCGGACCAGATGTAATTAAAGCAGTTACCGGAGAAGTAGTTACTTCCGAGAAATTAGGGGGAGCTATGACTCATAATAGGAAGAGTGGAGTGGCTCATTTTGCTGCTGAGAACGAAGAAGAAGTCTACCAAATGGTAAGAAAATTAATCAATTATTTACCCTCTAATAATATGGAAAATACTCCCCAAATGGAATGTAATGATGATCCTGATCGGATGGAAGAGTCTCTTTTAAACATCGTACCTACAGATCCCAATAAACCTTATGAGATGAAAGATGTAATAAGATATATTGTAGATGAAGGAGATTTTTTTGAATCTCATTCTTATTTTGCAACTAACATGCTTACCGGATTTGCTAGATTAAATGGTCAATCTATAGGCATAATCGCTAACCAGCCAAAAGTCTTAGCGGGCTGTTTAGATATTGATGCTTCTGATAAAGCTGCTCGTTTTATCAGATTTTGTGATGCTTTTAATATTCCTATTTTAACTTTGGTAGACGTTCCGGGATTTTTACCAGGGACTGCGCAAGAGTATGGGGGAATTATCCGACATGGAGCAAAATTGTTATATGCTTATTCTGAAGCTACTGTTCCCAAAGTAACTTTAATCGTTCGAAAATCTTATGGAGGAGCTTATTTAGCAATGTGTAGCAGGGATTTAAGAGCAGACCAGGTCATTGCCTGGCCTACAGCGGAAATTGCTGTAATGGGCTCTCAAGGAGCAGCAAATATTATCTTTAGAAAAGAGATAGTACAAGCAGATAATCCCGAAAAGGTACGTCAAGAGAAGATTGATGAATTTCAACAAAAATTTTCTAACCCCTATGAAGCAGCCAAACGAGGTTATGTTGATATGGTTATTGACCCTCGGGAAACCAGACCTCGTCTTATAACAACTTTTGAGATGCTATCTACAAAAAGAGAAAGTAGACCAGCGAAGAAACACGGTAATTTCCCAGTATAAATTAGTATATAGTGAATAGTCGTTGGTGAATAGCAAGGAAGGAAGGAAGGAAGAAAGAAAGAATAAGTGAAGAATTAAGATTATATCGAGAAATATATATGACGTAGGGGCACGATGAATCGTGCCCACAGATACCGGGAAAAGAAGAAGAATAGATTCCCGCTTCCGCGGGAATGACATAAAAATCTGAAAATAACAGAAATATGGGATTGATTTATCAAGCCCGCAAGAAAATTATCAAAATAATTCGGGTCGAATAAATTCGACCCCTACAACAAACAATACAAAGAAAGTTTTAAGTTTAAACTTTTATTTTAGCTTTTCGCTTTCAACTAAATACTATTCAACTAACGACTAACTGACAAATAAGAAGGAGGATAGAATAAATATGTTTGAAGGAATCAAAGGAGCTATACAAGTAGCAGTTATAGATATGACTTTTGTATTTTTAATACTGGGAGGATTAGCTTTAGTCATGGTATTCTTAAAAAATATTGTAGGGATTAAAGAAGGAAAAAAAATATCTAAGGAAGTTAAGGTTACTCCACCGGCATCATGCATTACTTCAATAAAAGAAAATGAAGAAGTTGAAGGCAAATTAGTAGCATTAATTACTGCAGCGGTAGCTGCTTGTTTAGAAAAACCGAAAAGTAAATTTAAAATACTGAGTATTAAAAAATATCAAACATCTTTGATTACTCCCTGGGCTGCTATAGGGAGACAAGAATTAATGTTAGAAAAAAGATAATTAATATTAATATTGAAGAAAAAGGAGAAGAGTAAATAAAATGAGAAAATTTCTAATTAAAGTAGACGGTAAAGCATATGAAGTAGAAGTAGAAGAAGTAGGAGGAAATGAATCATCAGCGGGAACTATTTCTGTTCCCCAACCGGTTGTAACTAAAGTAAAAGAAGAATCGGTAAGTCAAAAAGTAGTTAAGTCCTCATCTAATCCAGCTCCTGCCAAAACACCGACTGCAGCAGTGGCCGGAGAAGAAATAGTTGCACCTATGCCTGGTAAAATACTTCAGCTAAAGGTATCCGAAGGAGATATTGTAAAAGATGGAGATACTTTATTGATCTTGGAAGCAATGAAGATGGAAAATGAAATTGTTGCCAATGCTTCCGGAAACATAAAAAAAATAAATGTAGCCGCAAATGATATGGTGGATACTGGCGATGTCTTAATGGTTATAGGTTAGAATAGAAAGGAGAATTTAAATGGATCTTTTGATGAAAATCCTTTCCTTATTTACCCTTTCAGGATTTGCTGAACTTACTCTTGGTAATGTAATAATGCTTATTGTGGGAGGAGTATTATTGTATTTTGCCATAGCAAAGAAATGTGAACCCTTACTTCTTGTACCTATCGGCTTTGGAGCAATATTAGTAAACTTACCCATAACCGGAATAATGGAAGAGGGCGGTCTTTTATATTTTATTTCGTGGGGAATAAGACATGAAGTATACCCTTTATTAATATTTATGGGGATTGGAGCAATGACTGACTTCGGTCCTTTATTAGCCAATCCGATAACCTTCCTTTTGGGTGCTGCTGCTCAAGTAGGTGTATTTGTAGCTTTAGTTGGGGCAACGCTTTTGGGATTTACTATTCAGGAAGCAGCTTCTATTGGAATTATTGGCGGTGCAGATGGACCAACCGCAATCTATCTTACCGTTAAAATGGCTCCTCAATTATTGGGAGCTGTAGCGGTAGCGGCATATTCTTATATGTCATTGGTTCCTATAATTCAGCCTCCCATAATGAAATTATTAACTACCATAGAGGAAAGAAAAATAGTGATGAAGCAACTAAGGCCAGTATCTCGGTCAGAGAGGATACTCTTCCCCATTATTTCGACTGTTTTAATCGGCCTTTTATTGCCAGCTTCGGCCCCCATTATCGGGATGTTAATGTTGGGAAACTTATTTAGAGAAAGTTTAGTAGTGGACAGATTATCTAAAACTGCTCAAAATGAATTAATCAATATCGTCACCATATTTTTATCTGTCTGTGTAGGAGCTACTATGCAAGCTGAATACTTTTTGACCTTTAATACTATTAAAATAATTATCTTAGGTTTATTTGCCTTTGCTTTTGGCACCGCCGGGGGAGTTTTATTTGCTAAATTATTAAATAAAATTACCGGGGGAAATATTAATCCTTTGATTGGCGCCGCCGGGGTGTCTGCTGTGCCTATGGCTGCCAGAGTAGCCCAGAAAGTAGGTCAAGAAGCAAATCCGAGTAACTTTTTATTGATGCATGCCATGGGACCTAATGTAGCCGGAGTAATTGGAACCGCAGTTGCTGCTGGAGTAATGTTAGCTTTGTTAAAATAAAATTCGTATTGGTCAATTGTTGCATTAATTAATTGCTAATTTTAAGAAATTTACCAATGATAGTGTAAACTTTAGTGGGATAGTTAAATAAAAAGAAGAACGCTGCTTTTTTCTATCTTTTCTTTCTCTTTCTTAACTTGATACTTGATACTTGATACTATATATTCGATATTTTACCAATTGATTTTTTACTTCTTATTACAAATATGCTAAAATAATTTCAGTTTACCAAATATTAAGTGAAGGAAAAGGAAATATTATTGTGTTTAAAAAATCTTATTCGATTTTGATTTTTTTTATTATTGTCGCTTTAATAGTTGCCGGGATTATTACTTTTAATCGTTCCCGCTTGGAGAGTAATTTTAAACAAGTAGAATTGGTAATGAGCCTGAATGAATTACGAGAATTATCTTATCAGGAAGGCCATGATGAAATTGAACTATTAGCTAAAATAAAATACTCCGGGATTAATTCTATAGCCATTCATGAAGATACCCTGGAAAATCTCGTTTTTTCTGGAAAGATACTCTATTTTTCTAATAAAGAGCTTAATAATTTAAATTTCTTCTTAAAATCAATCGCTCCTTTTGAAAAATATCAGTCTTCGCCGGGAGAAGCTTATATCATATTTAAAGATAAAAATGATTATCTTCGTATAAAGGAAAATCTACAAAGACATTTAGGCGAAGATTTAGTAAGAGACCTTGGTTTTCTTTCTTATATAGGTTTAAAAGTGAAAGGGAGTGAAGAAAAACTTGCTGATTTAGGTTTAGGGTTTTCAGAAGAAGATATCGAGTTGGTAAGAAATTTGGGCTTTCAGGTCATTTTACGTCTTAAAAATTTTCCTCAAATTAATAAGGAAGATGTAGAGTTTAAGTTTAAAGAAAGTGATAAAGCCGGAAAGATTTCGGGAATGATTTTTGAGGGGGAATCGGTTTTAGGTTACCCTTCAGAAGAAAACTTAATTCATACCGCAGAACTTCTAAAAATAAAAGAATATTCCTTCGGAATTATTGAATTTGCTGGTCAAAAAGGGATTGAAACAGTCGCTCATCAAGTTAGCGAATTAGCAGTCAGAGTTCATAGCATTACCAAAGAAGAAATGGACATTATTTCTAAACAGAAAGCCACAGAAAGATGGATTAGGGCAGCTAAAGAAAGAAAGGTGAGGATTTTTTATATTAAACCTTTTATGAAATCTAATTCTGATCTTATCGAGGAAAATTTAGCTTATATTACAACTATAAAAGAAGAGTTGAAAAATAGTGGTTTTAAGACAGGAAGAGCCAGTATTCTTTCTACTTCCTACCAAGAACCAAAAATATTTATTCTTTTATTAATCCTGGGAGTTATTTCCGGGGGGTTAATCCTCTTAAAAAATCTTTTCAATCTAAAAAAATACCAAGAATATTCTCTGTTACTTTTAGCAATCTTATTTTCTCTACTCCTCCTCTTTTTAAATCGAGAAATGTTTTTAATAAAGCTGATGGCCTTGCTAACAGCCCTAATATTCCCCACTTTGGCAATCATTTATAACGAAAGGTATTTTTTGGAAAATAATAATTCTAAATTTAAAGATGCCCAAGATTTTTCTAAAAATAATCCCAGTTTTAATGAGATGATAAAAAAGGTTTTATCCGGATTTTTCAGGATAATTTTAATTACTTTATCCGGTGCTCTGTTAATAACAGCTTTATTAAGCAATAATAAATTTATGTTGGGGATAGAACAGTTTAGCGGAATAAAGATTTCTTATCTGCTTCCGCTTCTTTTAGTCCTGGCTATAATGTGGTTAAAGGTGAATAAGGGAAAATTGATGATTTTGGAAAATATCAAGAAGCCCATCCTGATTGAACATGTAATTATAATGGTTTTCTTTGCGTTATTTTTGGTAATCTATATCTCTCGTTCAGGGAATTTTTCTTTTCTCCCTGTTTTGAGTATTGAGGAGAAGATAAGAATCTTCTTAGAAAAGACTTTAATTGCCCGACCCCGAAATAAAGAGTTTTTAATCGGTTATCCCGCTCTATTATTGGCGATAAGTATGAATTACTTAAAAATAAAAGAATTTAAGATTCCGATAATTATTATTGGGACTATAGGTCCGGTTACTTTAATTAATACCTTCTGTCATATTCACACTCCCTTTTTATTTTCAATGTTACGCACCTTTAATGGATTATGGTTGGGCCTGGTACTGGGATTGATAGTAGTTATTATATTTTATTACCTGGTAAAAATATTTAGGAAAAAAATTAATGAAGAAAAAGTCTAAAACCATGGTAAAGATAATGATTTCCGGTTATTTTGGTTTTGATAATACCGGAGATGAAGCTATTCTTAAATCTATGGTTGGAGCCTTTAAAGAAAAGATACCTCAAATAAAAATAACAGTTCTTTCCCATGATCCGTTGCAGACCTCACGAACTTATCAGGTAAAAGCCATAAACCGGCTGCACCTCATTAGCATTATATGTTGTTTACGAAATGTTAATCTTTTTATTAGCGGGGGTGGGGGATTGCTCCAAGATTCAACCGGAAAAGGCTGGAGCATATTATATTACTTGGGGTTGATATTGCTAGCAAAAATAGTCAAAGTACCGGTTATGATTTATGCCCAGGGTATCGGTCCGGTAAATAAGCAGATTAACAAAAAGTTAATGAAGTGGATTTTAAATAGTGTTGATTTAATTACTGTAAGAGACAACTCCTCTAAAAAATTACTAAAAAATTTAGGAGTGGTGAAACCATCAATATATGTGAATTCTGATCCCGTTTTTTTGTTGAAGAAAAAAAATATTAACCATACTATAGATAATTATCCTTATATTCAGGAAATGATTAATCCAGATAATCGTCTCTTAATCGGGGTTTCGGTTAGAGAATATCAAGGCAATAGGTCAGATTCGAAAAGAATATTTGCCCAGGCAGCTGATTATTTAATTGAAAATTACAAGGCAAGAATTATTTTTTTCCCTTTTAAATATGATGAAGATGTGCATTTAAGTGAAGAAATATTGTCTTTAATGAAGAATAAGGCTGAGGTATTAAAAATAAAACTTGAGCCTGAAGAATTACTTTCTGTTCTGTCTCGATTATCTTTGTTGGTAGGGGTGAGACTTCATTCAATTATATTTTCCAGTATGGCTAATATTCCTTTTATAGCTTTAAACTATGATCCTAAAGTGAAATATTTTGTAGAAGATTTGGGATTACCTGAATTGCTGTTAGAAATAGATGAAGGTATCTCTTTAAAAAATATTCAAGAAAAGATAGAATATGTTAAAGAAAATAATGATAAAATAAAAGACATTTTACTCAAAAAAGTAAAAAAATTAGAAGAAAAAGCTCTTGCTAATAATGAGTTAGTTTATAAATTTTTAAAACCATAACTTTTGAGGTACTCTTTAATATGATTAGAATGTTTCACGTAGATAAAAATTATCCCAATAAAATTCAGGCCTTACGAGATATCAATATCCATATAAAAAAGGGTGAATTTGTTTTTTTAGTAGGTGCTACCGGGGCAGGGAAGAGCACTTTTTTAAAATTGATTTACCGAGGGATTGTTCCTACCAAAGGGCAAGTAATTGTCGATGGGATAAATATAGCTCGACTAAAACCCGGTTACATACCTTATCTGAGACGGAATATAGGCATTGTCTTTCAAGATTTTAAATTACTGTATGATAGAATGGTATGTGAAAATATTTCCTTTGGCTTAAAGGCGGTTGGAGCAACTAATTTTGAGATAAGGCAGCAAGTTAAGAAGGTCCTTAATTTAGTAGGACTGGAAAACAAAAGGAAGATAAAACCACATTTATTATCTGGGGGAGAGCAGCAAAAATTATGTATTGCCCGGGCTATTGCTAACGAACCATTAATATTACTTACCGATGAACCAACTGGCAATTTAGATCCTTACACTTCCTGGGAGATTATGAAACTTCTATTTCATATAAACATACGGGGGACTACTATTATAATGGCTTCCCATGATAAACTTATGGTAGATAAAGCTAAGAAGCGGGTAGTGAGGCTGGAGCGGGGACGAATAATAGAAGATACCCAAAGAGGGATATATTAAGATGATTTTTGAGAATATGGGATTTTATTTTAGAGAAGCATTACTCAGTTTTAGAAGAAGTACTTTAATGAGTATAGCAGCAATATTAAGCATCACTACAATTTTACTTATTGTTGGTTTCTTTCTATTAATATCTGTAAATTTAAATCTTTTTTTAGAGAATTTAGAATCTCAATTAGAGATTATAGTTTATTTAGAAGATAATATTTCTCAGGCCGAGTTAAGCACTTTAACCAATAACCTTAATTCTATAACCGGGATAAAAGAAGTAAAATTTGTATCTAAGGAGGAGGCTTACCAGCGTTTATCAAAAGATTTGGGAGAGCTAAAAGATATACTAAGTGCTATTGAAAAAAACCCGCTTCCTGCTTCTTTTGAGATACAGATAAAAGATCCTAAAACGATTGAGCAAATTGCTAATCAGGTAACTAAATTTATAAAAGTGGAAGAAGTTGAGTATGGCCGGGAAATAGCTGAAAGATTGTTAAATTTTACTTATATATTTAGGAGAGCGGGAATGTTAATATTAGCCCTTCTGGTTTTTTCTTCTATTTTGATTATCTCTAATATAATAAAAATCACTGTATATGCCAGAAGAAATGAAATTGAAATAATGAGCTTAGTTGGAGCTACTTCTTGGTTTGTTAAGTCCCCCTTTATAATTGAGGGCTTTTTGCAGGGCTTTATCTCAAGCGTTCTTTCCACAATAATTTTATATAATTTTTATTTTTTTGCAATAAATAAAGTACATCAAGCCATTCCTTTTTTGCCATTGGTGGTGGATAAGGTAGATTTGTTACCCATAGGTATAGCCATTGTACTGTTAGGGAGTTTAGTGGGAGTTTTAGGGAGCATGTTTTCAGTAGGAAAATATTTAAATGTATGAAAAGAAATTAGTTTTAATAAATAAGAAAATATTTTCTATTTTAATATTGATTTTAACCTTCATCTTATTTGTTGTGCTTTTTAGCTATGGTGATAGCAGTGGAGACAACAGTCAAAAGATAAACGAGGAAAATCAGAGATTAAAAAAGATAGAACAACAGATTAAAAGTGTTAAAGAGGAAATTGACAATTTACAAAAAAAAGAAATTGGTCATTTAGAAACACTTCATAAAATTGAAATACTTTTACGGGATGCAGAGAAAGAATTGCAAACTATAGAAAAAGATTTAGCGTTTGCTCAAAAAGAGATAAAAGCAGCAGAAGATAAAGTTGTTATTGAAAAAGAAAAGCTGAAGGAAAAGACTAAGCTATTAGAAAGCAGATTAAGGGAGATATATAAACACAATCTAACTAGTTACCTGGAAATTTTATTCAATAGTGTAAGCTTTTCTGATTTTCTTACTCGTTTCAGATATATAAAAAATATTTTGTCTTTAGATGCTGAAGAGATTAATGATATTCGCCAGCAGATGAAAAAGGTAGAGAATAATAAAATAAACCTGGAGAACCGGGAAGAGATATTAAGTTTGTTAAAAAAAGCAGTAGAGAAAGAGAAAGAAAATATTGAATTTTCTATTAAAGCCAAAAAGTCCATAATTAATCAAATAGGCTCTCAAAAAGAAACATACCTAAAATCGTTAAAAGAGTTAGAGCAATCTTCTCAAGAAATAAAGAATATAATAGAAAGAATTTATAAACAGCAGGAAGAGGATTCTAAGAAGGCTTCCCAGAAGGAAGTCCCAATGATTACTCTACAACCCAAAAAGGGAATTTTTGCTTTACCTATTCAGGGTAAATTAATTTCTGAGTATGGAAGACAAAAAAATACTGATTTTAATGCCGATACCTTTAATTCTGGAATAGATATTAGTGCTCCCCTTGGACAGGTAGTTCATGCAGCCGGTTCGGGAGAGGTAATTTATACTGGAAGTATAAAGGGGTATGGACAGATAATAATTATTGATCATGGAGGAAGGATTACTACTCTGTATGCCCACCTTTCTAAAATTTTAATAGGCATTGGGGATAAAATAAAAAAGGGACAATCTATAGGTCAGGTGGGTGATAGTGGCGGCGTTTCTTCCACCAGGCTGCATTTTGAAGTTAGGGTAGAAGGTAAACCCACTGACCCTATGAATTGGCTATAAATATAAACATTCTAAAAATTGGACGGTGAAAATTTTGATAAAGATAAAAAGTAATAAAATAATTACCTTAATTTCTATTTTCGTTTTGGCTTCTATAATAGGCGGATTGCTATTTTATAATGTTAGGGCAAATGACCAGACTAATGAAGAAATGTTATTTGACAACTTAGAGCCTTTCTTTAAAGCTTTAAATTTGGTAAGGTTTGAATACATAAAGAAAGACATAGATTTAGATATAGTTATTCAGGGGGCTATAAAAGGTATGCTTAAAGCCCTTGATGACCCTTATACTCGTTATATGGACACTCAAACACTTAAAAGAGAGCAGGAAGATATATTTTTAGGTCGTTTTGGAGGGTTAGGGATAATTATCTCTATGAAAGATGATCAACTAATTATAATTTCTCCCATTGAAGATACTCCAGCTTATAGAGCAGGAATAAAAGCAGGAGATAAGATAATAGAGATTGATGGAAAACCAACAGAAGGAATGGGTTTAGATGAAGCCGTTGATATTTTAAGGGGAGAGAAAGGAACCGAAGTTACTTTAGGAATTAAGAGAGAAAACGTAGAGGAACTTTTAGGAATTACCATAATCCGGGATATAATCGAAGTTAAAGCAGTAAAAAAGGAAGTAATGGGTAAGAATAATAACCTTGCCTATATCCGAATTACTACTTTTAATGTGAATACTAAACCTGAATTAGAAGAAGTCTTAAATGAATTTAAAAAAGATAGTGATATTCATGGGGTTATTCTCGATTTACGCAATAATCCGGGAGGATTATTAGATAGTGCCGTAGAGGTAGCCAGTAAATTTATAAAAGAAGGACCGATTGTTCATATCAAGGATAGAGATGGGATAGTAGCTACTATAGAATCCAAAGGGAACAAATATCCCGAATGGCCTTTATTCGTATTGGTTAATAAGGGTAGTGCGAGTGCTTCGGAAATTGTAGCTGGTGCAATTCAGGATTCTGGAAGAGGTAAGTTGTTGGGGGAAAAAACATTTGGCAAGGGAGTAGTTCAGCAAGTTTTTAATCTTAATAATGGCTCAGGAGTTGCTGTTACTACTTCTGAATATTTTACCCCTAACGAGCGTTCTATAAATCATATCGGAATTGAACCGGATATATTAGTAGAATCAGTAGAAGACGATGAACAGGATATGCAATTAAATAAGGCGATACAGTTATTGGAAGAGGAAATAAATTAGTCATTAGTGAATAGTCGTTAGTGAATAGTGAATGGTCGTAGGGGCAGACCTTGTGTCTGCCCTGTAGGCTAAGATGAAAGGAATTTTATTTTGAAAAAAAGCCAAAGAGAAATTATAAATATTATTACTTTAGTAATTATTTTGGTCATAGCTTTTAGTATTTCTAATTTATTCAATAAGTCTATTAAGGAAGAAAATAGCCTCTATGATACCCAAAATGCCAACCCAGCCACTGCCAATGAAATAGAGTTAGAATTAAGGGAATCTGAAGAAAATACTTATGACAGCGAACAATATACAGATTCAATCATTGATGATTTAACCTCTTCAGAGGAAGAGATAAACTTTTCACCTAAAGCAGCTTTTATAATAGACGATTTAGGATATGAAAGAGAAGTGGCGAAGAAAATGATAGAATTGGAATTTCCCGTGACACTATCTATACTGCCTTTTCTCCAGTATTCTGAATTTATTGCAGAAGAAGGCAGAAAAAATAATCAGGAAATTATATTACATCTACCCATGGAACCCAGTAATTCTTCTGCTAACCCCGGACCTGGCGCTATTAAATCTTATATGTCGGAAGAAGAAATCAGACAAGTTGTCAGAGACTGTATTTTAAACTTCCCTTATATTATGGGGGTTAATAATCATATGGGCTCAAAGATTACCGAAAATAGAGAAATAATGGAGATAGTTTTAGAAGAGATTAAAGGATATAATTTATTTTTCATAGATAGTATGACTAGTAAGAATTCTATTGCTTACCAAGTTGCTCAAGAAATGGGAGTTAAGACGGCAGTAAGATCAGTTTTTTTAGATAATGAGAATGATATGGAATATATTAAAGGGCAGATGTTAGAGGTTCAAAAAATAGCCTTGAGAGAAGGAGAGGCTATTGCTATTGGTCATAGCCGCATAAATACCTTTTATGTATTGAAGAGGATGATTCCTGAATTGATTAAAGCTGGTATAGAAATAGTCCCGGTATCCGAATTAGTTAAATAAAACTTTAAATTGTGTTATCCTAATTTTTATATTATAATAATGTTGTTTCTTATAAAAAATAGTGCATTTAGTGATTCTGATTGGTAGAAAAATAATAATTAATAGTCAGAATATTATATCCTACAAGTTTAGAGAGATATAGTAGAAATCTTATTCTCTATTAAATACTATATACTAACGACTATTCACTAACGACTAATTAAGGGTGGAGAAAGAATGGAAGACAAAAAATTACGGGTTAGATTTGCCCCCAGTCCAACTGGTTATTTACATATTGGAGGAGCCCGAACGGCTTTATTTAATTGGCTTTATGCCAGACATTATAATGGAACTTTTGTTTTACGTATTG
>MEYH01000070.1:33281-33422 GCA_001773955.1 Candidatus Sediminicultor quintus | reverse complement strand
TAATATCGTGGGTAGTGGTACTGTAGCCAAAGATCCCGATCAGACCTGTGATGCTTACGGTTCAGTTGTCGGACTGGATCCTCAAGCTGCTGCTGGCTGGACCTTTACCGGTTGGAGCGGAGGCCTCTCAGGTAGTAATGA
>MEYH01000070.1:32192-33265 GCA_001773955.1 Candidatus Sediminicultor quintus | reverse complement strand
ATGAATGCTAACAAGACAGTAACTGCCACCTTTACTCAAGATTGCTATACCTTAACTGTTAATATCGTGGGTAGTGGTACTGTAGCCAAAGATCCCGATCAGACCTGTTATGCTTACGGTTCAGTTGTCGGACTGGATCCTCAAGCTGCTGCTGGCTGGACCTTTACCGGTTGGAGCGGAGACCTCTCAGGTAGTAATGATCCTGAAAATATCACCATGAATAGCAACAAGACAGTAACGGCAACCTTTGAGGAGGCTATAATATCTCCGGAATATTCATCTATGACTAGAGACCCGGGGTTAAAACGAATTAGGCTCAGTTTATTTGATCAGTTTGGTAATAGAATTCTTGGTAACACACTAGACCGATCTTATGGTGCGTGGGAAGTGTTCCAAAATGATACTATTCAAAGGTTAATAGTAGATAAGGAAGGGGAAACTGAGGTTTCAGGATTTTTGAATTACGGTACTCCTGGAGCAAACTGGGATATAGAGATTTTTGTTGATGAATTAAAAGCAAATCAAACTCTATTAGTTAAATATTATGGCTATGATCCGAATAACCCTGTAATATTATATTACTAGAATGACATGAAGTTAATAAACCATTGTTGCCAGGTTTCAACATTTGACATAACTTAATAGACAAACTAAAAAGAATGGAACAGGGAAAAACAAACCTTTCCCGGTTCCATTCTTTTTATTAAAAAACATGTTGTTATTATTAAATGGGGTCAGGTCTCAACATTTGACATAACTAATATCCTATGTTAATATTTATCCGTGGCCAGACCATTACGTTTATCCTTTGAAAATGCCCTTTATCACATTACCTCTCGGGGTCATCGTAAAGAGAAAATTTTCTATGAGGATAAAGATAAAAAAGTCTTTATTCGAAAATTAAGCGAGACCCTGCTAAAGTATTCCATAACCTGTTATACCTACTGTCTCATGGATAATCACTATCATCTTTTTATCAAAACATCCCAGCCCAACCTATCCCAGTTCGTTCACTATCTCAATGGTTCTTATGCCAATTGGTTTCGTACCCGATATCAGCTTACCGGTTCTAT
>MEYH01000070.1:30489-32161 GCA_001773955.1 Candidatus Sediminicultor quintus | reverse complement strand
GAGGCAGATAGTTATGCCCTCATCCTTTCGGCTTATATTCATTTAAATCCCTTACGTGCCGGAATGATCCAGAAATTAAAAGACTATCCTTGGAATAGTTATTTGGATTATCTTCATTTGAGAAAACCTCAAATCCCCAATCTTGATACGTCCCTGGTCTTGCATTATTTTTCCCTTGATTCTATATCGGCAATGAAACAATATCAGGAATATCTACTGCAGAATCAACATTTAAAAGATCCACTGACTCAATCCTACCGTCATATTGCCCTGGGAAGTAGTGGCTTCATAGAGGAGATAAAATTAAAGATAGAAAAGCAGGGGAAGAAAAGAGAGATTCCAGTAACCCGTTCGGTGTCTTTCTATCATGCCGAACAAATCCTTGAGAAGATGAGTGATGCTCTAAAAATTAATCAAGAAATAATCTTTAGTACGGAAAGGGGAAATATCTATCGGCAATTAGCCTTACATTTAATGAGATATTTTACTTCTCTTGCTCTATCGCAGATTGGCCAACTTTTTGATATGGATTATTCGGCTGTCTCTCAGGCAGTGAAAAGATTTGAGCAGAAATGTGAAAATAATAATGAAATTGCCCAATTAAAGGAAAAGATGATGAAGGTCTTGAAAAAGGATTGAATGTCAAATGTTGAGACCTGACCCCAATCATTTTTTAACTTTTTCTATATACTCAACTGGGACGATTTTTTTGGCAAAGCGGACAGCTTTTTTTTCAGTAGAGAAAGCCCTATCTGCTACCTTTATCGGTGAAGGTAAAGTACTTCCTTTATAACTACTGTGTCCATACTCAACAATATATTTATCTTGATGAGGAGCTATCTTACAATAATCGTATTTTATTTTCATCATTTATCCTCCTTTTTAATAAGAATTTAGATGAATTTAGAATGTATTTTATTCTAAGAATTATCTGCATTGTCAACAAGTTCGGCACTTAAGGTGTCAACTTCTACCGGTGAAAGCACAATTACTTTACATTTATCAGGACTACTATTGAGATTGAGATTTAAAAAATCAGAATAAGATATTCTATAATCTTTCCCAATAGTTGGATCATTAGTAATTATTTCCTGGTTCTCATCATCATAACCAATGATTACTCGAGCATGACTTTTAAGGATAGTTAGGCTATAATTTTGTATAGCAATTACCGGAGTCTCACTATTCAATAAAACCTTTATTTCCTCAATGGTTTTACTTTGGTATTTTGCTTCCAATCCCATATTTTTAGCATAGCTGATAAATCTATATACCGAACTTATGCCATATCCATCGATTACTTTACTGGCAATCTGGCTTTGGGAAATATTCATCCCGAAATATTTGAAGGCCATTGCACCGGAGGCCGGAAGACACCAGTTTAGTCCGGCATATTTTTCATAAGGGACATCTAAATAAACAGAATCTATTTCCTCGACCTTATTTAGCGCTTCATCTAAATCAAGCTGAAGTTCAGGTGTGACAACACCACTACAAGATGTCAGAAAAAGAGAAACAATTAACATTAAGAACAGGGTTACGGTTGCTTTGCCCATTGTTTTAGCTTTCATATTATTTCCTTCCATTTCCTCTGTTTTTTTACAGAGTCTTAAATTTTTTAAATTTAAGTTGTGAAGGCATTTTTATCAAAGCATGGGCTTTTTTCAAACGA
>MEYH01000070.1:23913-30406 GCA_001773955.1 Candidatus Sediminicultor quintus | reverse complement strand
CTTTATCAACTTGCTGAATTTCTTATTCTTTTTTCAAACGAAAAAAAGTCGGTAGCCTGGCTGCCTTAGCACTTTTGGTGCTTTAGACCCATTGCTTTGCGTCTCAACCTTTCGGTTGATTTGCCTTTATCAACTTTGTTAGCTGCTAAAATATTTATTCTCTTTTCAAATTTTTCTTTTCTACTTATTATATTCCCCAATATAGAAGGTTTTAGACATTAATTTGTAAATATTTTATATTTTTTATATTTTTCTAGTGTTATTCCCTCAAAACCTGTCCTCGACCTGATCGGGGAGAGGGAATCTATCCTTGTAGGGGCGTATTGCAATACGCCCCTACTTATGGATTCCGCATCAGGTGCGGAATGACCAAGAGGTAGATTAATTTATTTGTTTATAATTCTTTAGAACAGTCAGGGCATAATCGATATCATAAGGAGTATGGTCAGCATTAATCTGAAATCTTATTTCTTCGTCACCCTTAGGGACAACCGGATAATTAAGACCCGTGGCAAGGATCCCCTTATCAATAAGATAGCTTACCAGCTCAGATGTTTTTTTTGTATCTCTCACCATTAAAGGGACAATAGGGTGATCACTTTCAATAATTTCATATCCCAAATCAAGGAGACCCTTTTCAAATTTCTTGGTCATCTGGTAAAGATGGGTTAAAATATCTTTTCCTCTTTCACTATTCAGAATTTCCAAAGATTTTAAAGCTGCACTCGCCTCGGCAGGGGAGATAGGATTGGAATAAATATACATCGGTGCCGTTTCTCTCAAGTAGGTGATAATCGTCTGATTGGAAGTTACATACCCGCCATTTACTCCAAATGCTTTACCCAGGGTTCCCACCAAAATATCTACTCCTTTTGCCTTAGTATATTCTTCTGTACCTCTGCCGGTCTTTCCATAAGCACCAATACCGTGAGAATCATCTACCACTAACAGAATATTTTCCGGGAATTCCTGGTCGTATTTTTGGGAAAGGTGGGAAATAATATCCAGAGGTGCATAATCACCTCTCATGCTGAAGATGCCGTCGGTGATAATGATTAATCTTTTTGCTTGACCAACAGAATCTTTTATTCTATCTTCGAGCTCATTCATGTCCAGATGTTTATAGATTTTTTTATCTTTTGGTCTAGCAAGCCGAAGGGCATTGATTATGCAATTGTGATTTAATTCATCACTTATTACTATAGTGTCAGAAGTGATAAGAGGAGTTAGGATGCCTACCACAGTTGAATAAGCTGAGCTGAATAACATAGCATCATCTCTTTGGTGAAATGCTGCTAATTTCTTTTCGAGCTCTCGGTGAGATTGGAATGTTCCGCTGATAAAACGGACAGCTCCCGGTCCAACTCCAAATTTTTTGGTTACTCTTTCTTCTTCCTGGATGATTTCCTCTCTTAGGGACATTCCCAGATAAGAGTTAGAATTCATTCTGATAAATTCCTGCTCTCCTTTCCCTTTAAGAAAATATCTTGGACCCTTTTCTCCTTCACTTCTTTTGACCTTAGTTATAATGTATTCTTTTCCTTTTAATCGTCCTTCTTCTTTTAACTCTTTTAGAGTTTGAGAAAGAACTTTTTCAATATTATTTAGTCCCATTATTTTTATCCTCCGTTTTAATTTACCGATTTTCCAATTAAATTAGTATTTAGTCGATAGTGAATAGTCGTTAGTATTAAAAAAAGTTTTTAGTTATCAGTTTTCGGTTTATAGTTTTCAGTCATTAAGAGTGAATACAGGGATCGTGGTAATCTCGTGTTGAGATTGCTTCGTCGCTAAAGCGCCTCGCAATGACAAAATGAAAATAACTTGAAACTTGCAACTTGCTGCCCGAAACTCATTACTTATCACTTATCACTTTATTCTACACGCTAACCTGCAGTTTGACTTTAAGTTTTTCAATCATATCTTTGGTCATTGCTTTAAGATCATAATCCGGAAACCATCCCCAATCTTCTCTGGCAGCAGTATCGTCTAACCGATTGGGCCAGGAATCGGCAATTGCCTGCCGCATTGGATCAACATCATAGTTCATCTCAAAGTCTGGAATGTATTTTTTGATTTCCCCAGAGAGTTGCCCCGGATTAAAGCTCTCTGCGGTCACATTATAGGCATTCCGGTGTTTTAATCGGGAAGGGTCAGCTTCCATCAGATTAACCGCGGCTTTTAGACCATCAGGCATATACATCATATCGAGAGAAGTGTTTTTATCGAGAAAGCAAGTGTATTTTTTATATTTTAAAGCATCGTAAAAAATTTCTACTGCATAATCAGTTGTTCCTCCGCCGGGAAGGGCAGCATAAGAAATGATTCCCGGAAAACGCACTCCTCTGGTATCGACTCCATATTTTGAATAATAATAATCGCAAAGCAGCTCTCCGGTTACTTTGGTTAATCCATAGATAGTGTTGGGTCTTTGAATGGTCTCTTGAGGGGTGTTATCTTTGGGGGTGGAAGGACCAAAAGCGGCAATCGAACTGGGGGTGAAGACGGCACATTTATATTCCCTGGCTATTTCCAGCACATTATAAAGGCCATTAATGTTTACTTTCCAGGCTAATTGAGGATTCTTTTCTCCGGCAGAAGAGAGAACAGCAGCAAGATGAAATATGGTATCTATTCTATATTTTTTAATTACAGAATAAATCTCCTGGGCATCTAAACAATCGATATATTCAAATATCCCGATTTGGTTAATCATCCCCTCAGGCATTGATTTAATATCTGAGGCAATAACCTTTTCTTTGCCATATCTTTTTCCTAAAAAAGTAATAAGCTCAGAACCAATTTGACCCAGTGCCCCAGTTATCAAAATATTTTTCATATTTTCCCCTCATTGTAAATTTAATTCAAAGAATATTTTTTTATTCAGCATACAAACTCATTTTTATCTGATTTATAAAGTGAATAGCGTGATCTTTCATGATCTGTTCACTCTTGTTTTGCTCTTTATTTTCCAGTGCCTTTATAAGTTCTTCAAAATCTTCGGGTATTTTTTGCGAATACGCATCATTCTCTTTGACAAAGAACCAGAGACGGCCAATTTGATTTCGTAATCTTTTTAAAGTTTCAGCCAAGGCTTGATTTTTAGTAGAGCAGTTTACTAAATCGTGAAATTCTGCATCCAGTAGAATTAATTCTCTTCTGTTTTTTTCTTGTTGTATTTTCACCAGCAATTCTTTCAATTTGTTTAATTCTTCCGGAGTTATCCTTTGGGCGGCAAGCCTCCCTGATAGTCCAACTAAAAATAGTCGAACTTCAAAGACATCTTTCAGTTCTTGAAAGCTTACATCAGTAACATAGATACCGTTGTTAGGAATTATATGTACTAATTTATCATTTTCCAGGAGAATAAGAACCTCTCGAATGGGTATAGGACTAACCCCAAATTCTTTCGCTAATTCTTTAATGTTTAACACTTGTTTTGGCTGGTAATCCAGATAGACGATCCGCTTTTTCAGTTCATTGTAAATTTCCATATTTACCATAAATATCACCTATATATTAATAATATATTCATAATATATCAGTAAAATATTGCTATGTCAATCCTATATTCGTAATATAGTATCGAGTATATAGTATCGAGTATCGAGTTAGAATGCAATAATGAGTGATGTGTAATGAGTAATAAGAAAAGAGTTAGATAGTTAGCTAGTTAAGAAAATAGAATAAGGAAGTTAGAAGATAAGATAGTATCGAGTATAGAGTTAAGAGAAAGAGAGGTACCATAGAAAAAGAAGATGAGAAAATAAAAGCAATAACTTTTACGTAACTAATGAAATTAAATAATTGAAAAACATTTCTAATTTTGTTATATTAAGGTCAGTAGTGTTTGATTTTTAAAACCCATAGGGGAACTTCAATATATAAATTAAGGAGGATATAATCTTGTATAATAAGTCTAAAGATATTGTTTGGGTAGATTTCGATAGTTTAGAGAATTTTATGGTTGATGTTTTTAAAGGGATAGGAGTTCCGGAGGAGGATGCCCAAATATGTGCTGATGTGTTGATTACTTCTGATAAAAGAGGGATAGATTCACATGGCATTGGACGCTTAAAACCTATATATTATGATAGAATTAAAGACGGGACCCAGTCACCAACAACAGATATGGAAATTGTTAAAGATAGTCTTACTACTGCAGTCATTGACGGCCACAATGGAATGGGGCAGGTAATTGCCAAGAAGTCTATGGCTCTGGCTATTAAAAAGGCTAAAAAGATGGGATTGGGAATGGCAGCAGTAAGAAATTCAACTCATTATGGGATTGCCGGCTATTATGTTTTGATGGCTATCGAAGCAGGAATGATTGGGATTAGCGGTACCAATGCCCGTCCCTCTATTGCTCCTACTTTTGGAGTAGAAAATATGTTAGGGACTAATCCATTAACTTTTGGAATACCCTCTGATGAAGAGTTTCCTTTTGTCCTTGATTGCGCCACTTCTATTACCCAGCGAGGGAAGATAGAATTTTATGATCGGGCAGAAAAAGAAATCCCTCCGGGCTGGGTAATTGGAGAGGATGGGAAGACCAGAACAGATACTCATCATATTTTGCAAGACTTAAAAACAGGAAAGGCTGCTCTTGCTCCTTTAGGAGGTATCGGAGAAGAAATGGCCGGTTATAAAGGTTATGGTTATGCTGCTGTAGTAGAAATACTTTCCGCTGCCCTGCAAAACGGGAAGTATCTTAAGATGTTATCGGGAGTAGAGGAGGGTAAACCCGCACCCATTAATCTGGGACATTTTTTTATAGCCATTAACATATCTTCCTTTATAGATCTCAAATCATTTAAGAAAATTACCGGAGATATCCTTCGTTCTCTTCGTTCTTCTAAAAAAGCTTATGGGGCAGAAAGGATTTATACTGCCGGAGAAAAAGAGTATCTGGCCTGGTTAGAGAGAAAAGATAAAGGAGCGCCTGTAAATAAGATTCTTCAACAGCAGATTATTACTTTAAAAAAAGAACTTGGATTAACCCAGTATAATTTCCCTTTTGAAAAATAAATCGGAGGTAATGATGAAGCTTGAAAAGAAAATATCAATTTTTATTCTGCTAATTCTTTCGGTTTTTATTTTAAGTTCTATCAATGTGTTTTCCTGGAACAGTCACTTTTTTTATACCGAACTGGCTATAAAAAATAATGATTGGATAAACAATTTCCCTGAAATCGAAATAACCCCTTATACTTATGAAGATATAGACCAGGATAAATATAATCCGAAATTTGTTATAAAATATGTTGAAGGGGAAATTGGAAGAAAAACAAATGCTTCAGATATTCTTATCAATTATTCTGACGAACCGGATTGGGATTTAGATACAAATTTAGAATTAAATAAATTACAAGCATTAACCGGGGGAAGCCAGGGGTATCGTCATATGTATTTTTCTGTGTTTGCAGGTTTACTGAAAGCTGGAGATGCCCCCAAAAGAGCCAGTCACTTTTTTGAAATGTCAAAAATCGCCTTCGGGAAAGGCGATAATTATTGGGGTTTTAGATTTGCAGCTCGAGCTGTTCATTATTTGGAAGACCTATCCCAACCCTATCATGCCTATCCAGTCCCTTTGCGTGTCCTTTTTAAGAAATTTTTTAATATAAAAAAAATAACTATACTGGCGACCAATGCTCATTACGGTTATGAAGATTTTAATGGTTATCTTTTCAAACACCAGAAAGACGAATTTTATAATCTGCTTTCCGAAGTGAAAACTATTAAGATGGACGATGTAGAGGATAGTACCATTAAATTAAGCAAAGAAGCCAGAAAAGATTTTACTCCTTCTTATCGAGAAACCATGAAATTATTTCCGGTATTAGATAATAATCAGGAGTTACTCATACTTGAGGAACAGGAAATAATAAAAGTGGCTAACTCTCCAGACAGCCAGGGACTGGTTAATTTGATGAAAAAAGATATTCTACTGGGCTTAGGTTATTTAAATGGCTTTTTTGATCTGTTAAAAGAATCGGTTGAATAAACTTGTATCAAGTATCGGGTATATAGTGAAGAAAGTAAAAGAGAGAGAATTCAGGAATCAGTAGCCCCGTAGGACAGGCGTCTCGCCGGTCAAGGATAGATTCCCGCTTTCGTGGGAATGACAAAGAAGAGAGAAGGGATAACGGTGTTTTTTAAACAAAAGCAGAACAATAAAAAAGAAAAGGTCATTGCATCTTTTACACAGAAGTTAGGTATGGTTTGCCTTAGAAGCCTGAAAGAGTACATAGAAAAAAATAAAATAGCAAAGTGTTATATTATTATTCCCAATCTTCCCCATCAAAATGTAATTAATTATGCAGAAAATATTAGCCAAATAGAAATAGTTATCACTCCCGATTTTAAGCAGGAGATAGAGAAGATCAAAAAGTTGTATTCAGGAAGTAGAATTGAAATAATTAATTTAGAAAATTTCGGCGAAAGAAATATGATGCGAGATGCAACGTAAGAGATATAATAAAGAATGTATTAA
>MEYH01000070.1:0-23840 GCA_001773955.1 Candidatus Sediminicultor quintus | reverse complement strand
AACAAAAGATTAGTTCTATCTATCGGTGAGTTTCGGGGAGTAGAGAGGGTTGATTTAAGGCAATATGTAAAACCGAAGGAGGGAGATGAGTACATTCCCACTCCTAAAGGTATAAACTTTAGTGCAGAATGGATAGATGATTTTGTGAAAATGGTAGAAAAATTAAAGGAAGTTGATTAAGAAAATTAAAATATAATTATTATTGTATCTTAAAGGAGAAAAATTTATATGAAAAATGTTGACTATTTATCTGTTACCGAAGAAGTACTACAACAGATAAAATCTAAAGGTGCATTCCTGGTAGCTAAATCTAAAGATGGTAAAAAAATAAATGTCATGACTATTGGTTGGGCTGCTATTGGATATATGTGGAGAAAGCCGATTATGACAGTTATGGTGAGGAAGAGCCGCTTTACTCATTGCATTATTGAAAAGGCCTCCAGCTTTACGGTTAGTATCCCTGGAGGAGATAATTCAGGAGAAGCCTTAGACTTTTGTGGTACTAAATCTGGTCGAGATGTGGATAAATTTAAAGAAAGTAAATTATCTGTTGTCCCTGCACAAAAAGTAGACACACCCATTATTAACCTATCAGGATTTCATTATGAATGTAAAATTGTTTGTAAAAGTGAAATAAATCCCGATTTTTTGTGTAAAGAATATAGGGAAGACGTTTATGCAGATAACGACTATCATACTTTTTATTTTGGCGAGATAGTAGCCTGCTATAAAACAATTAGCTAAATAAATTTTGCCGTAAAGGGCAAAAAATTAATAAGTAAAAAAGAATTAAATTAATTTCGAATAATTTTTACAAAAAAGAAGGATTATGCAAGGTGAATGTAGAAAATAGAGAAGAGGATAATTCTTAGCTAAAAATAATTAATGGGGTCAGGTCTCAACATTTGACATAAGTTGGCTGGTTACCTCATTTAAGATTAGCTTATGTCAAATGTTGAGACCTGACCCCAAGATATTGAGACCTGACCCCAAGATATTGAGACCTGACCCCAAGATATCAAGTAATAGAAAAGAAGGTGGGAGGTGATTTGTTTAGCATAATTATTCAAGTTCTAAGTTAGTAAGGATTTGTTTACTTAGAAGATTAATTAAAAAATATCTAAGGAGGATTTACACAAATATGTTGAGATTTAAAATAACTAAAGGACTATTAATTTCTCTGTTAGCTTTCTTGTTAATTCTAAGTTCAGTATGTTTTATTTTTGCCGCACAAAAAGAGATTGTTGTATTATCGATAAATGACTTCCACGGAGCGCTTGCTCCTGCCGGGAAAAATGTTGGAGCAGCCAAACTCGCCGATGCTTTAAAGGTTGAAAAAGCAAAGAATCCCGAAGGCACCATTATAGTATCAGCTGGGGATAATTATCAGGGTAGTGCAATGTCCAACCTTTTATATGGTGAGCCAGTTTCTGCTGTTTTTAAAGAGATAGGCATAGAACTTTCGGCAGTTGGTAACCATGAATTTGACTGGGGGATTGATAATATTACCAAATGGGCAGAAGATGGTGGATTGACTTTTGTTTGTGCTAATATCTATGATAAACGGACTAACGAACCAGTAGGATGGGCAAAACCTTACGTAATTCTCGATAAGGCTGGGGTTAAAGTAGGATTTGTAGGTTTGGCTACTCCAGAAACAGCTTATAAGACCCTGAAAGCAAATGTAATAAATTATGAATTCAGAGACCCGGTAGCAACTCTAATTAACTGGGTGCCAAAAGTAAAAGCCGCAGGTGCGGATTTAATTATCGCCTTAACTCATTTAGGTGCTTTTCAGGATAAAGAAGGGAAAATTTCCGGTGAAGCTGCAGATTTATTTCAGGTAGAAGGAGTGGATGCAGTAATATCCGCTCATACCCATCAAAGCATCAGTGGCCTGGTTGATGGCAAGCCCCTGGTACAAGCTTACTATAACGGTCGGACAATTGCGAAAATGACTTTCGTTTTTGATGAGAATAATAAGTTAGTTAGTGCAGAGCCATTATTAGATCATCTCTATAACCGACCTGATACTCTGAAAGATGATGCTAATACCCTGGCGATCTATACGAAATACGAAGAAGAATTAAGCCCTGTTTTAGGAAAGGTATTAGGTAAAACTACAGTAGAACTAGACCATGACAGATATGCCGGACCATCTTTATTGGGCGAATGGTCCTGTGAGGTAATGAGAGAAAAAGTTGGAGTTCAGATTGCTATGACCAATGGCGGCGGACTCAGAGTTCCCGTTCCGGCAGGAGATATTACTGCAGGGATACTATATGAAGTTATGCCTTTTGATAATACTCTATATACTATGAAATTATCCGGCGCAGATGTAAAGGCTAATATCGAACATGGTATAATGAATGAGGATATTGGCTGGGTTCAGATATCCGGTGTAATGGTAACTTTTAATAAAGAGGCAGAAGCAGGCAACAGGATTATCAGTATGGTTTTAGCAGATGGCACACCTATTGAGATGGATAAGTATTACACTGTGGTAACCAATGACTTCATGTTTACCGGTGGGGATAATTATAACTTTAAGAATGCCCTGGATGGATTGGATACCTTCATTCCTATAAGGGATGCTCTGATGGAAGCAGTAGAAAAAGCAGGAATTATGTCACCAGTAAAACGAAATTGGTTATCTGAAGCAAAAAGCGGAAAAATCTATGTGGTAGAAGTAGGAGATTCTGTATGGGAGATTGCGCAAAAATTTGGTACAACGGTAGAAAAGATTGTTGCCCTTAATGAATTAACTAATTCGAGACTTATCAGACCAGGTCAGAAGCTAATCATACCTGGCGAATAGCAGCTAGTAGAGCGTTTCTTTAATAATGTTACAATGATTTGTCATTGCGAGCGATAGCGAAGCAATCTCAAGTCCTTATAAATAAAGGGATTGCTTCGTCGCTTTGCTCCTCGCAATGACAGAACAAAATGTAAAGATATTTAGAGAACTAGACAGTTAAAAAACTGGAAGAGGATGACATAATTAAAATAAAAATCAATTGGGGGTGAATAAAAAATAGTAAAATTATAAGAGTTTGAGAATTCAAGATTGTTAGTCGAAAAGGTTCATATTTAAGAAGGTTTATATTTTAATAGGAAGGAGAAAAGAAATGAGAAAAAGTTTGTTTGTTTTAACATTAGCTATACTTATAATTGCTATTAGCAGCTCAGCTCTTGCTGCTGATGTAGTGAAACTTGGAATTGCTGAACCTATGACCGGTGCCATGGCAGTAGGTGGCGAGCTTTGTATGCGGGGTTATGAACTTGCTCATGAGCAAAAACCTACAGTATTAGGAAAAACAGTTGAATTAATACTTGTTGATAATAAAAGTGATAAGGTTGAAGCAGCCAGTGCGGTTTCGAGACTCATTGAAAGGGACGGTGTAGTAGCAGTTTTTGTCAGTTATGGCAGCGGTATGGCCATTCCGGGCGGTGAAGTCGCCAATAAAGCAGGTATCCCTTTGCTTTCCGGCACTGCAACGAATCCATTGGTCACCCAGGGCAAAGATTTTGTCTTCCGTACTTGCTTTATTGATCCATTTCAGGGCGAAGTCATGGCTCGGTATACTTTTGAAAACTTAGGAATCAAAAAAGCAGCACTTTTAGTTGACATTGCTCAGGATTATTCAGTGGGACTAGCTAATTTCTACAAAAGAACATTTGAAGAACTTGGTGGGGAGATCGTTAGTGACACGAAATATAATACCGGTGACCAGGATTTTAGTGCCCAATTAAGTCAGGTTATTGCTTCCGGAGCGGAAGCACTCTTTTTCCCGGGTTATTTCGGAGATGTTGCTTTAATAGCCATTCAAGGGAGAGAATTAGGATATGAAGGTCAATATTTAGGTGGCGATACTTTGCATAATCCGGTTTTAATAGAATTAGCAGGAGAAGCAGCTGAAGGTTTAATTGCCAGTACTTTCTTTGCTGAAGATCAACCGGCTACTCCGGAGTCGGAAAAATATGCTGCACTTTTCAGAGAAAAATATGGTTTAGCACCAGATGCTGTATCTATTCTTACCTATGATTCTTACAATTTAATGCTTGATGCCATTGAAAGAGCCGGTTCATTTGATCCGGCAGCTATCCGGGATGCTTTGGCTGTCACCAAAGGCTTCCAGGGTGCAGGTGGTTCCGTTACCATTAATGAAACCGGGGATGCCATTAAACCTGCCGTTTTGGTTAAAGTTGTAAACGGAGAGTATAAATATGAGACTACCGTTAATCCCTAAATAAAACAAGTGATTAATTGAAACCATAGAGAGATAGGATTGAATCCTATCTCTCTATGCAAAAAAAGGACCTTTTCGACTAAGTTCTATTATTTACTGAATATTAAAATTTAATTTATATTTGGTATTTATATATAATTATTGTTTAATGACAATTCTAAATAATAATAAGGAGAGTTCCATGTCACTAAATTTATTCTTGCAGAATGTAGCAAATGGTTTATCCCTGGGAAGTTTATATGCCTTAATCGCCATAGGATATACCATGGTTTATGGTATTTTAAGATTAATCAATTTTGCCCATGGAGAAATTTTTATGCTGGCGCCTTATTTTCTTTATTTTGGAGTCTTAATTTTTCATTTACCCTGGTGGGCATCAATTATAGCTGCTATAGCCTTAACTGCCATGACCGGGATGTTGTCCGAAAGGATTGCCTATAAACCTTTACGGGATGCCCCCAGAATCTCTGCCTTGATTTCAGCAATTGGAGTTTCATTTTTTCTACAAAATTTAGCGATTGTTGTTTTTTCTGGCATTCCCAAGTCTGTTCATCGTCCCGCATTTTTCACAAGGTTATATCGGTTTGGCGAGATTCGTATACAGTCAACTCTTTTTGCGTCAATCATCGTATCCTCTATATTTCTTACCCTGCTGCTATATGTGGTTTACAGAACAAAGACTGGTCTGGCTATGAGGGCAATATCTACAGATATCGAGACATCCAGATTAATGGCGGCTGATGTTAATAAAGCCATATCTATAACCTTTATCATTGGTTCTGCTCTGGCAGCTGTGGGTGGTATTTTATGGGGCTTAAGATTTCCGCAATTATTTCCTACCATGGGCATGATACCCGGTTTAAAGGCTTTTATTGCAGCTGTGGTGGGGGGAATTGGAAATATACCGGGAGCGATGCTCGGCGGTTTAATTTTAGGTATGACTGAAATATTATTTGTTGCTTTTTTACCGGCGGTATCAGGATATAGAGATGCCTTTGTCTTTTTAATTTTGATTTTAATCCTGCTGTTTAAACCTGATGGTATTTTAGGTAAAAAGGTACAGGAGAAGGTGTAGCCAAATGAAAAAACAAAATGAAAAAATATTGACTATATTAGCTTTAATTGTGCTGGGGATATTGGTGTACCTTGCCGAAAATAATTTAGATGCCTACAAGTTAAGGATTCTTAATCTTGGCGCTATATATATTACGCTGGGCGTAAGTTTAAATTTAATTTATGGGTTTACCGGTCAATTTTCCCTGGGTCATGCTGGTTTTATGGCTATTGGTGCCTATGTAACCACCTTATTAGTGCTTCCTCCTTATTATAAGGAGATGATTTATATACTTGAACCTTTAGCCTGGCCATTCACGGTCATTCATGCACCTTTTATCGTTGCGTTATTCTTGAGCGGATTATTTGCAGCTATTGCAGCATTTATCATCGGATTGCCTGTGTTAAGACTGAAAGGGGATTATTTAGGTATAGCTACTTTGGGTTTTGCTGAAATTATTAGAATAGTAGCCAATAATATTCCCCGGGTAACCAATGGTGCATTGGGAATCAAGGGGATTCCGGAGTTTACCAATCTTTGGTGGTCAGTAGGAGTGGCAGTTGTTACCATTTATATTATTAAAGGATTAATTGAGAGCAGTTACGGAAGAGCTTTGATGGCAATCAGAGAAAACGAGATAGCGGCTGAGGTTATTGGGATTAATCTAACTTATCATAAAGTAATGTCCTTTACCATTAGTGCTTTTTTCGCCGGGGTTGCCGGAGGATTATTTGCCTGTCTACTTACCACCATAGACCCGAAGGCATTTATGTTTGTCATGACTTTTAATATTTTGATTGTGGTAGTGATGGGCGGTTTAGGCAGTATCACCGGAACAGTTCTCGCTGCTTTTTTATTTAATTTCTTTCTGGAATATTTGCGTCCTATAGAAGCAGGCTTTAATATTGGGCCCATTAAAATTCCCCAAATACCTGGTATGAGGATGGTCACTTTCTCAGCCCTTCTTTTAGTTGTTATCTTGTATAAGCAAAAAGGACTGTTAGGAGGTTTCGAGTTCTCCTGGAAAGGATTTTTTCAGTTTATTAACAAATTGTTCAAAAATAAGAGATCGTCTGAAGGGAGTACTAGGTAATGGAATTATTAAATATAGATAATATAACCATGAAGTTTGGTGGTTTAACAGCTGTAAATAATTTTGAACTGAAGATTATCCCGGGAGAGCTGATTGGATTAATCGGTCCAAACGGCGCCGGAAAGACTACCGTTTTTAATATGATTACCGGAATATATACTCCAACTATAAATAAGATTTATTTTCAAGATAGAGATATTACCGGAATAAAACCTGATAAAATCACTAAAGTAGGCATCGCCCGCACTTTCCAAAATATGAGGCTTATGGATAACCTAACGGTAATCGATAATGTAATGATAGGTTTTCATCTTCACCTGAAATCAAATCTTGCCTCTGCTATCCTTAAATTTCCCAGTTATGTCCGTGAAGAAGAAAGCATTTACCAGAAATCAATGGAATTATTAGAGAAGGTGGGACTGGAACAATTTAAATTGGAAAAAGCAGGCAGCCTTCCTTATGGACAGCAGAGGAAATTGGAGATTATTCGGGCTTTGGCTACCGGACCTAAACTGCTGCTTTTAGATGAGCCGGCAGCTGGAATGAATCCACAGGAAACCAAGGAGCTAATGGGTTTTATTCAGAATATTCAAGATGACTTCAATTTAACCATTTTTTTAATAGAACACGACATGAAAGTAGTCATGGGAATATGTAAAAGAATTTTAGTCATGGATTATGGAGTAACCATTGCTGAGGGTAATCCGGTAGAAATTCAAAATAATCCGGAAGTAATTAAGGCTTATTTGGGGGTGGATGCAAACTATGCTTAAGATTGATAATTTGAATGTTTTTTTTGGCGGTATACATGCCTTAAAAGGAATTTCATTTGATGTTCCCATAGGAAAAGTTATTACTTTGATCGGAGCAAATGGAGCAGGTAAAAGCACTACTTTAAGAACTATCTGTGGTTTAATCAAACCACGGGAAGGCAAAATAAAGTTTAGTAACAATGAAATAACCAATATTCCTACTGATAAGATTGTTAAAAAAGGTATTGCACTCATACCGGAAGGAAGGAAAATATTCCCAAATTTGACAGTCCAGGAAAATTTAACCTTAGGTGCTTTCGCCCGGACTGATAAAAAAGAAACTGCCAAGGATCTTGAATGGGTTTACGAGTTATTCCCTCGGGTTAAAGAAAGATTATGGCAAAGGGGCGGTACTTTATCAGGCGGAGAACAGCAGATGTTAGCCGTAGCCCGGGGACTAATGTCGCGGCCAAAACTTTTAATGCTGGATGAGCCTTCTTTAGGATTAGCGCCTTTATTGGTGAAGGAAATTTTTGATATTATTCAAAAGATTCATGATGATGGAATAACTGTTTTATTAGTCGAGCAGAATGCTTTCGCTGCATTGAAAATTGCTGATTATGCTTATGTGCTGGAGACCGGGAAGGTTGTTTTACAAGGAACCGGAGAGGAGCTTTTAAAAGACGAGAGAGTAAAAAAAGCTTATCTGGGAGAATAGTTTTAGTTTTAGGGGTCAGGTCTCAACATTTGACATAACATTTTTAGCTATTTTATTAGACATAAGTTATGTCAAATGTTGAGACCTGACCCCAAGCCACCTACAAGCCACCTATGGTAATTAGCCAGGAAGTTTTTCGTTGATGCTGACTGTTTTTATCGAGAGCAGTAATATTTACAATATAAGACTTTTTAATTAGAGGTTTTAAAAAATCAGGGGTAAAAGAAATTTCTCGATTTTCTGGATTATAATCGAATTTTACTTCTGCCCCTCCTAATTTTAGGAAGAGAGTTTCTACGTCATAATTATCTCCCTCTAAAATTGCCCCTATTTTAATAAATTGATTACTTTCTATTATGCCGTCATAAGGGAAGATTTGGGAAATATTAAAAGGTCGTTGATTTAATATCCGGATAAAAGAATCAAGTGAACGTGGGCTAGGAATTATTTGTCGATTCAAGGAAAAAGGGTCAGCATTGGAATTATTATTCATGCTATTCGCATTTAGAATTCCTTTATAATCTGCTTGGATAACTAAATTTTTTACTATAGGGCTGTAAACTCCATAAGGATAGGCGAAGAATTTTACTTTACTTCCTATTTTACTTTCTAAAATTTCTTTGGATAAAAAGATTTCTTTTTTAATCCGGGAGATATACCTGTCATAACTTTCGTTTTCCTTATAACGAAGAAGATTACAATGGCTTAAGGTATGAGAGCCAATTTCAATATTGTTTTTGGTCATTTCTCTAATCTCTTCCCAGGTAAGGCTGTAATTATTTTTTTCGATGAAGTCGGTGTATAAAAAGAGAGTTGCCGGAAAATTATATTTTTTAAGTACAGGGTAAGCTAAGGTAAAAGTAGCTTTATAGCCATCATCAATGGTTATTACTACAGGTTTTGGTGGAAGCTGACCATTTTTTAACCCTTCAAGCAATTCCGAAAGAGAGATTACCGAATAATTATGAACAGCTAAATAATCCATCTGTTTTTCAAATTCTACAATATTAATTTTATAGTCGTTTCCTTCCTCTTGGGTGAAATTATGATAAGTCAGAATAGGGATGGAAATTTCTTCAGCATAAACTATATTGTTGTTGATTTGATAAACATTATGATAGGACATAGGTATGAATAAGAATAATGATAATATAAAGATTACCAACAAACTCTTATTTTTATTTATAAGAAAATATGATATTTTTTGATTTGGCCACATAATAACCCTTTATAAATTTTTATTATTCAGTTAATGGTTAATTTATTAATTTTTTAATTAATTATAACATACTATAAGCATTTATTAATAAAAATTTAGGAATGTAAGCCAAAGTTAGACCATATTGATTAGGTGATAGTAATTTGGAGATTAGATTATTGAAGAGATAGATTTTAAAATTTATGCATTACCCATTCAACTTTTCCAACAATATTAAAGTTATCGGTTTTTTTTACTAAAATGGGGGGATGATCTAAATTAGTACTTTGTAATATAATATATTTATTTTGCTTTACTACTTCTTTTATGGTAATTTCGTTATTCAATGAAATTATGGCAATAGTTCCATTACTTACATCGCTTTGTCTTCTTATAATTACAATATCGCCTTCTTCAATTCTTTTACCTATCATACTTTTATCTTTTACTCGGATAGCAAAAAGATCTTTCATGGGAAGAGTTTCCAGCCCAGGAGGAATTGGACTATATCCTTCTATATTCTCTGAGATAAAAGAAGGTTTTCCTGTTGAGATAATATTGTAGATAGGAATTTGTTTGAAATCATCTTTGGCTTTTATAGGAGGAAGATAACCCATAAGGTATAAAAGATCTTCTGGTTTAACCTGATAAGCTTTAGCCAGTTTATTTAATATTCCGGCAGAAGGTTTTCTCTTATTCCTTTCAATTAAGGAAATGTATGAGTTAGATATGCCAGTTTTGAGCTCTACTTGCTTAGTGGTAAGATTGTTTTTTAACCTTAATTCTTTTAAATATGATCCTATTTCCATTAACGTTACCTCAATATCTTTTTGCTTGCAATTGTTATTATATAATATTTTTCTGATATAATTGTAAAAAAAGGTAAAAATTATTTTAAAAAACGTTGACAATTGTAATTTTTAATGATAGTATTCTTACTAATGTTAGAAATAACTCATAACGCCTATGATTTATAAAATAAAAGTTGGAATTAAAAAAAATAATTTGATAAATATTCTTGCCAGAAAAAATTGGAATTTCACCGAACTTGCACGGAGAATAGGCTATTCTTCCAGTATGATTACTTTATATCTGAATGGAGAAAGAATACCTACAGCTAAAGTAAGAAGAAGAATGTTAGATGCACTGGGATGTGAATGGGATGATATTTTTTATATCATTGAATCGGATAAATCTCAGTGAGTTATTAAAGTATATAATAAATTTGATATTGATTTGAATGAAATAAAGGGGAAAAGATATTCTTTTGATATAATTGATTTTAGCAAATATATCCAGGTATGGTATTTATTATTTCACTTTTGAGTATTTTCAGAGGTTGGAGGCTAATGTTAAACCAAAATAAAGAAAAAGCAGAAATGGAAAAGCTGAAAAGAGAGGTTGTTGTTTTAAATAAGGAGCGGCGGAGACTTGCTAAAAAGTTGTCTGCCTTGAGGTTGATAATTTCAGAGATAAATAACGACCCCAATTTAGACAAGATTTTAAATTTAGTTATCAAGAAAGCTGTTCAGATAGTGGAAGCCGAGCGAGGTTCCTTGATGCTCTTTGATCATAAAACGGAAGAACTGTATATTAAAAGTTCTATAGGTTTAAATAAGAAAGCCGTTTCTACTGTCCGAATAGCACCAGGAGAGGGGATTGCCGGCTGGGTCTTTAAAGAGGGAAAACCTTTGTTAGTAAAAGAAGGGGCTAAGGATCCAAGATTTAAAAGCTTTGAAGAGATAGAAGAAGAATTAAAATCAATAATTAGTGTTCCCTTGAAGATAAAAAACCAAGCGATAGGAGTAATTAACGCTTATAATAAGAGTGAAGGTGATGTTTTTAATACAGATGATTTACAACTTCTTTCTGCCTTTGCCAATCAAGTGGCTATAGCCATCCAGAATGCTCAACTACATCAAGAAATAAAGGGTCTAGCTATTACTGATGGTTTAACCGACCTTTATAATTTTAGATATCTCCAAGAACGTTTAGAGGAAGAAACAAAAAGAGCCCAAAGATTTAGACGACCTTTAGCTTTAATTATGGCAGATATAGATCACTTTAAAGAGTTCAATGATACCTATGGTCATCCAGAAGGAAATAAAGTTTTAAAAGTTTTAGCCAATATTTTAAAAGCTAATGTTCGGGAAATAGATATAGTCGGACGGTATGGCGGTGAGGAATTTATTATTATTCTCCCAGAAGCTGACAGAGAAGAAGCCCAGAAAATAGCCGAACGAATCAGGATTAAAGTAGAGGGGTATAACTTCAAGAATAAAGAAGACCATCTTAATAATCCTAATAGGAAAATAACCCTGAGTTTAGGAGTAACCTCCTGTTTTCAGGAGAGCATCAGTCCACAAAATTTAATATACAAGGTTGATCAAGCCCTTTATCAGGCTAAAAGAAAGGGTAGAAACAGGGTGGAGGTTATTTAATAAGATTATTAAGGATAGGGAATATTTCTTTTAAGTGAGTGACTATAAAGTCTGCTTCATTCTTATCAGTGTCCTTTTCAGAGGATTTATTTATCCAGATAGTACTCATTCCCATATTTTTTCCACCGATAATATCTTTCTTGTAAGAATCACCGATAATAATTGACTCCTCCGCCTGACAGCCGGCTTTATTCAAAGCCATTTGAAAGATTTTTGGCTCTGGTTTATAAGATCTTACTTCTTCTGAAGTGGTAATAGAGTCAAACATTTCTTTAATTCCAAAGACATTGAATTGAAAATCTTGATAATCATTATCTATATCACTGATAATTCCTATATGAATAGACCCGTGGTTTCTTAGGTATTTGATTATTCCCATGGTTTCGGGGAATAATTTTACATATATTTTATGATTTTTATAATACATTTCTTTAAACCAATGGTAATCTTCATTTGAGGGGTGGATATTATATTCTGTAAGTACCCCTTTAAAAGCTTTTTTGGTAGATTCACGAAGAGGTGTAAAGCATTTTTCTTCCGGGTTGGTATCTAACAAAGTCATCTCCTTGGTGAATAGATAAGAATTATATTTAACTACCATATCTTCCGGAGAGGCGGAAAGATTGAATTTTTGAATAATATCTTTCATCATATGCAAATGCGCGACATTGTCACTTTCAGCACACATCAATGTCCCTCCAAAATCAAAAAATATGGCTTTATATTTTATTACTTCATTATTATTTACTTTTGTCATCTTCGTCCTCCTTTTATCTGATATATGTTATCACCATTTTGGTCTATAAACTAATTTTAAAACAGTTTTTTGTTGAGAATAATATTTTTTATTCTTTTATTTTTATAAGTAAGAGAGAAGTTATTAATGCAAATATCAATCCAGCCCAGAAGGGTGATGAGGGACCGAACTGGAATTTTAAATATCCTCCCAGAGAAGGCCCGATAGATCCGATTAAACCAGTACAGGTACCGATAAAACCAATTACCAGTCCTCTTGATTGTCGGTGAGTAATATCGGCCAGAAATGAACCATAAGCAATATAACAACTCTGAAAAAAAACATACAATACGGTAAACAGAGCAATAGTCAGCCATAAAGGAGAACTTAAGCTCCACAAGATTATAAATACTCCCAGACCTGACGCACTGTACGATAACACCTTTTTACTACCCCATTTCTCAATGATTTTTCCTCCCCAGAGACTGTATATAACTGCCGCAAACCCTCCTAACGCAAAAAGCAAATTGATTTTTGATTTATTCAAATTCATTATTTCATGTGCGTTTAAAGATATAAAAGGTCCGTTAACTGTAAGATTAAATAATAGAAGTAGAGAGGAAAGGGCTAAAATTATCAACAGCATTTTTTTATTAAATAATTTTTTATAGGAATCAAGTTTATTGATTTTTGAACGGTTATAATGAGTTTCTTTTAACCAGATTGTTCTGCTCAGAGCACATAAAAAAGTAATCAGGGAACTAAGATAAAATAAATATTTTATTTCTATTCGGGGAATCAATATCATTCCTATGGCTGGACCAATGGTAATTCCTAAAACAACAAAAAGTTCAAATGTACTATAGGCTACTCCCCTTTTTGTTTTTGGAACAGATTCAGCAATTATTGAATAGAAAGAAGGTAGTTGAAGGGCGCTTAAGCTATTAGCGATGACCAAAAAAAGTATTAAAGTTGTCCAATTAGAAGAATTAGCGGCTAAAAAATAGCAAAGCGGAAGGGCAAAGGTGGGAATAACTATCAACTGTTTTCTTCCGAAAATATCAGAAAGTATTCCTCCTAAAAATTGCATTAGGGCATAAGCAAGAGCAAGCAAGGTGTAAGAAAATCCTACTTGAAAATCGTTTGCTCCTAATTCTAAAAGATAAATAGGAAGAATAGGATACCAGGTAAAAAAAGTAGTTATAATAAGAAAAACTGTAAAAGATAATACCGAAACATTTTGTGCCATAAATAAGGATTGACGGATTTTGGTTAAGAAATTCATTATAAGACTCCTCAAGTTGAAATTAGTACTAAATTTTTATCTAAACTATGGTAAAATATCAACAATTATAGCATAATATAAAAGATAAGAGAGTAAATAAAAAGAAAAAATATATTTTAAAATTTCTTTAGAAAAATAGCAGGAAAAAAGGTCTTAATGAAGAATATTATAAAAAGGGGAGGTAATATAAATGGAATTAAAGACAGTGAGAATGGAATTCCCTGAAGATAACAATATTATTATTGGTCAAACTCATTTTATTAAAACCGCAGAAGACCTCTATGAGGTGATGGTGAATGCTGTACCGAATGCCAAATTTGGTCTGGCTTTTAATGAGGCTTCAGGTCCATGTCTGGTAAGGGCAGAAGGAAATGACTCAAAACTGAAAGCCCTGGCTATAAAGAATGTAAAAGATATTGGAGCAGGACATGTTTTTGTTATTGTTTTAAAAAACGCTTTTCCTATTAATGTATTAAATGCTATAAAAAATTGCCCTGAAATCTGTTCTATATTCTGTGCTACTGCTAACCCGGTTGAGGTAATTATTGCTCAAACCGATTTGGGCAGAGGGATACTGGGAGTTATTGACGGAAACTCACCCAAAGGCGTAGAGACAGACAAAGATGTTCAGGAGCGAAAAGAATTTTTAAGAAAGATTGGATATAAGCTTTAAAAAATAATAGAAGTCAGAAGTCAGAAGTCAGAATATAATAGTATTGCGCATAGCTTTTGGTGAGTAGAGTGATTGGTAATGTGTAATAAGTGACTAATGATATGTAGGGGTTCGATTTATCGAACCCGTTCCGGGTCGAATAAATTCGACCCCTACCTGATGAAGAAATTACCTCGTCTTTATTCCCTCTCCCCTTGGAGGGAGAGGGTTAGGGTGAGGGGGATAAGTCTTCACGCAATACGCAATACGATATACTTAACGAATAATTTAATTGGCAAATTGGTGAATTATATATTACGAAAGGAGTGAATTTAAGTATGAATAAAAAACTTTATAGGTCGAGAAAAGATTATATGATTGCTGGTGTATGTGGAGGGATTGCTGAATATTTTGCAATTGATTCTACTTTGGTTAGGTTATTGGCTGTGTTAGTTGTGCTTTTGGGAGGAGCAGGAGTTGTCGCTTATATTATTGCCTGGATTGTAATCCCCAAGAATCCTGATCAGGATTCTGATGAAGCTTTTGAAGAGAGAGAAAATATAAAAGAAAAAGTCAAAAAGGGTGCAAAGGATGTAATTGAAGAGGTTAAAGAACATTTTGAATCAGAAGAACATTTTCATAAATCAGATAAAAATAGGAGGATTTTAGGAGGTATAATTGTAATAGCGATAGGTTTAATCTTTTTATTGAACGGTTTCTTCCCCTGGGTAGGTTGGAACAAACTGTGGCCAGTAATTTTAATTGCTGCAGGTATAATTATTATGATTCAGGCCTTTAAGAAAAAAGATTAAATAGTTATGTCACTAACTACAAAAATAAAAGAATTAGGAGAAGAAATTGGTTTAGATATCGTCAGGATTACTCATGCTGAAAGTTTCCCGGAGGCAGAAAAGCACATTATAGAAAGTGTAGAAAAAGGTTATATCCCAGAAAATGATTACTATATCTCGAAAAATATTTCAGAAAGACCTAATAATCCAAATCTGAATAAAATTTGCAAAAGATGTAACCCGAAGAGTATTCTAAAAAATGCAAAATCTATAATTAGTGCTGCTCAGTGTTATTTGATAGAAGAAACAGAAGATATTCAGGATAAAAATCAACCCTTAGGAAAAATTGCAAAATATGATATCGGTAATTTTTATTATGATGTAAAATTGAAACTAAAAAAAATAGTTGATTTTATCAATCAAGAGACTGATTTTAAATATAAATCAAAAAATAAATCTTGTTATGTGTCTTTAGCAGAAAAGCCGATTGCCCAGCGGGCTGGAGTAGGCTGGTATGGAAAAAACGGGATAATTATTACCGAAAGATTTGGTTCCTGGGTAGTTTTGGGAGAAATTATAACTGAATTAGAATTAGACACAGATGAATCTCTTCAGCGAGATTGTGGCGATTGTACCATATGTATCGATTCGTGTCCGACTAAGGCCATTGTCTCCCCTTATGCAATTGATCGAACCAAATGTCTTCAGTTTATTTCCGAAAGGTCGATGAAAGTACCTTTGGTTTTTCGGGAAAAATGGGGGGATAGATTATATGGCTGCACTACCTGCCAGGAAGTTTGCCCCCAGAACCGTGAAGTAATACCTAAAAAAGATAAACCGGAATATGGGTATATCGGTTTAAAAATTCCCTTAATACCATTATTGCAAATGACCGAAGAGGAATTTCAAAATTATTTTGCTTATAACCAGATTGCTATGAGACCAAAAGAAGCGATCAAAAGAAATACTGTTCTGGCTTTGGGTAATATTGGTGACCCTCGGACTGTTGTCCCCTTGATTAAAGTCTTACAGGAAGACGACAATTCAATAGTTAGAGGACATACCGCCTGGGCTCTGGGTAAAATTGGAGGAGAAAAGGCGAAATTTGCTTTAGAAAAAGCTCTAAAGATTGAAAAGGATAAAGAAGTAAGTGAAGAGATTACTAATGCCTTAAGGATGATTTAAATAGATTAATCGAGAAAATAGAATCCAGAATTCAGAAACAGTTCTGTCATTGCAAAGAACGTAGTGACGAAGCAATCCCAGCTCGAGATTGCCACGCTCCGATAAATCAGTGTTCGCAATGACGAATTATAATTTAAAACTCACAGCTTAAAAGGAAGGTTTCCAATAAAAAGATGATTCAGGTAGAAGGATTGACCAAGATATTCCATGATAAAAAAAGAGGCAAGATAGTAGCAGTTAATAATTTACAGTTTAATTGCCAGAAAGGTCAGGTATTCGGACTTTTGGGTCCTAATGGAGCGGGTAAAACCACCACTTTACGTATTTTAGCCACTATGATACTCCCTACTAAGGGGGAAATAATGGTAAATGGGCTTGATATAGTAAAACATGCCGCTAAAGTAAGGAGGCAGATAGGATTTTTATCCAGCGAAACAGGATTATATGATCGTTTTACTCCCCGAGAAACTATATTATTTTTCGGTCGGATTAACGGGATGGCAGATAAAATTATCGAAAAAAGGATGGCTGAGATTTTTCAAAACTTAGATATGAAAGATTTTCAGGATGTCAGAGTAAATAAACTGTCTACCGGAATGAAACAGAAACTCTCTATTGCCAGGAGTATTATTCATAACCCGCCTGTATTAATTTTAGATGAACCAACAGTTGGGTTAGATATAATTACGGCTAAAACAGTAATTGAGTATGTTAAAAGTTTTAGAGATCAGGGAAAGTGTATTATCTATTCTACTCACATCATGCGGGAAGCTGAAAAATTGTGTGATAAAATTGCGATTATTCATCAGGGCAATCTCATTGCTCAGGGGACATTAGAAGAATTAAAAAAGAATTCATTGTTTGACGATTTAGAAGAAATATTTTTTGAATTAATAAATCAAGGAGAGAATCAAGAATGAGCTGGAAAAATATTAAACTTATCTTTATTAAAGAATTAGTGGGAACCATACGAGATAAAAGAACTATCATTGCCATGATAATAATTCCTTTAATCTTTTATCCTCTCTTGTTTGCAGGAATTGGTTATTTTAATAAGGTGGGAAGCATGAAATCAGAAGAAGCTGCCTCAAAGATTATAATATATGGTGCAGAATTTGCTCCTCAATTAGTGAAACATCTCCAGGATTATGAAAAGATTGAAATTCTTGTTATAGAAGATGACTCTCCCTCTAAATTGCAAAATGGTGATATTCAGGCAGTTTTGGTAATCCCCTCGGATTATAAAGAAAAAATTGAACAGGAAGAACCTAATAAACTTATGTTAAAGTATGATGCCACAGAGGCTAAATCAAGGATAGCCAAGCAAAGAATTGATCAAGTAATTGAAAAATACCAAGGTGAAATACTTTTGCAAAGACTTTCCCGCCTGAATTTAAAAGAGGAATTCCTTACTCCCTTAATTCTACAAGAAGAAAATATAGCTACTGCAGAAAAAATAACCGGTTCATTTTTGGCAGTTTTACTCCCTTATTTAATTATAATCCTCATCTTTACAGGGGCGATGCATACCGCCGTAGATATAACTGCCGGAGAGAAAGAAAGAGGGACTATTGCTACTCTATTAGTCAGTCAGATAAGCCGATTAGAGATAGTATTGGGTAAATGCTTTGCTGTGATGTTAATTTCTTTTACCAGTATGGTTTTGGGACTGTTCGGACTTACTCTTGCTTTTTTATCGGGTACTTCTATTGCCAGGGGCATTGAGGGAGTGAAATTTGGTATATCGGTTAATACTATCTTTTTACTCTTTTTAGTTTTATTTCCTTTAGTCGGTTTGGCCAGTGCAGTGCTGGTGATGGTAGGCATATTCGCCCGTAATATTAGAGAGGCCTCAAGTTATATCACTCCTATCTATATGCTGACTATCTTTTTGGGAATAATTTCTATAAGTCAGGGAATAGAATTGACTGGTAAAATGTTTTTGGTTCCGGTTTTAAACAGTAGTTTTGTTTTTAAAGAACTATTGATGGGTAAGATTTACTGGAGTCACATTATAACTACTTTCAGTGCTAATATAATTATTGCCGGAATAGCTCTATTCGGAGCTACTCGTCTCTTTAACCAAGAAGAGGTCCTCTTTAGAAGTTAAGAATCACGAGAAATATTTTCTATAACTTATGATATTGATATAATAAGAATAGAATTAAAATAGCAAAGCTAAAGATATTAATGGAATTAACAATTTAGTAAAATTATAGGATTAAACAAAGTGGGTGTTTTATAATTAGAAAATCCCTTGTGTTTATATTGCTAATAGTTATAATTTTTTTATTAATAGTCATATATGAACACGATGAAATTGACAAAATAGATGATTATATAGAACAAAGACAGAATATGGTAGCAAGCCAATTAAAAAACCGAGACATAGTCGATTCCAAAGTCTTACAAACTATGCTCACTGTTCCCCGCCATCAGTTTGTTGATGAACGTATTAAGGAATCAGCTTATAATGATTACCCCCTTGCTATCGGTGAAGGCCAGACTATTTCCCAGCCTTATATCGTAGCCTTAATGACCCAGTTATTAGAGTTAAAAGGGGATGAAAAAGTCTTAGAGATAGGAACTGGCTCTGGGTATCAGGCAGCAGTTTTAGCTGAGATTGTAGAAGAAGTTTATACAGTAGAAATATATGAAAGTCTCTCTAAAAAATCGGAAAAATTGATAAAGGATTTAGGTTATAGAAACATCCATTTTAAAATTGGTGATGGATATTATGGATGGGAAGAATATGCCCCTTATGATGCTATTATAGTAACCTGTGCCCCTGATTACGTCCCCCCGTACCTTCTTCAGCAGATAAGAGATGATGGAGGGCGAATAGTAATACCCGTGGGGGGAATATGGATGGCACAAACTTTAATGAAAATAGAAAAAATAAGAGGGGAAGTTAAGTCTACAGGAATTATCGGAGTAAGATTTGTTCCCATGATTGGACATAGCAGATAGGGAGATAAGGAACAGGGGACGGATCTCTGTTCCCTAGAGTATCAACAAAAATCGGTTTAACATTATATTTTAATAGAAAGGAGGGATAAGAGCAGGAAAAATTTTAAAAAGTAAAAAGGAAAGAATTTAGATATTTTATAAAATATGCATAGTTAAAAGAATGTGAAATAAAGAAAGGAGATAGATATCATGAAAATAAAAAAAATATTTATACTTTTAATTTTCTTTTCCATTTTTTCCTTTATGAATATAACAGTTTGTACAGCCAACAGCTCAAATCTTCCTAAAATTTTTAACACTAATGGTGACTTAATCAATGGTTGGTACTGGCTTCGAGATAATCCTCTTCAGCACTACGCCCAGTGGACTTTTGAAAATATTCCCTCCGGGGACAATGATTTAATCCTTGATATTACTGCCTTGGCCACTGACCGTCAGAATGGTGGGAGAGGTTTCCCTGCGGAATTCTTACTTATTTATGAGGTACCAGGTGGAAATGTCTTTGTAGCCCAAAAAGTTACTTTACCGAATATATCATCACCGAGTGATTCCGTTGGCTATACCTGCCAGGGTCAAGTTACTATTCCCAGATTAGTTCTTCAGGGGGCATCTGTTCTCTTTGTGCGCGCTGAACGAATTTCCTCTAATACCAATCACGTTGCTTTTAAAAAGGGAAGCATTGAGATAGCAGAAATTACTGGAGAAGAAATATTCCCTCCTTACCAAGAGAATCAGTTTTACCAGGGTAGTCAATTACCTGATACTAATAATCAGAATGAGGCATTTTTGATTCAACCTGGTATTTATCACGGAAGTCTTGGTGGACAAATAACAGGAAGTCAGATTGATAAAGAGGACTGGTATAGTTTAAATTTACAGGAAGGGCAGATTATTAATCTCCAACTTACTCAACCTTCCGGTGGTTCTTTTACTATCTACCTAAGAAGACCTGGATCAACTTCCAACCTTGGTTACATGGTAACTCAAGATAATATAAGAAATCTCCAACATGTGGCTGATATTAGCGGGATATGGTTTATCAGGATAAATCGTTCTTCCGGTGAGGGAAATTATCAGCTTTCAGTAGATATTCAGAATCAGAACGATGCAGGAAGTAATCACGATGCTGGAGATTCTTTTGATGATTCGATAGCCCTTTATCCTGGAGTCTTTACCGGATTCTTAAATAGAGCGGATACGGTAGATTGGTATAATATAAACCTCTTGGAAGGGCAGATTATAAGCCTTCAACTTTTTATGCCGCCCGAAGCTAATTTTAAGCTTTATCTGTACCGTCCTGGATCTACTTCTTCAAGAGCGGTTTCACCAACCTCTCAGGGGAATATGACCACTCTGCAGGATACTGCTGATGTTAGCGGAATTTGGGGGATCAAGGTTACTCGTTCATCAGGAGAAGGAGATTATCAACTTTCCATAAATATCTCCGGTTACCCATCTGGCCAGATAGATCAATCTCAATCTTTTTCTGCACAAGGATTCACTGCCAATAAGTTCAGGTCTAATGGCAGCCTAATCCAGGGATGGTACTGGCTGCGAGATTCTGCCCTGAAGCATTATGCGGAATGGACCTTTGAAAATATTCCATCAGGAAATACCAATCTAACCCTGGATATTACTGCACTTGCTACTAATCAGGCTGACGGAAGAAGAGGTTTTCCAGCAAGGTTTAAGCTTATTTATGGATTTCCGGGCAGCGGCTCAATGGGAGGAGTCTTTCAAACTATAGATGTAACTCTTCCCAATGTCTCACCATCAACCGATCCTGTTGGTTACACTTGTCATGGTTTGATAACCATTCCGAGATCTTTCATAGCCGGTGTTACTACTTTTTTCTTTAGAGTAGAACGTATATCACCCAATGATAATCATGTAGCTTTTAACCAAGAAAGCATTACTCTGTTTACCGAAGAACCATCATCCGATTACCGTAAAATTCAAGGATCGGAAACGAAATAAAGATAGAAGTAAGGATGATAATTATGAAGAAAATTATTTTAAAGATAAAGGTCATTTTTTTATGGTTAGTAATGCTAATACTAATTTTTTCCCTCCTCGTTCAGGCAAAAGATACCAGAGATACTCCCCAGTTAACCTCTTTGGAGGCGGCTGCCCTGGCTTACCAGGAAGCTCGAAAGTGGGATAATGAAGCGATCTTGTGGTATATAAATCCTCCTGCAAGAAAATTGGATTATCATTGGGGAGAAAATGACCTTTCTTGGGAATGGGGTTTGATTTTTGCCCGCCCTCAAGACGATAAAATTTATAATATCAAAATTGTAGAAAATAAAATTGTCTCAAAAGATGAAGAAGGAGAATTTTTAAAAAGAGAATCACCCATCCTTCCTGATTTTCCTAAAGATAGACCAGGAATTTCCATGCAGGAAGCAGCCCAAACTGTCTTTACTGCCGGAGCTCCTTCCTGGGAAAGACCCAGTGTAGTTTATATTATTGATAACTCAAATAAACATTTTCAAGGGAAACCGGTCTGGTTTTTTCTCTTTGGCTCCCAACTTTCGACTTATACGGTAGACGGAATAACCGGGGAATTATTAGCCCAAGATTATTTTGATCCCAAAACGCTTAAAAAAATTAGCCCGGAAGAAGCAAAGCATGAGTTCTACCCGGATAAAGTAGCTAAAATAAAGGAAGAAAATTTTATCTATTACTATTTTGAAGCAATAGATCAAGGAGAAACAGATCTGTATTTTTCAATGATGGATGAAGAACTTGCCGGTGATGAAAATAAGCGTGAAATGTGGAAAACTGCTTTTTCCGGTTTAGACCTGGTAAAAGTAGTGAGTCTTTATCCGGAGGAAGAACGAAAGTGGCATAACAAGCAGCCTCTCTATGAAGTAAGCATCTATACGATTTCTAAACCGGGGTCTCCCTATTACGGTTGGGATGAGGGAAGAAATACTCGCTGGATAACTGTTGCAACCGAGAAAGATAAGTGGAAGATAGTCTCTATTGCTACTGGTCCTTAAAAATGAATTATTATGAATTATTATCAATATAATGCAAAATCCCATAGTTCACTATTAGATAATTCTTGATAATACAATTATCAAAGTGTAATTGTTATCAGTTCTTAATCGGATAGATAAAATATTGCAAATATATATTCAAAGTAGAAAGTATATGGAAAGAAGGTGCAAAAAATTTGACACTAACTCGTATTTTTTTAATTATTTTAGTTTTTATTTTAGCATTAAATCCGGGATTGTTAGTGGCAGCAAATGAAGATGAAATAATTACCGTTGAAGCGGCACATGTGCATGTTCATTATATACATAATGCCATTATTCCACCATTTTTTGGAACAGGTACAGTTAATCGAGCATTAATTTATGGTGACTATATCCCGTTATATGTTTCTAATCCTTCAACTTTTGAACCTTACCCTATATCCCAACTATATAATCCACCTTATAAATTTTTCTCTAGTTCTGCTGAAGGGCTGATAGGTATTTGCAACAATATAGACCATCCTTATCACGCTTCGGCGCTACCATGGCGTCCTATGGCAGAGGCACTGTTAATTATGGATAACAAGAAGAATGAAGTGTATGATAATTTAGAATCCAGATCACTTAATAATGTTTTAGATATAAATAATTTAGGAATTTCTTCATATACGATTGAAGGTGAAAATCCATCATCAGTATGGAAGTACGATTTAGTTAATAGCTTACAAAGCCTTTATAATCCGGATTATTTAATGCAACAAGATGATCGGATCATTGCCCCAATGAATCAATGGAACAGTGTCACCTATAATCCTTCCGAAGAATATATTGAGGAATTGGACGAATTATTGCATCCGGTGCCGGATATGAGTTTTTTAAAAGAAGTTTTTGGGCGCAGTGGCCCTTTGGGGGATTTAGGATCAGCTCTTGCTGATGTGGCTACCCCTTACACTTTTTTGCCCGCCATATTTATGTTGGGAATGGACATTTACCTGCAATCTCAAAATGAAATTGGTTTCCTTTACCCAACTACCACTGGTTATAAAATATCTCCCTGCCCGGAATCAGGAATGATTACTATAAAAAATAATGGACAGCAGATGATTTACAATATTAGCGGAGGAGAAAGTGGTTCTATTACCAATATCCCTTCCGGCGATTTTGGTACTTTTTTTGTTGATGCAGTAAACAGTTTTAGCGGAGGGATAAGACCATCCGTATCCTTGATTAATGATGATATGTTAAATGGCGGCAAAGTTCAATATAACAATATATCTTCGGAATACCAATCCCAAGATTTTTCTTTAAATTTGGAAAGCCATGTTGGAGTAGCGCAAAATAATCTTGAGCTTTGTGATACTGTAATTTGTAAAATTCAAGGTTCTGGTCGTATAGCCATGATACCATTTAAAATAGGCAGTTGGTTTAAATGCGATCAGGATCAAAAAGGGGATATTAAAAGCAAAACAACTATAGGTGTTCGTTTTAAAGATGATGATAAATACTATACTTATGATTTAGCTGATTGTGCTTTAAATAATATTAATAATAGTGTTAGTGCTAATCAAAACGGAATTTTGATGTGGAGTGGAGTAATATCTATCGATGCAGAAGAATATGGAAAAAGTGAGATTGAAGAAATATATCTTGCCCTTAATTCAAGTGCAAAAAAGACTTTCGGATTAAATAAAGTGAATTGCTATACTTCTCTTTCTTTTTCGCCTTATT
>MEYH01000069.1:19493-23629 GCA_001773955.1 Candidatus Sediminicultor quintus | reverse complement strand
AACTCTAAGTCTGCAATATTCAATAATTCATAAGATTTATCAATTTCCTTAAAAGTATATTTTTTTGACTGTTTTATCATTTTTTCAACAACAAAGTAAGGAAGCTTTAATTTCTTCTCTACTTCTTTAAAATTAAACCCCTTTGCCAGTAATAATTTTGTTTGAAGTATAAGTTTTATTTGCCTGTATATCATAGCAAATATGGATAAATGATGAAGGTTGCCCTGATTTAACTTTACCAAGCCATCTATTGCATTTATTATATCTTTATCTCCAACAGAATCTAATACTTTAAATATATTAACTGCCTCTGAACCACCCATGGTTATCATAACATCTTCTTTTTCAATTATTTGTTTATCTTTGGTATAAATATCTATTTTTTCTATTTCATTAAAAAGACGGCCTAAATCAGAATCAACTATAGATTGTAAATAAAATAGAGCTTCCTGAGTAATTTTTTTATTACTCTGACCGAATTTAGATTTTATCCACAAGGATAATTTCGCTTTATCTGTTATGCTAAAATTGGCTGCAATCCCTATCCTTTTAATTGCTGTAATTAGTTCTTTGTTTGGACTGCTCTCTTTGTAAATAATTATAAGAGTTGAAAAATTGCTTTTTAAACTTAGCCGGTTAAAATAATTTATTAATTTTGTCTCATCATTTTTGTTAATTTTTTCTGCTTCTTTTATTACTACTAATTTATGTTTTGACATCAGAGGCATTGTGTCTAAATCATTTATTACCTCATTTATAGATAATTTTTCACCATAAAAAACATTATAATTGAACTCACTATAAGCAGAGTCAATTAATCTGTTTCTAAATTTTTTTAAAATATCTTCTTTTAAATAATTTTCTTTTCCGTAAAACAGATAAACAGGGTATATTTTATCTTGTTTTGTAAGATCTAATATATCTTCGTAATTCATATATCTTCCCTGGCTCATGTTAATTGTCTCCCTTCATCGTTCTTATCCAATATTCCTGGCCGTTTGTTCTTATGGTTATCGTTCCATCTTTATCTGTCCGATATATTGGTATATTCTTATCTTCTAATCTTTCTATGGTTTTCTGTGAAGGATGCCCATAACTATTTTTACCCACAGTAATAACCGCAATACTTGGGTTAACCTTATCCAAAAATTCTAAATTAGTAGAAGTTGCACTTCCATGATGGCCAACTTTTAATATATCGCTCTGTAAAATATTCTGCCAGATTAATAATTTTTTTTCAGCAGCTTCTTCTATATCTCCGGTAAAAAGAAAATCTGCATTTCTATAGAATAATTTTACCACAATTGACGCATTATTAAAATCAGGCTCTTCATAGAAATCAGAATCATACAAAGGATTAAGCAAAAATATTTCTAAATTGCTGCTAAAAATAAAATTATCTCCGGCTTTAGCTTTATAATATGGTATGTCCTTCTTTAGTATTAGGGAAATAAATTCTTTATATTCTGATGAATCACAGGGTAATCCGCTGTCTAAAACCATATCTACTTTAAATTCCATTAGTACCGGCAATAATCCTTCTAAATGATCTAAATCAGGATGAGTCAAGATTAGCAGATCAATCTTATTTATCCCTTTTCTTCTCAAGTAAGGTATAACGATTTTACTTCCCACATCAAAATCACTTAGAGGGGTTCCTCCTCCATCGATTAAGATATTTATCTTATTGGGAGCTTCAATTAGGATGCAATCTCCCTCTCCAACATTTATAAAATTTACTTTGAGGTTGTCTGCCGGATAAAATACTTGAACAATAATTATTAGCAATATAATCGCTAATGCAATTAGAACAGCTTTTTTCTTTATCTTCTGTGCTAATGTTTTTTTATAGAATATCTCAATAATAAAAAATACCATTAGATAATACAAAATAATTACCATAATTGAAGGTTGAGCAACATAAATAAAGGCAAAAGGAAGTGAAGAAAATGATTTAGCTATTAAGGTTATCAGGTTCAATACCAGGTAATTTATATTAGCAATTATACCGGCCAGAAAGATACTTGCCAGTCCGACAAAAAAGGTTAAAAATCCTAATATTACCGCTATCCCGGTTAAAGGGATAATAAATATATTGGAAACAATGGAGATGATCGATACCTTGGTAAAAAAATAGGCAGAAAGCGGGAAAATTCCTATCCAGGCAGCGGTTGAAACTGCTAAAGGATTTTTAATCCAGACTACTATTTTAGAAAATAATCCTTGTAAAATTGGCGCTAAATTTATAATAAAAAAAGTTACTATAAAGGATAAGAGAAAACCAGCATCAAATAGTATCAAGGGATTTGACAACAAGATTAAAAACGCTGCCAAAAATAGAGAAATATTGAGATTTCTATTTCTATTGATTAATTTCCCGCCTATTAATAGAATAAACATAATGGTCGCTCTTAATACCGAGGGACGAAAACCAGTGATAGATGCATACATTATCAGAATTAATACCAGGATAAGTAGTTTTAACTTCTTGGGTATCCGCAATATACTTAAGAAAGCAAGTAAAGCCATAGCAATTATTCCTACATGTAAACCTGAAACTGCTAATATATGCATAATTCCTGCTTCGGAAAATATTTCTCTTAAATGAGGAGGAACAAACTCCTTTTCCCCTAATAACATACCAACAAGAAGGAAATTATATGGCGGCGGTAAAGTCTTCTTGGTAATCTCATTTATTTTATCTCTTGCTGATAATGAAAAAGATACTAAAAAATTAGAATCATTTTCTCCTATTTTTCGAATATCTTTTTCCTGCCAGATATTGAGGTAAGTAAATACCTTTTCTCGAGCAAGATATAGTTCATAATCAAACTCACCAAAATTCTTCGGTCCTTCAGGTTTTTCTAATTTTCCTTTAATTTCAAGCACATCTCCATATTCATATGGACAATCACCCAAATAGGTATTCACCAATATTAGTCCCTGTGTTCTAATGCTGTAATCTCCTCTTTCTATTTGGTTTGCTTCTACCTTAAAAGATATTTTCTCTTGATTGGGATAGTATTCTTTGTCCAAAACCGTACAAACAATGGTTAACTTCTTATCTTCTACAAAATATGCTATATGGTTAGCTCCAACAGGGTTAGAATTAAGATTATAATTGAATATGCCGATTAAAAATATTATTAAAAATAATAAAGCAGTGGTTGTATTCCACTGCTTTACAAAACTTATAATAGAAATTAACATTAACAATATTATAATCGAAAACAAAAATATCAGATTAATATGAAGGAATTTACCATAGATTATTCCTATTATATAAATAGTTAAAATTATAGGTAATGGCCTAATAGTATTGTATTTATTATCTGAAGATATATTTTTTACTGGACACAAATTAAATCTTTAATTCCTTCAAATTTTTTTTCTCCAATTCCAGAAACATCCTTTATATCATCAATCACTCCGAACAATCCATTCTGATTTCTATATTCTATTATCCTTTCTGAAAGAACCGGTCCAATTCCGGATAAAGTTTGTAACATTGCCGCATTGGCATTATTAATATTAATTTTCGCAGAGGTGGAATCAGTAGAAGATGAATCCGCACTTGCCGTATAGCTATATGTATTTGCATTAATTTCTTCACCAGTTTCGCTATAAGTTTTATAAGGAATAATTATTTTTTGCCCATCCTTAAGAAGAGCAGCAAGATTAATCAAATCCAGGTTTGCCTCTTCGCCTGCTCCTCCTGCAATTTTTACTACATCAACAATTCTATCGGTTGGCTTTAATTGATAAACTCCGGGGTTTTTAACTGCACCAGCGATATGAATAATTAATGGTGGAATTTCTATTTGCATTGCCGGGTTACTTTCTATAATATCTGAAGTACGATTTACCATAAAATTATCTTCTCTATTAATATTTTTATTCAAAACTATTCCTACGCCAATTATTATCAATACGAATAGCAATATTATGGTAATTTTTTCTTGATTTGAAAGGTTAAACATAATTATTCTCTCCTTACTTTTTTACTGAATTTCCTTATTGTAAATATTTATGCATTTGCCTAATTTCTTCTGTGGGCACGATGCATCGTGCCCCTACATTACCATTTTGTTCTGTCATTGCGAGGAGCAAAGCGACGAAGCAATCCCAATGAGATT
>MEYH01000069.1:14245-19332 GCA_001773955.1 Candidatus Sediminicultor quintus | reverse complement strand
GAGATTGCCACGGCTTCGCCTCGCAATGACAGATTCAATTAATGAGATTGCTTCGCTATCGCTCGCAATGACAAACCATTGTAACATTATTAAAGAAACGCTCTACTAGTTACCTGGTTAACTGGTTAAAAAAACAGAAGCCAGAAGACAGAATCCAGTATTCAGAATTACTTTGGAATATAAGATTATATTCTCTTGCCAGGTTATTTTATATTCTTCTGACTTCTGACTACTGGCTCCTGAATTCTTAAATAATAATTATTATTTTGCTTTTTTAACTACTGGTTTTTTAGCTTTAACTGTCTTTATAGTACCGGTTTTTTTCTTGGAAACCACTGGTTTCTTAGCAGCTTTTGCTGCTTTTTCAACTACTGGCTTTTCTTGAGTCTCTAATACTTCTTTAGGGGCAGGAGGCGCAGACTCCTTGATTTGTTCTGATTTCATTAAAGTATTTAGCTTTTTAGTTAAGTTTGATTTTTGGCGAGAAGCAGTATTTTTTGGCAAGATACCTTTACTAACAGATTTGTCTAAAAGTGAAACAGTATCTTTAAAATATTTAATCGATTCTTCTTGATTGTTTTCTGACAAGGCAAGAATAAACTTTTTAGTACTGCTTTTTATCTTTGATTTACAAGATATATTTCTTAAGTGACTTTTTTCAGAGGTTTTAACTCTTTTTATTGATGATTTTATTTGGGGCATAACTATTTCCTTTCGATAATATTAATTTTACCTGGTAATTTTAACATTATTTTAATTTAAAATCAAGGAGATTAATGGAAACAAAACATGAAATTGTTAAATATGCAGGAATAGTGATCATTGCCACTATATTTTGCAGGATATTAGGTCTGGGTAGAGAAATAGTGATTTCAAATAGATTCGGAGCAGGGGTTGAAACCGATGCCTTTTTTACCGCCTTCATGATTCCTAATTTATTGAGGAGTTTTTTGGGAGAGGGTGCTTTAAATTCAGCTTTCATACCTATTTTTTCAGATCATTTAACTAATCATGACCGGAAAAAAGCAGAGTATTTTGCCAGCAATATTTTAAATATTTTAATTATAATCTTGATAATTGTAGTAGTTTTAGGTATTTGGGGAGCTCCTTGGTTAATTGATATAATCGCTGTGGGTTTTAAAAATAATATATATAAATATCAATTAGCCGTAAATCTTACCAGAATTATGTTTCCTTATATAGGTTTCGTGGCAGTTGCTGCTTTATTTATGGGTATATTGAATTCTTACAATCATTTTTTAGTACCTGCTTTATCGCCGGCTATGTTAAATATTTCTGTTATTATTTTTGCTCTTGCTTTAAGTTTTAAGTATGGAATATTTAGCATAGCCTGGGGAGTTATTTTGGGAGGGCTTGGCCAGGCATTAATACAAACCCCGGTATTGATAAGAAAAAAAATAAAATATAGTTTCGTAGTGGATTTTAGTGATCCGGGAACAAAAAAATTATTAAAACTACTAATCCCGGCCATGATAGGCCTGGCTATTACTGAGATTAATGTCGTAGTGGATAGGACAATTGCTTCTACTTTAATTGATGGAAGTATTTCGGCTTTGTATTATTCCAACAGGTTAGTACAACTACCCCTGGGGGTATTTGGAATTGCTATTTCTATTGCCATTTTTCCTACACTTGCTAAACACATTGCAAAAAATAATATTCCTGAATTTAAAAAATCATTATTATTTAGCCTGAGAATGTTATTGTTTACCATCATTCCGTCAGCTGTAGGATTAATAGTATTAAAGGATTCAATGATTCGTTTAATATACGAACACGGTACATTCAGTAGAGCTGCAACCAATATGACTGCAAGTGCCTTATTGTATTATTCTATAGGTCTGTTTGCCTATGCTTGTGCACGATTGATCACCATGTCTTTTTATGCTTTAAAGGATGCCAAAACTCCGGTAAAGATCGGAATCTATATAGTATTTATAAATATTACTTTAGATTTAATTTTTGTTAGATATTTAGCTCATTCCGGCTTAGCCTTGGCTACATCAGTAGCAGCTATAATAAATCTGATTATATTATTGAAATTATTACAGGATAAAATCGGGAATCTTGAATTAAAATCTCAAACATCATTTTTGATAAAAATTATTATATCTTCAATATGTTTAGGAATAGTCTGTGTTTTGGTTGGCAATTATTGTGGCAGTGTATTGGACTTAAATGATAAATATAATCAGATTATTCAAGTAACTGCTTCCGTTTTTAGCGGAGGTTTGGTATATTTCATTATTAGTTATATACTTGGTGTGAAAGAAATTAGAAATTTAAAACAAAGCATAAAAACAATCTTAAGGAGTAAAGAATAAATAATGTTAGAAGATTACCATTGCAACATTGAAAATATCAGGAATTTTTCTATAATCGCCCATATTGATCACGGAAAATCAACCATAGCTGATCGGCTGCTGGAATTTACCGGAACAATTTCGGAGAGGGAAAAAAGAGAACAGATATTGGATAATATGGATTTAGAAAGAGAAAAGGGAATAACTATTAAATCAAAAGCAGTAAGATTATATTATCACTCCAAAGATGGGAAAGAATACATTTTAAATTTAATTGATACCCCCGGGCATGTCGATTTTTCCTATGAAGTATCTCGTAGTCTTGCGGCATGTGAAGGTGCTTTGTTGGTTGTAGATGCATCTCAGGGTGTCCAAGCACAAACCATAGCGAATATTAATTTAGCACTAAAAAGTAATTTGAAAGTTATTCCGATAATTAATAAAATTGATCTTACTACAGCAAACCCGGATAGAGTTGCTAAGGAATTACAAAATATTTCAGAAATAAAAGAAGAGGAAATAATTTTAGCAAGTGCTAAAGAAGGAATCGGAACTTCTGATATTTTGGAAGCAATAGTCAATAAAATTCCACCACCAAAAGGGAGTTTGAATCTGCCCTTAAGAGCACTTATATTTGACTCGGTTTACAATTCCTACAAAGGAACAATTGTCTATGTTAGGGTGGTAGATGGTGTAATAACGCCAGGTATGATTATTCAAACTATGTCTAATAACATAAAATATGAAGTTGCAGAAATAGGAATTTTTCGTCCTAAAATGCAGGCTATAAAAAAACTTACTGCCGGGGAAGTAGGCTATATAATAGCCGGATTTAAAAATATTAAAGATACTCACGTAGGTGACACTATTATCGATGCTTCTAACCCGTCCCGAGAAAGCCTTCCCGGATATAAAAAGGTTACACCTTTGGTTTTTTGCAGTATCTATCCGATTGATAATAAAGAATACGAAAATTTAAAGATTGCTCTGGAGAAGCTTAAATTGAATGATTCATCTTTTTTTAGTGAAAACGAAACATCAGAAGCCTTAGGTTTTGGCTTTAGGTGCGGGTTTTTAGGATTACTGCATATGGAGATTATCCAGGAAAGATTGGAAAGAGAGTATAACATAAATTTAATCGCCACTACCCCGAGTGTAATGTATCAAGTAACTAAAAAAAATGGAGAAATGTTAAAAATAAGTAACCCTTCTTCTTTCCCTTCAAGAAATGATATTGAAAAGATTGAAGAACCATATGTAAAAGTAAATATCATTACCCCCAGCAAATGTATTGGCGCAATTATGGATTTAGTTCAGGAAAGAAGGGGAATCTTTAAGGATATGGAATATATTGACGAAGAGATATTAAGATTAGATTATCATCTACCCTTAAATGAAATTATTTTAGATTTCTATGATAGATTAAAATCGATAAGCAGCGGATACGCTTCGCTTGATTATGAAATGGCAGGATATCAGTCTTCCGAATTGGTAAAAGTCGATATAATGGTTAATCATCAATTAGTGGATGCCCTATCTTTTATCATATATAAAGATAAGGCATATACACGGGCAAGAAAGTTAGTAGAAAAATTAAAAGAAATTATCCCCCGCCAGATGTATGAAGTTCCCCTGCAAGCGACCATTGAAAGAAAAATTATTGCGCGAGAAACCATAAAAGCACTAAAAAAAGATGTATTGGCGAAATGTTATGGAGGAGACATTACCCGTAAAAGAAAGCTGTTGGAAAAACAAAAAGCCGGGAAAAAAAGAATGAAAAAAATTGGAAAGGTGGAAATTCCACAAGAAGCATTTTTAGGGATATTAAAAATTTAATTAGGTGATAAATAATGAAATTAGGATTGTATCTACATTTTCCCTTTTGTATATCAAAATGCCCTTATTGTGACTTTAATTCTTACCAATTGAAAGAAGATAATCAAATTTCTCCCTACATTTGCGCTTTATATCAGGAGATAACTGCCTATTCTCAAAAATTAAAAAAGAGCAATATAAAGACTATCTATTTGGGAGGCGGTACTCCCACTATTTTATCGGGAGTTCAGATTTCTAATATATTAGAATTTTGTAAAGGTAAATTTACTATTGATAAAAGTGCAGAGATAACTATAGAAGCAAATCCGGGGACATTAGATGGTGAGAAAATAAAGTTACTTATTGAATCGGGGATAAACAGATTAAGTTTAGGAGCCCAGAGTTTCAGTGATTTATTTTTAAAAAAATTAGGTAGAATACATAATACACAAGATATTATTGATTCCTATTTTTTAGCTCGAGAAATAGGATTTAGTAATATCAATATAGATATCATGTTTGCTTTGCCAGGTCAAACAACAGAAGATTTTCAAACTACATTGAAAAAGGCTGTTTCCTTGAAGCCAGATCACCTATCCCTGTATAATCTGACTATAAAACCAGGGACAGAATATTATGAAACTTACAAAAGCAATACCTTAAAGCTTCCCTCGGAAGATGAAGAATATGATATGTATCACTGGGCAATAAATTTTCTCAAAGAAAAAAATTTTGAGCATTACGAGATAGCGAATTTTGCACGTTCTCATAAGAGATCGCTGCATAACCAAATTTATTGGCAAAATCAACCCTATTTAGGTATAGGCGCAGGAGCATATTCTTTTATAAGAGGGTATCGATATATGAATTTTAAAGATCCGGCAAAATATATCAAAGAAGTGATGAATGATAAATTACCTATAGACCATGGAGAAAAATTATCCTTAA
>MEYH01000069.1:0-14206 GCA_001773955.1 Candidatus Sediminicultor quintus | reverse complement strand
CCAAAGATGGTGTAAGTTTTAAAGAATACAAGACAAGATTTGGGATTAACCTTAATGATATTTTTTCTAAACAGATTGATAAATTAATCAGTATAGGACTATTAAAAAAAGATGATCATAGAATAAAATTAACCAATAAGGGTATTTTTCTGGCTAATACTGCTTTTAGGGAGTTTGTTGATTAAAGAAAATAGAAGATAGGAGACAGAATTCAGAAGTCAGAATAAAAAAAGAAATGTCATTGCGAAGATAGAAGTCAGGAGACAGAATTCAGAAGTCAGAATAAAAAAAGAAATGTCATTGCGAGGAGCAAAGCGACGAAGCAATCCCAATGAGATTGCCACGGCTTCGCCTCGCAATGACAGATTCAATTAACGAGATTGCTTCGCTATCGCTCGCAATGACAAATCATTGTAACATTATTAAAGAAGCGCTCTACTATGTTTTGTATATTGTATTTAAAACTAACGACTAACGACTATTCACTAACGACTAAATTAATTGGTCAATTGACCAATTAATTTAGTAAAATATCTTGACAAATGGATTCTATGGTGATATCTTATTTAAGGTAATTAGCACTCTCCCTATGAGAGTGCTAATAGGGGTGTATAATGGAATTAAACGAAAGAATGAAAACTATATTAGCAGCGGTAGTGCATAGTTATTTTACTACTGCGGAACCGGTTAGTTCATCTATTATTGCTCAAAAATATCATTTAAACTTAAGTACCGCCACAATAAGGCATGAAATGTATCTATTAGAAAAAAATGATTACTTATGGCAGCCACATACCTCATCGGGGAGAATTCCAACCGATAAAGGCTATAGATTTTATGTAGATAATTTGATGGTAAAAAACTATCTACGGGAAAAAGAAAAGAGAGAGATTATCCAGATTTATAAAAAAAGCAAAGAGTTTGAAGAAGCGATGAAGACAACTTCTCAATTATTATCCAAGTTAACTGACAATATAGGGGTTGTATTGGCACCGGTTATTTATAATAATATAGTAAAGGAGATTCAGTTTGTAGCGGTAGGAAATAATCGTATTTTGACAGTTATCGTTACCGATGCGGGATTAGTCTGCCAAAAAATAGTTAACGTTTCCGGCGAGATAGATAAAGATAGATTAAACTATCTATCTAATTTTATTAATAGCAAATTAGCAGAAAAAGATATAGATATAACAAATTTAAATAATATTTTATTAGATGAATTAGAAAAAATTATATCACTTCAGGAAAGATTTAATTATGTTTATAATTTTTTGGAAGAATGTTTTAATATTAGATATTCTGAAAATAAAGTTTATTTAGATGGTAGAATTAACCTGATGAAACATCCTGAGTTTAAAGAAACAGATAAATTAAATTATATATTATCACTTATCGAAGAAGAAAATATATTAGCCGCCACAATAAGAGGATATTTAGGTTTCAGAAAGACGAAAATAATTATCGGTAAAGAAAGTAAACTAAAAGAAATGCAAAATTGCAGCCTGGTAACCAGTGAATATAGCATAAAAGGTAAGTCAGCTGGGGCAATAGGAATTTTAGGACCAACCAGAATGGATTATCCCAGAATGATTTCTATTACTGAATACATCTCGGATAAATTAAGTGAAATATTATCCGAATTTTAAGATTTTTTCCTAATGCTTACTCTTGGAGGATTAATAATGTGTAACAAAAAAGATGATAAGGAATTGCCGGAAAAGACAAAATCAACAGAAAGTAAAAAATATAAATCAATGAATAAAGAAGAAATAATTCGAAAAATAATAGAAAAAGAGGAAGAATTAAAAAATATAGAAGAGGAATTGTCAGAAACCAGGAAATTAGTTCAAGAAAAAGATAATTTATCCAAAGAATATCTGAAGCATTTGGAAAGATTACAGGCTGATTTTGATAATTACAAAAAACGGCAGGAAAAAAAACAGAAGGAATTTATTGAATTTGCTAACGAGGAGCTTATCAATAATTTATTATCTGTATTAGATAACTTAGAAAGAGCTTTAGATTCTACTGAAAATGAAAAAGATACCAAGGCTATAAAAGAAGGTATTAATAATACCTTAAAAGAATTTCATAATATTTTAAACAAAGAAGGGGTTAAACCCATGCAATCAATTGGTCATAGATTTGATCCTTATAAACATGAAGCGGTAATGAGAATAGACACAGATAAATATTCTGAAGATACGATTACAGAAGAATTCCGAAAAGGTTACTATATAAAGTCAAAAGTATTAAGACCAGCAATGGTAAAAGTTGCGGTTTCCACTAAAGAGAAAGAAGATACCGATAAAAAATAATTTAAATTAAAGGATATTAAGAAAAGGAGAAATGATATTATGGGAAAAATAATTGGAATCGACTTAGGAACAACTAATTCTGCTGTTGCAGTTATAGAAGGAGGAAAACCTGTTATTATAGAAAACGCAGAAGGTGGTAGAACTACACCTTCCATGGTTGCATTTAGTAAAAAAGGAGAAAGGTTAGTGGGATTGTTAGCCAAGAGACAAGCAGTTACCAACCCTGAAAATACAATATTTTCAGTTAAAAGACTTATTGGCAGAAGATACAATGACGAGTTAGTGAAAAAAGCAAAAAAAATCTTACCTTTTGCCGTAATTCCCGGAGAACATACTGACATTAAAATAGAAATTCAGGGAAAAGCTTACAGCCCCCAAGAAATTTCAGCTATGATATTACAGAAACTAAAAAAAGATGCTGAAAGCCATATTGGTGAAAAAATAAGTGATGCAGTTATTACTGTACCGGCATACTTTAATGATAACCAAAGAGAAGCAACTAAAAGTGCCGGGAAAATTGCCGGTTTAAATGTAGTGAGAATTATAAATGAACCTACAGCAGCAGCTTTTGCTTATGGGTTTGACCGGAAAAAAAATGAAAAAGTAGCCGTATATGATCTTGGAGGCGGCACTTTTGATATTTCTATTTTAGATATTGGCGAGGAGAGAGTTTATGAGGTTAAATCTACCAATGGTAATACTTTCCTGGGCGGTGACGATTTTGACCAAAGAATAATCCTCTGGTTAGTGGATACTTTTAAAAAGGAAAATGGAATAGATTTAAAAAATGATCTAATGGCTTTACAAAGATTAAAGGAATCAGCAGAAAAAGCGAAATGTGAATTATCTTCGTCATTGGAAACTGAAATTAATTTGCCTTTTATTACTGCTGACGCCAGTGGTCCAAAGCATTTAAGTGTCAAGCTGACCAGGGCGAAATTAGAACAGCTTACTGAAGACCTTATTGAGAGTACCGTAGAACCCTGCCGTAAAGCGCTCGAAGACGCTAAATTAAAAGCAGAAGATATAGATGAAGTAATTTTAGTTGGCGGGCAAACCAGGATGCCCAAGGTACAGGAGACTGTAGAAAGAATATTTGGAAAAGTAGCAAATAAAGGAGTTAATCCCGATGAAGTGGTGGCAATGGGAGCCGCAATTCAAGCTGGTATTTTAAGTGGCGAAGTAAAGAAAGATATTCTGTTATTGGATGTTACCCCTCTATCCTTAGGCATAGAAACTTTAGGCGGGGTATGTACTAGATTAATTGATAGAAATACTACCATTCCTACATCCAAGAGCCAGATATTTTCAACTGCTGCGGACAATCAGTCAGCTGTCGATATAAATATATTACAGGGTGAAAGGCCTATGGCTAAAGATAACACTAGTTTAGGAAGATTTCAGTTAACCGGCATACCCTCGGCTCCAAGAGGTATGCCCCAGATAGAAGTAACTTTTGATATCGACACAAATGGTATTCTCAATGTTAAAGCAAAAGACTTAGGGACTCAAAAAGAACAAAAAATAACCATTACTGCATCAAGTGGGTTGAGCAAAGAAGAGATAGAAAAAAAAGTAAAAGAAGCAGAACAACATGCTGAAGACGACAAGAAATTAAAAGAAAAGATAGAGATTCGAAATCAAGCCGATACTTTGATTTATACTGTAGAAAAAACACTAAAAGAATCCGGAGATAAAGTAAGTGAAGAAGATAAAAATAGAACAAATGAAGATATCAAAGATCTAAAGCAAGCTTTAGAAGAAGATGATGTAGAAAAAATTAAATCTGGTATCGAAAAATTAACCAGTTCCTCACATAAACTTGCTGAGGAAATTTATAAAAAGGCATCAACTCAAACACAACAGCAGGAAAAAAATACAGAAAGCGAGACAAGTGGTGAAACTGATAAAAAAGATGAAAAAGAAGAAGAAAAAGTAGTTGACGCTGATTATGAAGTCGAAAACGACAAAGACAAAGAAGATTAGACTAGTCGTTAGTGAATAGTGAATAGTCGTTAGTATTACGTGAAGAAAAGTAGAATTCAAATGTAGGGGTTCGATTCATCGAACCCGTCTGTTTCGGGACGGATGAATCCGCCCCCTACAGAGAATGAAGAAACAGAAATGTCATTGCGAGCGTAAGCGAAGCAATCTCAATTGGGATTGCTTCGGTCGTTTTACTCCCTCGCAATGACAAAAACTTTAACTCGATACTATATGCTGGGTGCTGCTCAATAACAAAAACTTTAACTCGATACTATATACTGGGTACTGCTCAATACTCAAATACGCGATACGCGGTACTATATTGTAATACGATATACGATATACGAGGAAAGAGGAAAACACTAATTGACAAAAAAAGATTACTATGAAATCTTAGGAGTAAAAAAAGATGCTGCTCCCGAGGAAATAAAAAAAGCATACCGACAGCTTGCCCTTAAGTACCATCCTGATAGAAATAAATCTGATGGTGATACTGAAAAGAAATTTAAAGAAATCAATGAAGCCTACCAGGTACTCAGTGACCCGGAAAAAAAGTCAAGGTATGATCAATTTGGTTCAGCCGAAGGTATGGGAGGGTTTGATTTTCAGGCTGGAGATTTTAGTGATATTTTTGATTCTTTTTTTGGAGCAAGAACCCGAAGAGGTGAAGGAGGCGCTCGCCCTCAAAGAGGAGCTAATTTAAGATATAATTTAGAAATAAGTTTCGAAGATGCTGCCTTTGGCAAGGAAACTAAAATAGAAGTCCCAAACTGGGAAACTTGTCCAGCGTGTAAGGGAAGCGGAGCCAAACCAGGGACTTCTCCCCAGACCTGTCCTGATTGCCATGGTTCAGGCGAGATCAAAAGTACTCAAAGTACAATGTTTGGCCAATTTGTTAATATAAATACCTGCCCTCGGTGCGCGGGTGAAGGTAAGATAATAAAAGATATATGTATTAATTGTAGGGGCACTGGGAAAGTAAAGAAAAATAGAGTAGTAAAAGTAAAAATACCTGCTGGTGTTGATACCGGACACAGGTTACGAATATCTGGAATGGGAGAACCGGGAGAACGAGGCGGCCCTACTGGCGATTTATACATCGTTTTATACGTAAAACCTCATAAGATATTTAAACGTACAGGAATAGATATAAGTTGTACCCATTCAATTAGTTTTGTAAAAGCTGCATTAGGTGGAAAAACTACTGTCCCCACCCTGGAAGGAAAAGTAAGTTTAAAAATACCTGCTGGCACCCAGCCAAATAGTATTTTTAGACTTAAAGGAAAAGGAATATTTAAAATTGGAACTCAACAGCGAGGAAATCAACATGTTAATATTATAGTGGAAATACCCAAAAAGATGAATGATCAGCAAAGGAATTTATTATTAGAATATGCAAAATTAAATGGAGAAGATTTAGAGAAATTAGGGGAAGAAGGTATTTTTGCAAAAATAAAAAATGCTTTTGGGTAAAACGATAATTAGTATATAGTATATCGTATATCGTATTACAATATAGTACCGCGTATTGAGTATTGAGCAGTACCTAGTATATAGTATCGAGTTAAAGTTTTTGTCATTGAGCAGTACCCAGCATATAGTCTCGAGTTAAAGTTTTTGTCATTGCGAGGGAGCGGAGCAACCGAAGCAATCCCAATTGAGATTGTTTCGGTTACGCTCGCAATGACATTTCTGTTTTTTCATTCTAATTTCTGTAATCTTAACGAGATACGAAATATGAAATATGAATTAGGCTTCCGACTTCTGCATTCCTGACGATATACGATATACAAAGTACGATATACGAAAAAAAGGAGAAGTATTTATTATTAAAGTTGCCCTCAAAACACTCGGATGTAAAATAAATCAATACGAGACAGAAAGTATTATCAGTTTTTTTGAAGATAAAGGTTTCCAGATAGTAGATTTTCACCAAAATGCTGATGTATACATAATAAATACTTGCACCGTCACCCAAGAAGCAGATCGTAAATCTAAACAGATGATCAGAAAAGCTATCCGCCAAAACAGAAAAGCAAAAATAATTGCAACCGGCTGCTATGCACAATCTAATTATGAAGATCTACAAAAAATAGAAGGGATCAGTCTGATAGCAGGGAATGGAGAAAAAAATGATATTTTGCAGCAATTAGAAAAAATAGATTCCCGTGATACGATTATTAGAATAAAGCCTGCAAAATATCTGAAAAAATATGACAATATTCTTAAAAACAAATCAAGCAGCCTGCATACCCGAGCCTGGCTAAAAATACAAGATGGCTGCAATAGATTTTGTACTTATTGTAAAGTTCCATATGTTAGAGGTCCTGCTCGAAGTAGATCTGTAGAAGATGTAATGGAAGAAGTGTCTAATTTAAGCAGTAATGGAGTTAAAGAAGTAGTCCTCGCAGGAATTAATTTGGGTACATACGGTAGGGATATAGATAAAGGAAAAACAAATTTAGCAAAATTAATTTCTCTGATTAGCAATTTTAAGGGAATAAAAAGAATTCGTTTAAGTTCAATAGAATTAATAGACATCGATGCAGAATTATTAAATATTTTTAAAAACTGTTCTAAGTTTTGTCATCACCTGCATATTCCTCTGCAAAGTGGTGATAACAAAATTCTTGGTTTTATGGATCGTCCTTATAATACCTCGATTTTTTACCAAAAGATCTCCTTGATAAGAGAAATAGTACCTGATATAGCCGTAACTACTGATATTATGGTGGGTTTCCCCAATGAAGATGATAATAGTTTTAGTAAAACCGTTAATTTTGCTCGAAAAAGTTGCTTTGCAAAAATACACGTTTTCCAATATTCTGATCGTAAAGAGTGCTTAGCAGCTTTATTACCCAATAAAGTCGATAATAGAACCAAAAAAGAAAGAAGTAGAAAGTTACAAGAATTATCTAACGAATTGTCTTATGATTTTCAAAAAAAATTCCTTAATTCAATGGCTGAAATTTTGGTTGAGGACAAGATAAAAGACCAGGAAGGAAAAATCTGTTCCCGCGGTATCACCTCTAATTATATTAAAATAATAATTCCTGATTTTATCGGTAAAAAAGGTGAAATAGTTAGTGTTAAATTAGATAAAATCTTTTCTAATTACGTTGTTTCCTCAGTGCATAGTAATTAGTCGTTAGTAAGGGGATAGGAAAACGGGTATCCAGTAGTCAGGAGTCAGAAGAATAGAAAATAACTTAACAAGGAATATAATATCATAATTTAAAATAATTCTGAATACTGGATTCTGTCTTCTGGCTTCTGTTTTTTTAACCAGTTAACCAGGTAACTAGTAGAGCGTTTCTTTAAATATCTTTACATTTTGTTCTGTCATTGCGAGGAGCAAAGCGACGAAGCAATCCCTTTATTCATAAGGACTTGAGATTGCCACGGCTTCGCCTCGCAATGACAGATTCAATTAACGAGATTGCTTCGCTATCGCTCGCAATGACAAATCATTGTAACATTATTAGAGAACGCTGTACTAGCCAACCAACTAACTTATTCTTACGATATACTATATACTCGATACTCGATACTGATTTTTATACTGATTTTTATATTGCTATAATAATAGTTTTATGTTACAATTAATCATGCTTAAGTGAAAAGGTTGTTCTCCTCAAAAGAGTGGTATTGAAAACCACTCTTTTGTTATATATTAAGCAATTAATTTACTTGAAACATTTTAATAGAAAGGAGGATAAAGTATATTGTCTATGAATATAAATTTGGCAAAAGTATTGGATGAAATAGAAAAAGAAAAAGGAATATCTAAAGATATATTAATAGAGGCGATCGAATCAGCGATATCTTCAGCGTACAGGAAAAATTATTCAAGTAATATAGATGATATAAAAATAGATATTTCTAAAGACAGTGGAGAGGTTAAAGTTTACACCAAGAAAACCATTGTACAGAAAGTTTTAGAACATTTAAAAGAAGTTAGTATAGATGACTTGCCCATATCGAATAAGGGAAAGTATAATATTGAGGATACTATTTTTATAGAAACTACGCCTAAAGAATTTGGAAGAATAGCTGCTCAAACAGCAAAACAAGTAATAGTCCAAAAGATTAGAGAAGCAGAAAGAAATGTAATTTATGAAAAATATATTGATAAAGAAAGAGATATTGTTACCGGAGTTGTGCAGAGGATAGAACATAAAAATGTTATTATAGATTTAGGAAGAACGGAAGCCCTGCTTTTACCGAACGAACAAATAAGAAATGAAGAATACTACAAGGGAAAAAGAATTAAAATTTATATCCTTGAAGTAACAAAAACATCTAAAGGGCCCAAGATACTTGCATCCAGAACCCATCCTGAATTATTAAAACGTTTGTTTGAATTGGAAGTCCCCGAGATTCATGAGGGGCTGGTTGAGATTAAAAATATTGCTCGTGAAGCAGGTAAACGATCAAAAGTTGCAGTTTTTTCTAAGGATGAAAGGATAGACCCGATAGGGGCATGTATAGGTGATAGGGGTTCACGGATAAAATTAATTATGCAGGAATTAAAAGATGAAAAAATCGATGTTATAAAATGGAGTGGTGATGAAAAAACACTGATTGCTAATTCTTTAAGTCCGGCTAAAGTTTTACTGGTAAATCTTTTCGAAAGGGAAAAGACTGCTACGGTAATTGTACCAGACCAGCAGCTTTCTTTAGCAATTGGAAAAGAAGGACAAAATGCAAGGCTTGCTGCAAAATTAACCGGATGGAAAGTAGACATAAAAAGTGAATCAGAGTATAAAGAGGAGAATGAGCCGGACTCAAAAAATGATTTAGAGAAAAAATAACATTAATCTTAAAAAGGTATTTACAAATGGTAAAAAATCTAAAGATGCCTATAAGAACTTGTATTGGTTGTAAATGTAAAAAACCAAAAAAAGAGATGATTAGAATCATAAGAACACCTGATGGAAAAATTGAAATCGATAAGACAGGTAAAAAATCAGGAAGAGGGGCTTATCTTTGTGGTAAGGTCAAATGTTTGGATGCTGCCTTTAGGGAAAATAGTTTAAATAAATCCTTAAAGCAAGATATTCCGCTGGTAATGCTTGATGAATTAAGAAAGACTTTTTTAAACAATATAAGCGAAAATTATTAGTCGTTAGTGAATAGTGAATAGTGAATAGTCGTTAGTTTAAAATAAAAAGTTAAATAGGTACTAATTAAGATAATAATAGATGATATAATAATATGATAAGGACTTTAAAACTTATTGTGGAGGCGATAGACAATGAAAATGAGAGTGTATGAATTGGCTGAAGACTTAAAAATACCGGCTAAAGAACTGATAGGGTTTTTAAATAGAGAAGGGGTTAAAGTTAAAAATCATATGAGTACTTTAGATAATGATACTATCGAATTAATTAAGGAAGTTATTGATGCTGAAAAGGAAAAAAAGGTAAAAGAAAAGAAGAAACAACTTAAAGTGATAGAGATTAGTAAACTTCCCAATTTGAAAGAACTTTCTTCACAACTAAAAATTTCTTTATCAGAGATAATACAAAAAATTATACAATTTGAAACAATAAGTTCGATTGACAAGGAAGTTCCTATAAATACTTTAAAAAATATCGCTAAGGAATACGGGTATAAGATAGAATTATCGGATAAATTAAAAAGTAAAAGCAATCTCCAAAAAAAAGATAAAACTATAAATTTAATTGCAAAACCTCCTGTCGTTACTGTAATAGGACATGTTGATCATGGTAAAACTACTCTTCTTGATACCATTCGAAAGACAGATGTCACCAAAGGAGAAGCGGGTGGAATTACCCAACGAATTGGGGCATACCAAATTAATATAGATGATAAAAAAATTGTGTTCATTGATACTCCGGGGCATGAAGCGTTCACCACAATGAGGGCCCGAGGAGTAAAAGCTACAGACGTTGCAGTTTTAGTTGTGGCAGCAGATGATGGGGTAATGCCTCAAACCGTCGAAGCAATTAATCATGCAAAAGCGGCAAATGTTCCTATTATCGTTGCAATAAATAAAATCGACAAAGCTAATGCCAATGTCGAAAAAGTAAAAAAAGGATTAACAAAATACGACTTAGTTCCTGAAGAATGGGGGGGAGATACTCTAATGGTAGAGGTTTCTGCCCTCCAAAATAAAGGCATTGATAAATTACTGGAAACTATTTCATTGCAAGCGGAGATGTTAGATTTAAAGGCAAACCCTGACATTCCGGCAAAAGGTCTAATAATAGAAACGAAATTAGAGAAAAAAAGAGGGATTATTGCTTCAGTATTAATTCAAGATGGTACACTAAAGATTGGTGATTATTTTATTGCAGGATTATCCTATGGTAAAATTAGAAACCTTCTTGATGACAAAGGGAAGAACATTAAAAAAGCAGGACCTTCAACCCCGGTTGAGATTATAGGTTTTTGTAAAATGCCTCAGGCTGGTGATTACTTCCAGGTAGTTCCCGATGATAAGCTGGTTAAAATTATAATTAACGAAAGAGAAGATGAGGGAAGAAGTAAAATTATAGAAAAATCATCACTCTCTTTGGACAATTTATTTTTAGAGATGAAAGAAGGAAAGATAGATAAATTAAATATAATTTTAAAGACGGATACACAAGGTTCCCTGGATGCTTTGCAAGAGTCTATAAAAAAGATAAAAATAGAAAATGAAGAAGCAAAAATTGGCATTATTCATGCAGGTGTCGGAAACATTACCGAAACAGATGTTATGTTTGCTTCTGCTTCCAAGGCAATAATAATTGGTTTTAATATTCGCCCTGATACAAATGTCCAAAGAATAGCTAAGTTCGAGAAGGTAGATATCAGGTTATACAAAATTATATATGACCTAATAGATGAAATCAAGTCTGCCTTAGAAGGCTATTTAAAACCAAAAATCGTAGAATATATCTGTGGACAAGCAGAAGTTAGGGAAGTATTTAAAATACCCAAGATCGGTACTATTGCAGGAAGCTATGTATTAAATGGTAAAATATCAAATAATGACAATATACGATTAATAAGAGACGGTAAATTAATATATGAAGGAAAAATCTCTTCACTAAAAAGATTTAAAGAAGATATAAAAGAAGTTAATACTGGTTTTGAATGTGGAATTGGTATAGAAAAATTTAATGATATCAAATTGAAAGACATACTTGAATTTTATACTTTTAGAGAAATCAAAGATAAAAAAATTAATTAGCCGTTAATGTACTAGTCGTTAGTGAATAGTGAATAGTATTTAGTAAAGAAAAAGTTAGAGTATATTTGTACAGCGTGATGAAAATTTGGATTCAAGAGGTAGGGGCACGATGCATCGTGCCCCTACAAAATCACAAAGACTATAGTGACGTCATGGGCAGACAAATCCGTTTCCTTGTCCTACTAACGACTATTTTATAAGGAAAAACATAATGCCATTACTAAAAAGAAGCGAACAGTTAGAAAAGTCTCTTATAAGAGAAATTAACAATATAATTTATCGAAAAATAAACGATCCGCGAATAAAATTTGTTACTATAACCAGGATAAAAGTTTCATCTGACCTGAGATATGCTGACATTTTTGTGACTATTTTTAACGATAAGGCTCAACAAATAAAAACTTTAAAAGGACTTAAAAGTGCGACAAAATTTATAAGAGGTGAATTGGGGAAAGATATAAAACTGAGATATGTACCAAATATAAAATTCATAATCGATGAGGACTTAGAGCGGCAGTACAAATTATTAAATATTATTACTGAAGTTAATGAGCAACAATCGAATTTGAAGAAAGATAAAAATAATGAATAATTTTAATGCAATCAATAAATTGCTGCAGGAAAACAACAATTTCTTAATTACTTCTCATGTAAATTTAGATGGAGATGGAATTGGTTCTGAACTTGCCCTTTATTTCATTTTAAAAAAACTAAAAAAGAAACCCATTATATTAAATCAGGATAGATTACCAAAAATATATGATTTTTTACCCGGCAGTAATAAAGTACATTACTTAGAAGATGATTGTATTGACACAAAAAGTATAGATGTAGGTATAGTGCTTGATTGCAGCAATGTCAAAAGAATTGGAAAGGTATATGAAATATTTAAAGATATAAAAACCATAATAAACATTGACCATCATACCAGCAACGAAAACTTTGGGGGTTTAAATTATGTAGATAGTTCTGCTTCTTCTGTCGGAGAAATTATCTATGAGTTGATCAAGTCTATAAATATAGATTTATTAGATGAAAAGATTTCTACCTGTTTATTTGCTGCTATCATAACTGATACCGGTTCGTTTAGATATTCAAATGTAAGCTCAAAGACATTTAAAACAGCTTCCGATTTAACTTCTAAAGGAATAAAGCCATATTTAATCGCCAATAATATTTATAATAGAAACACCTATTCCGGATTAAAATTATTAGGAGAAGCTCTTTCGACCTTAGAGACGGATGAATCTAATTATGTTTCATGGCTAACTATTACCCGAAAGATGTTACATGATGCCAAAGCAAAAGATGAGGAAATAGAAGGAATAATCGATGTCGCTGCAACCTTAAATAACGTTGAAATATCAATCTTATTCAGGGAAACTAAAGATAATAAAATAAAGGTTAGTTTTCGCTCCAAAGGAAGTTTTGACGTAAATAAGTTTGCTGGTAAATTTAAAGGCGGCGGCCATCCAAATGCTGCTGGTTGTTTATGTTCTGGGAAGTTAGACGAAATGAAAGGAAAAATTCTTTCCGAGTTATTTGGCGACATTAAACATCTTGGACATGAAAATAAGTAAAAATATTATAATAACAGAAAAGATAACTATTAATATTGATGGACGGTATTTTAAATATATTTAAACCAAAGGGAATTACCTCATATCAAGCTGTAAAAGAGGTTAGGAATATTTTGGGTATTCCTAAAGCAGGACATACGGGAACATTAGATCCTTCTGCTTCCGGTGTTTTATTGGTATGTATCGGTCAAGCTACAAAAATTGCCGAATTTTTAGTGGGTATGAAAAAACACTATCAGGGTGAAATGATTTTAGGTATAAGCACTGATTCCCAGGATTCAGCAGGGAAAATTATTCAAAAAAGAGAAGTTAAAAATGATATTGATGAAAAAAGGATTATAGATATATTTCAAAAATATGAAGGCATCATTAGTCAGATACCCCCGATGTTTTCAGCTGCTCATTACAAGGGAGAAAGATTATATCGTCTTGCCAGGAAAGGCATAGAAGTAAAGAGAAGTCCTAAGGAAATCAAAATATATAAGTTAAATTTGATGAATTTTAACCAAAAGGCGGCCATCGTTAAATTTGAAGTTATCTGTTCAAAAGGTACATATATTAGAACATTATGTAACGATATAGGTGATGAACTGGGTTGTGGTGCACATTTATTAAATTTAGTAAGAAAAAAAGTTGGTAATTTTAGCATTGAAGATTCTTTAAATTTAGAAGAATTAAAGAAAGAAAAAGCTTTGGGGAAGAGATATCTTATTAGCATTGATTCCGCTCTTGAAGAATTAGATAAAATAACTGTAAAAAGTGAAGCAGCCAAAATTGTTTTAAATGGCGGGATTATATCAAGTGAGCAAATTGTTGAGATTCCGAAAGGACTAAAAACAAGAAAAAACAATATTTTTAAAATATTTGACCTGGAAGGTAATTTTTTATCCATAGGTACTTCAATTAAAAAAAAAGGAAAAAATATTTTTTTTAAACCGGTTAAAGTTTTTAGAAATAATTAAATTTGCTAATTCGATTCTAATAATTAGTCGTTAGTGAATAGTCGTTAGTCGTTAGCTTGAAATACAATATACAAGATAAACTAGTACAGCGTTCTCTAAATATCTTTACATTTTGTTCTGTCATTGCGAGGAGCAAAGCGACGAAGCAATCCCTTT
>MEYH01000068.1:17755-30418 GCA_001773955.1 Candidatus Sediminicultor quintus | reverse complement strand
GCACCTGCTTTTTTAGCTACATCGGGCATAATCTCGGGAGTGGGGTTGGCCATGGCAAAGATAATAGAATCAGAAGCCATAGTTTTTACCATCTCCGGTTTTAGGGCTCCTGCTACTGATAGTCCTAAGAATACATCGGCTCCTACTATAGCATCAGCTAAAGTACCTTTAATTATTTTCCGATTAGTAACTTTGGCCATCTCTTCTTTAACCGGATTCATATTCTCTTTTCTTCCTTCATAGATGATTCCTTTGGAATCACAAAGGATGGCATGTTTTACTCCTGCAGACATAATGAATTTTAATACGGCTATGGCTGAGGCTCCTGCTCCGTTGACAACTACTTTTATCTTGTCTAAATCTTTACCTACTACCTTTAGGGCATTAATCAGGCCGGATAGGACTACGATGGCAGTGCCGTGCTGGTCATCATGAAAAACCGGGATATCGAGTATCTTTTTCAATCTTTCTTCTATTTCAAAACAGCGGGGTGCACTGATATCTTCTAAATTAATTCCTCCAAAACTGGGAGCGATTAAAGTAACGACTTCCACAATCTTATCCGGATCTTTGGTAGCAAGACAGATAGGAAAAGCATCTACTCCGGCAAAGTGCTTAAAGAGGACGGCCTTGCCTTCCATCACCGGAAGAGCGGCCTCCGGACCAATATCTCCTAAACCCAAGACCGCAGTTCCATCAGTCACCACTGCTACCATGTTTCCTTTAGTAGTGTATTTATATACTTGAGAGACATCCTGGTGAATTTTTCGACAGGGCTCAGCTACACCGGGAGTATAGACAACTGCCAGGTCGTGCATATCTTTTACTTCAGTCTTACTTATTACTTCGATCTTTCCTCTGTTTTCTTCATGTAGCTTTAAGGATTCTTCATAAATATTCATTTTGCAATCTCCTTTTTAGATTAAATTAAATTTATTTAATAATTTAATTATTTCATATACCTTGGCGGTTCACTTTCATATAAATTTTCCCCTTAGTATCAATACATACTATTGCAGGAAAATCCTCTACGTAAAATTTATAAATTGCTTCTGCTCCTAAATCTTTATAGGCTATTACTTTAGACCTTTTAAGACTTCGAGCAATTAAAGCTGCTGCCCCTCCTTTGTTCCTTCTTGCCTGTTATCTTAATTATATAACAAGTCTTATTTTTCTCCTAAATGTGTCTAGTTGAAGGGGTTCAGGCCAAAGACTCGCTACTGTTAATCGGCTATAATCTTACGAAGCAGGGTTCCCACCTGCTAAATATCACGACCTAATCTTGGCCTCACGTACAACGGTTCTTTGTCTCATATTTCTAACTTTTTGGTTTCGCCGATGAATGGTGATGAACTATTTTCCACTCTCCATGGTCATCCTTTTTCCAAGCAAATGAAAATCTGGCCTCAACTACTTGTCTATCATCACCTGGGCCAACTTTAAAATTGTACATCCCGGAATGTAAATAACAATCAGCTCCAAGAGTTTGAACTTCTTCTTGAATAATTTCACCCGTCGGATTTTTTTCAAGAAAGTGTTTAAAATATTCTTCCACACCACATTGCCCCTTCTTGAATTCCCCTGAAACCGTAGGTAAAAAAGTGGCATCTGCAATATAAAGTGCCGCTACTTCTTTAGGGTTTCCGGTTTGTAGAGCACTGTTCCATATATCAAAATTTCTACCAGTAATTTCTTGCATTGTTTCAGTACTCTCTTGTGGCGGAGTAATGCCCTCATATTTTTCTAACATAGTTTTTTCCCAAATTAATAATAACTAATCATTGTTACATTTAAATTTTTTTGCTGATTTTTTAAGGGCTTTGATCGCCGGTAATTCCTCACCGCTTAAAAACCTGACTAAAGCTCCCCCGCCGGTACTGATATAAGAAATATTATTCGCCAGGTTATACTTATTAACCGCTGTTATACTATCCCCACCACCGATTACGGAAAAGGTATTACTTTTAGCAATAGCGGACAAAATAGATTTTGTTCCCAATTCGGTCTCTGTCTTTTCAAAAACCCCTACCGGTCCGTTAAAGAAAATAGTCTTTGCACACTTTATGATCTGTTCATATTTAGAGATAGTATTACTACCGATATCCATTAAAGTATACTCTACAGGTAAGTTACTCACTTCAACTTCTTTTCTTTCCCCAGATAGGTAAGCTGAATCACCCGGTAATTCAATCCTATCTTCAAATTTATTCAAAATACCTTTGGCTTGATCTATATATTCTTCTAAATTTTTATTTTTAATTAAATCTTCCGAGGGTTTTCCCAGTGAAATTCCCTTAGCCAATAACATTATGTGGGCTACTAAACCGCCGGTTAAGATTAAATCTGCTACCTCATTTTCTAATACAGAAGACATCATTAAAAAAGCATCTTGAATCTTTGCCCCACCTAAAATAAATATACAGGGTTTATCGGGGTTTTTTAACAATTGGTTTAAAGAAGTAATTTCTTTTTCCAATAATCTACCCATAGCTGAGGGCAATACTTCTTCCATGCCTACTAAGGTCGGCTGAGAACGATGAGCCGCAGCAAAAGCATCACAAATATACAAATCTGCTAAAGGAGCTAACTTACGAACTACGAGAGTTTTTGCCTGTTCCTCTGGGGTTAAATTTAATTTGGTCTCAAAAAGAGTCATCTCTTCGGCCATAAAACGCACATTCTCCAGCATTAAAATTTGGCCATTTTCTAAGTTCCTGATCTTGTCTCGAGCGGCTGGACCATATACATCATCAATATACTCGACTGGTTTTCCCAATAATTGGGATATTATTCTAGAGTGCGGCTCTGTAGAAGCATAATTATGATACTCTATATCACTGCCTTGATGAATTAAAATAACCGTTTTTGCCCCTTTTTCAGTCAGTTCTTTAAGGGTAGGTAAACTCTCTTTAATTCTAGTTATATCTATGGGTTCTCTTGTTTTAGGATCAAGAGGAGAATTCATATCAAAACGAGCAAGAATTGTTTTGCCCTTTAAATTAAAATCATCAAGAGTATACATTCCATTTATCATGCCCTGTCACCCTCCTTACTTCATTCCTAAATATTTATTAGTAATTCCAACTGCTCCTAGTCTGTCTTTCTGCATTTCTAAACTGGCCCTAATAGCATCCATGGTTTCCGGAATAACTACTGCTTCTTGCGGTATATTAATAGCAAACATGATGTCATTTCCGGAAGGGACTATGGTTTCTTCCCAAACGGCAATTTCATACATATCTCCTCTGGGGTTACCCAAATCTCTGGCATATTTGAATAAAGAGGCATTCCCAAGGAAACCATCTGCCAGTCTTACCACTCTAATCCTGGGATGTTTATTAAATTGTGCAAGGATTTCTTCCTTGGTTATTTTCTTCTTGGGGGTGGCCACGAGGGTAATAATATGTCCATGGGTTACTGGAGTATGGACAAGGATACCGGTGGCATTCACATGGGGCATAATAGTCATTAAATCTAAGGCCTGGTGACTGGGGGCTTTATCTACCTGTAAAGCATTGGTTAATCCTCTATGGTAATCTCCGGGATCTGCCACTCTTCTGATAATGGTAATGGCCACTTTTTCCATACCAACTGCCCGGTCCAGACAATCTACTGCTCTGATTAATCCGGTGGTATTGCAGGAAGTCAACTTGAGAAATTGTTTTCCTAGGCCCTTTTCGTAATTGGCATAGCCATGGAAGAAGACATCGGCCACTTCGTTCTTTTCTCCTCCCTGGAATATTGCTTTAAGACCATATTTTTCATAAGTTTCTTTATTCTTTTGACCAATTCCAGCACTTGTAGCATCTAAAACAATATCTACCTTCTTAAGAAGATCATCCAGTGTTCCAGTAACCGGAATACCCGCTTTTTCAAGAAGAGAAATGTTGTCAGGGATAGCACAATACAAATCGTAAGGCATTCCTTTTTCTTTTAAGGCCCTTAAAGCTAAGGTAGGGGCCACATCGGCAATTCCTACTAACTCCATATCTTTTTGTCTAGCGACACCATCAGCTAAGCGCTGACCGATGGTACCATAACCTACCACTGCAACTTTTGGTTTTATCATTTTACAGTTTCTCCTTAGTAAATTATTATTTTTATATTATCAATTAGTTAAACAATCCCAATAAATAAAATATTTTACAAAATGATTTCTAGTTTAGAATCCAAGCCATCTAGTAACCCAAAAAGCCCACATCTAGTATCAATTCCCTTGTAATATTACTATATATAAAATATTTCAAGCTCTTTGTTAAACACCCTACTATATTTTTTGTTTTCTATTTTCTCTTTAAAACCTTTTCTACTTTTTTTGCAATATCATTTGCAGTAAGTTCAAATCTTTCTTTTAGGTAATCAACTGATCCCACTTCTCCAAAAAGATCCTTCACACCGATTCTTTCCATGGGAGTAGGAATATTTTCAGCTAAAATTTCAGCAACGGCTGAACCAAGCCCATTGATGATATTATGATTTTCTGCAGTAACAATTGCCCCCGTTTCTTTAGCACAGGTTATAATTGTTTCTTTATCAATAGGTTTTAAGGTAAACATATCTAATAATCTCACAGATATTCCCTTTTCTTTAAGCAGATGTGCAGCTTTTAAAGTTTCTGCAACCATAATACCATTGGCAATAATAGTAACATCTTTGCCATTTTTAAGCTTGACTGCCTTTCCAATTTTAAAAGTTGAACCTTTTTCATAGATTTTAATAGCATTTTTTCTGAGTAGTCTTACGTAAAACATCCCATAAAGTCCAGCCAACTGTTTAATTATATCGGTTAACATGACTGAATCTGTTGGTTCTAGCACGGTCATCTCAGGAATATTCCTCATAATCCCAATATCCTCAAAGGGCATATGCGTACCACCATTATAGGCAGCTGTAACTCCGGGATCACTGCCGGTTATTCTTATATTTGATTTTGTATACGCACCCGATAAAAATACCTGATCATAACATCTTCTCGTGGCAAACGGACCAAAGGTATGGGCATAGGGAATTTTACCGGTAGCAGATAAACCCGCGGCAACACCCATCATATTTGCTTCCTGAACACCACAATTAAAAGTCCTTTCCGGAAATTCCTTCAAAAACGGGATCATGCCCATTGAACTCATTAAGTCTGCATCCAGGGCTACTATTTGTTCATTTTCTCTAGCAAGTTCACTCAGGGTCTGGCAATAAACATTTCTCATCTCTACATCTTCTTTGACACTATTCTTTGTTAACAAAATCGTCATTTTTTCATCACCTAAATTTTTTATTTGCTTCAAATAATTAGACTTGATATTCTTTTAATCTATTTTCTAACTCAATAATACATTTTTCTGCTGCCTTGTGTTCGGCTGTAGAAAATATCATATGGTGGTTAGCCATCGTCTCTTCAACAAATTTTATCCCTTGTCCCTTTATGGTATCTAAGATAATAACCGAAGGTTGTTCTTTTATTTCTTTGGCCTTTTCAATTGCTTCATATATTTTTGCTACATCTGCACCATTTACATCCTGAGTATGCCATCCGAAAGAGGCAAATTTCTGTGCTATATCTCCTAAATCATTTATATCTTTTGTATATCCATCTAATTGTTTTTTGTTTGTGTCAACAAAGGTTATCAAATGATCAAGTTTATGATGGTGAGCAAATAAGGCGCCTTCCCAAACCTGACCCTCATCACATTCTCCATCACCTAAGATTAGATAAGTATAGCTATTCCTTCTATCTAAACGGTTACCTAAAGCAATCCCAATAGCTGTAGACATTCCCTGGCCCAATGAACCGGTAGTCATATCAATCCCTATTGTCTTGTTTCGGTCACAATGACTGGGAAGATTTGTTTTTGGTTTGTTTAAGGTCATTAATTCTTCAATGGGGAAATATCCTTTTAATGCTAAGGCAGTGTATACTGATGGTCCTGCATGCCCTTTGGAAACAACCAGCCAATCTCTATCTTTCCATTTGGGTTCTTTTGGATTAATTTTCATTACTTTACCATATAACACAGCAAGTGTTTCTACAATTGACATTGCTCCGCCAATATGGCCAAAACCCAGGTTTTTAATTTCCTTTAAAGTTTCCAAACGAATTTCGGTAGCAAATCTTTCTAATTGATTAAGTTCTTTTTGGCTTAACATCCTATCTCCTCTTTTAATCATTACTTAAGCATTACTGTAAATTTAATTTTGTCTCCAAGAGTTATCTCGGTACAGATTATTACTGGTATATTGGTCTTGATATTTTTTCTTTCAAAGCTCAATCAGTTCACTAGTTACGTCCACAGAAGCTATACAAGAATTAGATTGTTTAATTATAAAATTGTCTATGACGCCTTCCATATATTATATTTGTCCTAATGCCTCTGACATAATAGAAGAAAAGTAGAGCCTTCTCTGTCCCGGACTAGTACACCTCTCTAGAGTAGAAAGTTTTATTCCGATGAACAATATAGAGATAATCACCGTGTTTTATTAACTGCCAAAGATAGATTTAGAAACAAGGAAGAGATAGAATTACTCTTTCAATTAGGTTATAGGGGATATATTTCCTTTTAACCTTTTATTCTCCTTCTTCAATGGATTTTTTTAAAAAAACTATACCTTGCTTGGCAGCTTTTAAATCGTCAGGCAATGGCAGAACTTCAATACCTATTGGCCCTTTAAAATTTATTTCTATTAATACATTGATAATTTCTTTAAAATCAATATGACCCCATCCTGGGGCTAATCGGTTGCTATCAGCAAAATGGATGTAGCCAATTTGATCTTTAGCCTCTAATATAGCTTGTCTATATGAAACTTCCTCTAAATTCATATGGAAAGTATCTGCCAATATTTTTAAATTGGGAAATTTGAGTTCTTCAATAAAATCCTTTATCTGCAAAAGAGTATTGAAAATATTAGTTTCATATCGATTTATTGTCTCTAAAACTAAAGTAATTTGATTACGGAAAGCATATTCAGCTATTTCTCGAATTGCTTCCTTTCCAGAAATTAATTGTTGCTCTATGGGTAAATCGATTTCAAATTTCCCACGAATTCCACCAATAATCACTATTGACCCCAATTTATTAGCTAAGTCTATATGATCTTTCATTCTTCGAATTGCTTTTTCTCGTTTATCCTTTTGTGAATTATATAAGCTGAAACCATCATTATAATAGGTCTGACCCGTTGCAATTCCATATACTTTAAGATTTAGCTTGAGTAAAATTTCCTTTAACCAGGGATAGTTTATTTCTTTAGCATCTCTTAGGCTTATTTCAACACCATCGTAACCCAGTTCACTAGCCTTTTTTAAGCCATATAACAAGTCACCTGAAAATAATAAAGGTCCAAACGGGGTCTTTGTTGGAGACAAGCTAATTACTTTGAACATTACAATACTCCTTATCATTTGATTTAGTGGTTAATAATATTTCAGATTAAATTCTTTTTTTAACAATTACAAAATCAATACTTAATTTTCTTACGAGTTTTACCTATTTTACCTATCCTCTTTAAATCCTCTGCCACCTCTGCTAAACCCAAATCTATTAATGTTTTTTTAGTTGGGAAACTATTTTGCTTATCCCAACCATGAATTTCATAATATTCATCCATCATTTTATTATACTTTTCTTTATCTATTTTCCACCCTTCTAAACTACTTCCTTTTATTGGTTCTTGCATATCTCTTAAATTTGGCATGTCATCTTTACGATCATAATTAGTAAATTTTAAATTAAAAGCTTTTTCAAGGTTAAGTTGTCTTATTGCATTTTTTTTAAAATCTTCTAATGATGTTTTATTTCCTGTAGCAGTAGTATATAGATTCATCAACTCTGATAAATCTATATATTCGGGATTAGACCAAGTAGTGTTAAAATGACAGACACCTAAACAATTATTAATTCGATGTAGGATTTCCATATATAGAACCATCTTAGCTTTACCTTCATATTCTAAAACCATATGTGGATTATACACGCCATAGACTGATTTTGCTTTTTTTATCCAGTTTTCTTTCTTTTTTCTATTCTCTGGAATTGCTTCACAAGTAACCGCTCCAGTTGTATGTCCACCTCCGCGGGTAGAAGTACATGCACCTAAGCACCATCCCAAAGCACCCCTACAAACCTCATATAGATCCTGCCCTTTATTATGTAATGCAAAATATTCACTATTTCTACCAATAACACTTGATGCTTTTACGCATCCTTCAGAAAGTATATTTCCAAAACCTTGTCGGTAGCAGATTTTTTTTATTAATTCAAGAACAACTTCTGCATTTCCCCAATTGAGTTCCAAGCCATCAGTATCACCTTGATCAATTATATTTCTTTGATAACATTCCATTGCCCAGCCTACTGCTCCTCCAATTAAGTCAACATCTACTCCTAATTGATTGCATAATGCATTTGCTTTTACCATAAATGTTGGCTCTTGAATAGCTAACCTTGTTTGAATATTTTCAAATACTTCCCATTGATTATTCTCAGTTGTTAATCCAGCATAAGGGCCTTCATTAAGATATAAATGCTTTCCGCAACCATTAAGAGCACAGCCTGGAAAGCTATGTTGTGCTATTTTATATTTCTCGATAGTTTTGATTGGATCAATTTTCATAGCCAAAGCATCAGGAATATCATAATATTGAAAATTTTTATAATTAACAGTACCTGTTTTTCTTTTTACATAAAAAACACTCAAGGTACCATACTCGTGCATAGGATTTTCTAATTTATTTAATCTTTCAAATTTTTCTCTAATTTTTAATAAAATTCCCATAAATTTATTTTCATTAGCAACTTTAATTGAACCACTACCTTTCACTGCTATCATTTTTAGATTTTTTGATCCCATTACCGCTCCAGTACCGCACCTTCCAAAAGCTCTTCCTCTATCTTGAATAATATTTGCTCCCCGAACTAAATTTTCTCCTGCAGGGCCAATAGAAATAATATGTAAATTTGGATTTCTCAATTCTTTTCTACTCATTTCTAAAGTTTCCCAAGTAGTTTTACCCCAGAAGTGAGACGCGTCTCTAATCTCTATATTGTTATTATCTATCCATATATAAACTGGATGGTGAGCTCTTCCTTCAATAATTATAGTATCATATCCTGCATATTTTAATTCAAGACCAAAAAAACTATCAGAACATGAACTTGCCCATCCACCAGTAATTGGCCCCAATGTGCTAATATTCATTTTATTAGCTCCTGGTGCTGGTGTACCAAGTAAAACCCCTGCTCCTATAATTAGTTTATTAGCAGGATCATAAGGAGTTACCCATGGCTTTAATTCGTCATAAAGTATCTTAATTGCAATTCCAGATGAACCAAGCCACTCTTTAGAATAGTCTAAAGTGGAGTCTTTTCTAATTTTGCCATCACTTAGATTTATTCGCAAAATATTACCAGCATAAGCATAAATATCCTTTATCAAAAAACTGTGCCTCCTTCTTAAAAAGCTGTACAATTATCAAGCATTATTGTAATTTTGCTCTTTTAAATCTGTAAATAATTTTCTCTAAATCATCTCTTTTCCCACAAAACTGCAAACATAAAGGTGTCTCGATATCTTTACATCCATCACAGGGAATATTCATTTTATCTTCTTTTTCAACAAGTAATATCTGATATCCTGGGTAATTCCTTTTGTTTAATACTTTTAGGCTGGAAAATTGATGACTGAATTCTTTTGTATGATGAAATGAGCAAACCAGTTCACAAGTTTTACAACCACCACAGTCTAACATATCAAATACCATTTTACGCTCCTTTTTAATAAATAAAATATTACTTTTTAGAATATTGTTAAATTAATTTTTGTTTATAACTTATCTTTCTAAATACTATTTAATCCAAAAGCACATTTTAATAATTCTTCTTGATCGGTATCTTTGGTATTAAATTCTTTCTTAATACTCCCTCGATACATAACCAAAATCCGATCGGTAATAGCAAGTAATTCTGGAAACTCTGAAGAAATTATAATAATCCCAATTCCTTCTTTCGCTAATTCACCTAACAATTGATATATTTCTACCTTAGCTCCCACATCAATCCCATGCGTAGGTTCATCTAATATTAAAACTTTAACTTTTTTAGCTAACCATCTTGCCAAAACTACTTTTTGTTGATTTCCTCCACTAAGACCAGATACATTCACATTGATATTTGGAGTTATTATTCTTAATTTATCCACTAAATTATTAACAATTATTTTTTCTTGAGATAATTGGATTAAGCCTAATTTAGTTAACTCTGATAAAATTAAAATACTAGTGTTACTTTTTACATCTTGATTTAAAAATAAACCTAATTTTTTTCTATCTTCCGTAAGAAAACCAATCCCTATTTTTATTGCATCACTTGGTTTTTTTATATTAACCTTTTTATTATCTACATATATTTCACCTTCTGTAGGAATAGTTGCTCCAAATAATACTTTAGCCAATTCTGTTCTCCCAGAACCCATAAGCCCAGCAATACCAAGAATTTCCCCTTTATATAAATTAAAGGAAATGTCGTAAAATTCTTTTAATCGGGTTAGTTTTTCTACTGAAAGTATTTTTTCTCCAATTTTTATATTACATTTTGGATACATATCGTCTAATTTTCTTCCCACCATCATTTCAACTAAATCTTCTTTGGTTACATCATTCTTGTTTACAGTTGCTACTTTCACACCATCTCTAAGAACTGTTATTCGATCAGTAATTTCAAGTACCTCTTCTAATCTATGAGAAATATAAATGATCGATACTTTATTTGATTTTAATTTATTCAGAAGGGAAAATAAAACTTTAATTTCTGAATCAGCTAATGAGGCAGTGGGTTCATCCAAAATAACAACTTTTGCCTGCATAGAAGATGCTTTTGCAATTTCCAGCATTCTTTGCTCTGCTAGAGATAAAGAGCTTACTTTTGATGTAGGATTAATAGAAAATCCAAGAGATTCTAAAAGGATTTTTGCATTTTTATTTTCTTTATTTGACTGTAATATTATTTTATTTTTATCTTCCCGACCAATAGAAATATTTTCTCCTACAGTAAAATTTGGAAAAATATAGGTTTCTTGAAATATAGCAATAATTCCTAATCCCCTCGTATAAAATGGATCTCCTAATTGAATTTTTTTATCAAAGAATTTAATATGACCATTATCTGGTTTATATGCTCCGGTTAACATTTTAATAAACGTGCTTTTCCCTGCTCCATTTTCTCCTATTAATCCATGAATCTCTCCTTCAAGCAAATTAAAATCTAGATTATCGACAGCTTTTACTCCCGGAAAATTCTTACTTAACTGAATAGCATTAATGATTATTCTATTTTTTTCTTTTCTATCTTCGTTTTCTTTATTTTGTTTATTCTCAATATTTTTATTTATCACTAATAAGGCTCCCTAATAAATTACTTTCTAAATCTTTCAGTAGAGATAGCTATAATTATAACTAATCCAACTATAATCATTTGCCAGAAAGAAGAAACATTCAATAAATTTAAAGCATTGGATAAAGTTGTCATAAAAAAGGCTCCTAAGGTGGCACCGTAAACCGAACCAACGCCGCCCTTTAAAGAACCTCCGCCAATAACTACAGCTGCGATAGCATTTAACTCATATCCACTACCAACCCCAGGATGTCCTGAAATAATACGGGAAGTAAGAAGTATCCCAGCAATTGAAGCTAATAATCCATTTAAAATAAATACCAAAATTGAGTGCTTTTTAACCTGGATACCTGTAAGTCTTGCAGCTTCACGATTATCTCCAATTGCTCGAGTATATCTTCCGAATTTTGTTTGTCGGAGTAAAATATCAAGAAAAATAATAATTACTAAGGCAAAAATAATAATTACTGGGATAGGACCAATTTTCCCATTTCCAAGATATACAAAAGATTGCGGAAGACCAGTAATGGCAACTCCTTGAGTATAAACATAGCTAAAACCCCTCATTATCGTCATGGTAGCTAAAGTAACCATAAAAGAGGGTAATAAAATATAATTTACAATACATCCGTTAAAAAATCCTACTGTAATTCCATAAACAAGAGCTAAAAATATTCCAAACAAGGTAGAATATTTTACTGCCATTCCAGCAGCAATAACTCCTGCTAAAGCCAAAACTGAACCAATAGATAAATCTATTTCTCCATGAGAAATTACAAATACAGTGCCTGCGGCAAGCAATACATTTATTGCGCTTTGCCGTAAAATATTAATAAAATTGCTTGCAGTTGCAAATCTCGGATTTAAAATTCCAGTTATTATCATTAAAGCTATCAAAGCGAAAAGTAAACCATTTTTTTTAATTTTTAAAAATAGATAATTTAATATTTTTGTAAGCATTTATTTACTCCTTGGTTATCATCATCATCTTCTTCTTCTTCTTCATTCTTCTTCAAATTTACTTAATATTTATAGTTTATTCTAATTATACAAATATTAAATATTCATTTAACTTAAATAACATGCTAATAAAGGAATGTCTTGGAATTTTTAATTTTAATTAATATTATCTTTTTCTTTCAATTTCTTAAATACTCAACAATTATTCACCCATCTTCATTTGACGAAGTTTAGATAAATCTAGTGTATCAATATTATCTTTAGTTACCAAAGATCCACCTAGTACAACTTTAGTAGGTATGGTTCTTCCTTCAATAAG
>MEYH01000068.1:9514-17742 GCA_001773955.1 Candidatus Sediminicultor quintus | reverse complement strand
ATTACCGGCCATTCAGTTAAACCATATATTTCATCTGCGGCAAGAGCAGAAATTTTCCCTTCTCTGAGAGCTTTTTCCCCATCGCCAGATAGATCAAAAGAAGTAACAATAATATTGGTTCTCCCTGAATTTTGAATAGCTTGTACCGCTCCCATAACAAAAGAATCAGTAAAACAATATAGAGCATCAATTTTGGAATAAGCAGCCAAGAAATCCTCCATATTTTTTATACCCTCCGCTGGATTGGAAGGAGTAAATCTTTCAGCTAGTATTACCATTTCAGGATATTCCTTAATCGCAGCTTTATAACCTGCTGCACGATCTAAAGCAATTGATACTCCAGCAGGTCCACTAAGCATTACCACATTACCCTTACCTCCTAGTTTTTCTGCAGCAAATATACCCTGGATATAACCCATGTAGAAAGGATCAGATGTAACTGCACATAGTACCTTGTCAGAATCAATTAATCTATCCCAACTAATTGTTGGTATCCCTTTACTAGCTGCTTGTTCAACAGCAGGAATAATAGCTGTAGTATCTACCGGATTAATAATCAAACAATCAACTTTTTGTTCAATAGCATCCTCTACTTGCTGTAATTGTATCGCTTGATCATTTTTTCCATCAAAAGCAATTAATTTAATTCCCTGCCGTTCTGCTTCAAAATCTGCTGCTCTTTTATAAGTATAAAAAGCAGGATTATCCATAGTAGGCACAAAAAACGCAACTAAAGGTTTTTCTTGGGCGAATAAAGTAACATTCCCAGCCAACAGCACAATTACAGTAATTAACATAATTAATTCCATACTTTTTTTAATCATTTTTCCTCCTTATAAATAATCTATTTTTTCCAAGACATTCCTTATGTATTTTTAGCCTTATCTTCCTTTTTATATTTCAGTAATAAGTTTCTTTAAATACCCTATACTTTCTTTAATCATTTTTTTATTTTCCTCGAAAGAATCTTCACCTTCTGTTTCAAAAGACAATACTCCTTGATATCCATTTTGTTTTAATATCTTTACGCATTCTTTAACGTTTACCTCTCCCTTACCTAAAGTGACGGCTTTTCTACCGATTACATCCTTGGCATGTACATGGCCAACATAATCAACAATGGATTTTAAAGTGGCTACTTCATCACCTTTTTTGGAAGAGTTCAATTTCCAAGCATAACCTTCGCGGTTAGTACCAACGTAATCACCTCTATGAACGTTGGCCATATCATAATTGACTTTTAACCATTTTGATGGCACGAGAGATAATAACTTCTCCATGCCCCCAGGGGTTAAAGAAAAATAACCATGGGTTTCTAATCCTAAATATATTTTTTCTGCTTCGGCTCTTTCAAGCATTTCTTCTAAGCGAGATTTAATAATATCTAATCCTTCTTTTTCGGACATTCCATCAGGTAAATTTCCTTCATCGGTATTGACTAAGGGAACTCCTGCTGCTTTAGCCCAAGTAAGTGCTTGTTTAACATCGGGAACTGCATTGGGATCACTAATCATTTCTCGATGTACTCCGATAGATGAAACACCTTCAAAACCATAACTTTTAATTAAATCCATAAATTTTATGGGATCATCTTTAAAGGGATCTACATGAGAACACCAGATTAAATTACCCTCAACTTCTACATACTTATAACCTGCTTCAGCAATGGTGGCTAAAGCTTTTTCTAATGGATACTTACGAAAACTAACTGTATTGCATCCAATTTTCATTTTTTTATTCTCCTTTTTTTATTTGAATTATTTTATGGTTTAAATACAACTTTAATCGCATCCGGTTCATAAGCCTTTTTCAAAGCTTCTTGGCATTGATCAAGAGGGAAACGTTGAGTAATAATCTTCTCCCAAGGGAAATTTTTTCTATTCCTAATCATCATTTCAAAATGAGCATAATACATATCATGGGGATGATTGGTGTTGCCAATAAAAAGTACATTTTTGGCGGCAAAATGACGATGAATATTTAATTTTACGCTTCCGGTATCGACAAAATTTCCTGTTTCACAATAGGTTCCACCTCTGCGAAGCATCCGAAGTCCGACTTCTACAACTTCCGGTCGACCAACTACTTCCACGACTAGATCAGCACCCCTGCCTTCTGTTTCATCTCTTATATACTGAACTAACTCATCATCTGATAATTTGGACACATCGATGGCTAAATCAGCTCCAAATTCTTTTGATAATTTCAACTTCGAAGGGATAGTGTCAAGTGCAATAATTTTCCCTGCTCCTAATAGACGGGCTTTGGCAATCATAGTCATACCGACCGCTCCTAACCCCTGAATCACGACCGTATCACCAAAGGAAAACCCTCTGGCATCAACCTGAGAATACATTTTAGCGCGGTCTAATAAAGAAGTGACTACAAAAATTTCAGATAAGGTAGTCTCTTCCACGCTTAATTCTTCAGGAACTTTATAAACCCAAGCCCGGGGAGGAAGATACAGATATTCACCCCATCCTCCCGTAATATAAGGAAAACGATCGCTATAATAGGTCATTCCAATGCCTTGATGTTTGGAGCAAAAAGGATAAGCATGTACTCTGCGACAATACCAACATCTCCCACAAATGACATTAGGACAATTAGTCACTCTATCACCGATTTTTAAATCTTTTCCTGAATATTCAATTTCATTCCCCTTTCCATTCATCTCATAAACAATTCCCGAATTTTCGTGTCCATGCACTGCGGGGTAGACCATATCCTGTTCTGCTTCTGTTCCTCCATAAAGAGTTACATCTCCATCGAAGGCATGTTTATCGGTCCCACAAATTCCGGACATTTCCATTTTGATAATCAGAGCACCGGGTTCTATCCTATCGGGAAAGGGTATTTGCTGACATTCTACCTTCCCTGGTCCAGTCATTAATACTGCTTTCACTAATTTTGGTTTACTCATATTCTCTCCATCCCTTCCTTTTCAAATTAAAATTTTAGGTTGGGTATCCTAAAGTATAGATATGTTTACCTCCGTTTAAGGGGCCTTTAATAACATCTTCAATTTCTTTTTTATCTCGCATGGACATTGCCTTAATGGGAGGTAATTTTCCCGCTGGATACATTTTTAAAATATCCTGAACTAATTTCTCCAGATAATTCATAATGGCGGTTAACCCCGGTTTGGCTTTTTCCGGATCAGCCAAAGTAGCATCTCCTACTATTCCTTCGGGAGTAGAAACCACTTCGATAGCTGAAGCACCAATCTGCTGCCAAAAAGGAATAGGTAACCCATAAGCATTTCCTGATTTATCGATATGACCTTCCGGAAATATTTTCATCGGTTTGGTAGATACTGCATATTCCTGGTTAATCATTTCGGGAAAAAGAGCTTGGGAATAAGAAGTTTCACATTCATCTGCATGAATAAAGGGGGTATCGAATGGTCCCCCATGGGCTTTGTCACGAATATGCTCTGGAATTACAAACCACCAGTTCACATCAACTATGATGGCGGGAACTTGATATTTTTTGGCAAATTGATGAATGGCTAAGGGAATTACATAATCTTGACCATGCCCATTTAAAAAGATTTGTTTGCGAAATCCTGTATTCCAAAAACCGGCCATTATTGCTCTAAGATAGGCTGCCAAATCCTCCTCAGGAACCATAATGGTTCCAGGCATACCCATATGATGAAAAGGATGAGAACCATACCAAATTGGTTCTGCTACTGTACAACCCGTAGCCCCTGCAATCTGTTCGGCCATTCGGGTTACTAGAAAAGTGTCTTCTCCACTACAGGCATTCGGACCATGATTTTCACTGCTGCCTACCGGAATAATAATTAGATCGTTCTTTTTTAACCTTTCCTGTATCTCATGACCATTCATAGTTTGATAATAGATTTGAGTGGGTAAATCCATCTGCCCACCTGCTGGTGGAAATTGCCATTTCTCCATATTGAACTCCTTTTAATAATATTTTAGTTAAAATAAATGATTATAAACTCTAATTTTATTTAGTCCTAGCAATAATTTTTTAATTATTGCTAGGACTAAATATTATGTTTTACTCACCTTCTATTTCTTTTCCCACTGTGACTTGATGTCTTCACTAACTACTATGTTCTTTCTATCAAATACATCAAGAACTTCCTTAGTAAGCATGGTAGGAGGTAATTTAATTGTTAATTGATCAACTTTTTCTCCATTGATTAATTTATAAACTAATTCTACTGCGGCTCTAGCAGTAGCAAGTGGGGCACCTGCCTCTGTAGCAGTAATCCAACCTTCTCGGATTAGTTTTTCGCATTCTACACTCAAATCACAAGTAACATGAGGAACTGGTTTCATATTTCTTGCCTTCATAGCACTAACCATTCCCTGAGACATTAAATCATACCATGTATATATCCCATCAACTTGTGGATTAGCAGTAAGCATGTTTTCAGAAGCCCTTATTGCTACAGCAATATCGGCTGCAGTCCATTCTTGTCCTACTACTTTCATTTGAGGGAAAAGTGAAATATAATCGGTAAATCCCTGCCAGCGCTCTGCAGCTTCTTCTTGTCCTGCAGGTCCTGGAAGAGCAAGAATATTACCTCGACCACCCATTTGAGCTGTAAGTATAACTGCACATAATCTACCAGTATAAAAAGCATCTAAGCAGATCAATGGAAATACCATTTTATCACTCTTAACTGGTACATATTCGCAAACAACTTTTATTCCACTATTTACTGCTCGCTCTAACACCTCAGTTAAAGCAGTAGAAGATGTAGCGTGAATAATTATTCCATTTACTTTACGTTCAATTAAGTTTTCAACCTGAGTAATTTGTTTATTAATATTTTGATATCCACCTGCATCATATACTATAGCTTCCATGCCCATCTCTTTTGCTTTTGCTGCTGCAGCGTACCATCGGTCAGTATGGATTGGCCCCATCAAAGGTAACATATAAGCGATTACAGTGGATTCTGCAAATATATTAACAGAAATTACCAGAACCAAAAAAATTGCCAAAAGCACAATATTAGTAAATTTTTTATTCATTTTATTGTCCTCCTTATTTCATTATTCATTAAAAATTTAAAAAAATCTTAAAAAAATATGATAATTCCTCCTTTCATTTTATTATAACTCCTCCTTTCTATTTACTTGTTCTCGCGTAATCTTATTAAAACTCCACCTATAATAATACATCCTATAAGTAACTGCTTAACAAATGTTGAAATGCCTAGTATATCAAGTCCATTCACCATAAATGCCATAAAAAATACACCTAATACAGCTTGAAATACGTTCCCTCGGCCACCTTTAAGAGAAATGCCTCCCACAACTACTGCACCAATTGATTCCATTAACATTCCACCTCCCATTAAAGGCTGGCCTGAGCCAGCACGAGCAGTTAAAATAATTGCAGCAATACCTACCAATATTCCATCCACACTATAAGCAATAATCTTAGTTAAAGTAATATTTATTCCCGATAATCTAGCTGCAATTTCATTACCTCCTACCGCGAACAAATGCCTACCGTATTTTAGTTTATGCAATATTACATACATTATTGAAATAAATATAAATAATATAACTACTGGAACGGGGATAACTTTCAAAAAATAACCTCTTCCTAAAATACAAAATATTTTTAACACACTGTCTTCTATGCCAAAAACTGGCTTTCCTCCTGTAATAATTAAAGTGACTCCCTCTAAAGCATACATCATACCCAAAGTTACAATAAATGGTTCTAATTTTCTCCATCCTATTAAAATTCCACATATAATCCCCGAAATTAAACCCATTAATAATCCAGCAAGTATTCCTTCCAAAACACCATAATTTAAAAGAGCAAGTCCTATTAATGTGCTGCAAAGTCCTATTAGAGAACCATGAGAAAGATCTATACCTCCCGTAATAACTACTAAAGATTGCCCTGAAGCTAATAAAAAAAGAACACTAGACTGCCTAAGGACATTAAAAATATTAGAAACGGTTAAAAAATAAGGCGATAAGATAGCAAAAAAAATAAACATAACTACAAAAACCAATAATAATCCCTGATTTCGAATAAAATAATATTTATCATAATTGACATTTTGTTTCATATTGAAATCCACCTTTATATTAATTATTACAAAATCAGTTTTAATATTTCTTTCTCGGAAATATCCTGACTTTCAAAATCTGCAATTATTTTTTTCATTTTCATTAAAATAATCCGGTCACAGACTTTCAGTAATTCTTCCACATCAGGAGAAGAAATTAAAAAAGTAATACCCCGAGAAGCTAACTCTCTTATTAGCTGATAAATTTCATCTTTTGCAGCTACATCAACACCTCTGGTAGGTTCATCACAGAGGATAATTTTAGATTTTGCAAAAATCCATTTTGCTATACTAACTTTTTGTCTATTGCCTCCACTTAGAGTCCATACGATAGATTTGATTGATTTTGTTTTAATTTGTAATTTTTGAACAATATCATTTACTTCTTTTTTTTCCTTTTTCCTATTTACCATAGTCATTTTTGAAATTATTTGAGAAAGATTTGGCAAGCTAATATTAAAAGCAACATCTTGAAATAAATGGAGACCTTCAATATTTCTGTCAGAAGGTAAGTAACCAATTTCAAATCTAATCGCCTCTATTGGGCTGGAGGGGACATATTTTTTTCCAAAAATTTTTATTTCTCCGCTATCTAAAGGAAATATTCCATATATAACCTTAAGCAATTCTGAACGGCCAGAACCCAAAACTCCACCTATACCAACGATTTCTCCTTTACTTATATTAAAGGAAATTTCCTCAAGGTAACGATGATGATTTAAATTATAAATATCGATTCCTTTTTCTCCGGTGACTTTTAATTTTTCAAAATTTTTAAAAACTCTTTCCTTGCCAGTCATCGCTTCAATAAGAGTTGTTGTAGATACGGTTTTTGCATCATAGGTATCAATTTTTCTACTATCTCTTAACACTGTAATTCGGTGTCCTACTCGCTTTGCTTCTTCAAGTCGATGACAAATATAAATAATACCTATCTTTTCCTCTGCACAAAGTTTTTTTAAAATATCAAAAAGTATATCTATTTCTTTACTCCCTAAACAAGCAGTAGGCTCATCCATAATTAATATTCTGGTTTCTCTTACCAAAGCTTTAGCAATAATTATAAGTTGTTGATTGGCAATAGGTAATTTTCCTACTAATTGATTTACATTTAAATGCATATTGAATTTACTTAATGCTAATTCAGCTTTCTTGTATAGATTTTTAAAATCTACAATATTAAATATTTTATTTTTATATTTAGAAGGAAGCACCCCCATAAAAATATTTTCTGCAATTGTCAAATCAGGAAATATGGGAATTTCTTGAGGGACTAAAGATATACCTTTTTTTTGGGCATCAGAAGGATTATTGAATTTTACTAATTCACCATTTACTTTTATTGTACCAGCTTCTGGTTTAATGGTTCCCGCTAAAATATTTACTAAGGTTGATTTCCCTGCTCCATTTTGGCCGACCAATACGTGGATTTCTCCTGGCAATAGTTCAAAATCAACATTATCAACAGCTATTGCCCCGGGGAATGTTTTTATAATATTTTTCATCTCAACTAATGGGATTTCTTGTATCATAGAAAAACCATATCCTTTTATTTTAATACTATGCTTTTAATAAAGATAAAAACACTTGAACTAATTCTTGTGCAAACTCAGGATTATTAATATGCATATCCAACTCTTTAATAGGAATATTATCGTTAATTTGACTTTTTAGTTCTTTAATAAAATATTTATCTTCCTCTGGATTAAAAATTGCGGTACCTGGTCGATTAGCTTTCGAAAATCCTTTAAGGGGGATTACTAATGCAGTAGGTCCTTTAGCACTATTTATTTTTTTAGCCATAGTTTTAGCAATTTCTTTTAACTCTTCTTTAGAAGTACGGATTAAAGTAAACATAGGATTATCAGGATAAAATTTCCTTCCTGGCCAATTCTTTTCAGCCGCACTTAATGGTCCTTCCACAATAAATTCTATACAACCTGGTACTACTATTTGGGGAATTCCAGTTTCTCCTGCGGCTTCAAGCCGCTTTGGGCCGGCAGCATGCATTCCACCCACAATTTCATCAGTTAACTCATGCGTAGTAATATCTATTACCCCACAAAATTTTCTTTCTCTAATAAAATTTTCAAATGATTTTCCTCCTACACCATTAGCATGAAAGCAAATTACTTTAAAATTTTCTTTTTCT
>MEYH01000068.1:2092-9507 GCA_001773955.1 Candidatus Sediminicultor quintus | reverse complement strand
AGTATTTTCAGCCCACTTATCATTGGGAGATAAAGAATTTACCATTCCTATCATTGCATTTGCAGCATTATTAAAAATAGATTTCAATACTGGATTTAATCCTAATATATCCACTACCGAATGAATTACGATCACATCTTTAGTTCCTACAAATGGATCAAATATACTTTTTCCACAAGCAATAGTTGAAATGATCAATTTTGGAATACCAATTGGTAAAGCTTGTAGTGCAGATGAAGCCAACATAGTTCCTGCCCCACCACCAATAGCCATTATTCCACTAATATTCTCTTTTTCAAATAATTTTAAACAGGCTATTTCAACACCCTTTAACATTTTCTCAATAGCTGGACCTCTATCCATTTTTTGTAAATCGATTAGTTTCTCACCTGCTATAGAGGCCACTTCACCTCTAGATATAGTTGGTTTTACATAAGTAGCTTCTCCTAAAATACCACTATCCACTATCAAAACTTCTAAATTACCTTTTTCAAGAACATCTTTAATATATTTTGTTTCTTCCCCTTTTGTATCTAAGGTAGCAATAAAAATTACTTTTTTCTTCATCAATAAATTTACCTCACATTATTTATTAGTTATTAGTAACTCCACAAGCTCTTATAATTGCAGAAATATAAATTTTACAATAAGTTTCCAATTCTTCAATTGTAACGTGTTCATTAGGACTACCTACTCTCATTATCCCTGGTGCACACCAGGCTACTTCCGCCCCTAAACGTTGAAAAAATGGTCCTTCTGTTGAATATACGCTTCCAATTAGTTCTGGATCTCTATTTGTAACTTGTTTTATAGCAGATCTGAGGATGCTTACAATCTGAGCATTAGGATTGGTTTCGAGAGGAGTATTTCCATGGTCTAAATAACAGTTCACAGTTACTGTAATTCCATGAAAATCACTAATGGCTTTTTTTGACCATTTGTTCACTAAATCAACAAATTCTTGGGCGGATTGACCAGGCCAATATCTAGCACCAACACGCAGTTTACACCAAGTTGGAGACGGAACAGCAAGACCTTGTGTTTCAGTACCGATTCCTGGACCTCTATTTGGATTTCCATACCCAGTATTCCCTCCAATTATTGGTCCAATGTAAAATGCTGCACCCTCTCCAGGGAGTAATGGATGTTTTTTATGAAAATAAGGTTCTTCTTTTACCATATTTTCTAAATTATTAATTACCTTCACCATAGCAGTTACCGCATTCCCAACTTTTAAACCTACCCGCTCTGCATGACCTTGTAATAAAGAAGGAGCATTTCCTTCAATCTGTACTTCCACTTCAACTTTACCTGAATGAACAATCCCAATATTCATATCTGTTTGTTCTCCAATTAAGCACATATCAGCTTTGAATCCATATTCTTCTAAAATTTTTGCCCCTTTTTTCGAACCTAACTCATCTACAGTTGCCAAAAAGCAAGCACTTTTTTTAAGACAAATACCAGATTTTTTTATGGCATCAAAAGCACTCAGAAATGCTGCAAGTGGTGTCATACTATCTCCGGCACCAACACCAAGAATTTTTCCATCAATTACTCGGCCTGAATGAGCAATTTCTTCCTGAGATTTTTGTGGCCAATGTGTATCTATATGTGCTGCACAAACAATAACATTACTATTAATATGTTCTGCACCTCTTATATATCCCAATATATTTCTGCGGTGTATCGAAGGCCCAATTATAACTTCTAAAGTTTCCAGACCAATATTTTTCATCTCATTTAATAAATAGTCACATTTTTGCATTTCATTATCTAAATAACTGGGTATACGGATTAAATTTCCAATATAAGTTAATAGATGAAAATGATTAATATATTTAAAAACGTGTTCAATGATTTTTTCCATTTTAACTACCTCTTCTTTTTTATCTTTAAATTTTTATATTATGCTTTAAATAAGAAAAACAAAATGGTTATTCATGTAAATTAAAATTTAAAACTTTACTTATAGAAGCTAATACGTGTTCTTGGGCTAATAGCTCAGCCTTTTTAAAATCTCTATTTTTGAAGGCTTCAATGATTTTGAGATGGTATTCTAAAGAATATATAATACTCCCTGGAATTTTAAATGACATACTTCGAAAACTTGTGGTAATATCTCTTAAATTATCAAGTATATCCATTAGGCGTTTATTCTTTGCAATATTAATAATTAAATTATGGAAATCTATATCATAATTACAATATTTAATAACTTCATCTTTATCTATTTCTTTATCTATACAGGGTCTCATTTTTTCAATAATTTTTTCTAAACTTTTTATTTCCTTATCAGTTATTAAATTTGTAGCAACGCCTGTAGCAAATCCTTCTAAAATTGCACGTATTTGAACAACTTCTTTTAAATCTTCTATAGAAATTTGATTAACAAAAATCCCTTGATTGGGGTATATTTTTACAAAACCTAGAGCAGCTAATTTGTGTAATGCTTCTCTGACTGGAGTTCTACTTATATCTAATTTTTTGGCAATTTCTTCTTCTGCCAGTTTTTCACCTGGCTTTAAATCTCCTTTTATTATTGCATCTTTAAGCATTAAAAATACTTTTTTATTTAAAGGTTTAAATGTTTTAGTAGTATATTTTTTTATACTCATTTTTTCACCCTCTAATTTTTAAAGATTTATTTATTGTATTTATATTGTATAATTAATGTATACAATAATAATACATTCAATTATTTAAAATGTCAAGACTTTGTTTATATTTTTTTTCCACCTGTAAAAGGTACTTCTATTTATTTCAAAGATCTCATATATCTGTTTTAGAGAATAATTTCCAGAACTGTATAAATTAATGGCTTTATATCTGATTTTGGCCTGAGAGGACAATTTATCTATATAGCTTAACTTGGATATAACCTTTCCCCAATAAGGTCGAGCATAGGCCAGGTAAGTAGCTGTTCCAATTTTCCCCTTCATTATCTATATGTACCTTTTTTGATTCTATTTTAGTTTACTTCTTTCATCCTAGCAGTGGTGCATATGTATCTGAACTTATTCAGATAAGAAATTATCTCTTTTAAATATATGAGGAGGTAAAAAGGGATGTTAACTATGAGGCAGAAAAAGGCCGTAACTAAAGAATTAAAAGATAGATATCAAAGGTCATCCAAAAAAGGAAAGACTCATATCTTAAATGAATTCATCCAACTTACCAGATATAACCGCTGTTATGCCCGTCAAATTCTAAACATAAAAAAAGAAAAAGTATTAGGATACCTAAATATGGCCGGTAAAAGAATAAAATACGTAGCAGTTAACAGGAAGGTTAAAAGGGAGAAGAAAAAGATCTATAATCAAGATGTTCTGTTTCTAAAAATTCAAGAAATCTTTCTCTTTGGTTTAATTCTGGTTTATCAATAACTATTTCTAAAAGCTTTTTTAACATTCCCCCTAATTCTACTCCTTCCTGGTATCCTAAATCAATCAAATCTTTTCCGTTTATGGCTAAATCTTTTAATGAAACTGCTGGCTTTTCTTCTAAAACCTCTCTCACCCGCTGTTCCATTTTTTCTAATTGCTTCAGTTTGGCAATTTTTTTACCTATCTTAATATCAGCCCGCTTTAGCTCTAAAACATTCAAAATGTTTTCTTCGCCACGTTTAGAGATAAATTGTCTAATACTTTTTGGATTGAGAAAATCAATTGCCCGCCAATCCTCTTGGACCAAAATACTAACCTTTTTAATTATAGAATTCTTAAATTTTAATCTGCACAGTATTTTAGCTGTAACTTCTTCTCTTCTTGTCTCCGAATTAGAGAGGAGCTGAGTTACTTCACCCAGCAAAGCTACCAAACGAAGAGCTAAATCGGAGGGAAGGTTATTCAAGAGATTTAAAATATGTTCAAATAGATCTTTATTCGGGCAAAGATCTTCTCGGTAAAAGCCAACACATCTTTTTAGCTCTGGAAGAATAAACTGTAATAAGCCCAATTGCTGTAATAACTTAAATCCTCTTTTAGGAAAATTGCTTAATAATATTTTAACAAGCTCATCTCTAATTCTTTCCTGGCTAACTTTGTTAATTAATCCGCTCTTTTCCCTAATGGCTTTGAGCATGTCTCGGTCAATATTAAAATCAAGCTCGCAGGCCAATCTAATTGCCCTTAACATCCTCAATGGGTCCTCTTCTATTCTTTCTACAGGATTTTCTACTCCCCTTATTATTTTTTGTTTGATGTCCTCTAACCCGTTAAAATAATCGATTACCCCTTCCTTTTCACTCCAGGCCAACGCATTAATAGTAAAATCACGGCATCTTAAATCTTCCAGTAAATTTGAAGTGAGGGTTGATTTATTTTTTTTAAAAGTACTCACTTCATAATTAATATGATTTATAACTACGGTAACCGTCCCAAATTTTTTGCCCACCGGAATAACTTTAAATTCTTTAAAAGCTCGGGAAATTTCATCCGAGGCAGCATTCGTAGTTATGTCCCAATCATGGGCTTCTTCTCCCATGATCAGATTGCGGATACATCCCCCTACCACTAAAGCCTCATAACCTGAATCCTTTAATTTCTTGGTGATAAATAAAGCCCCCGGATCTATATCTTTAAGCCCTATTTTTAAATTAAGCTTATCGTATTTTTTCTTTTTTTCCATCTTAAAACCTTAAATAATATTTGATTAATTAAATTACAAAATAATTACCACCCAAAAAGTAAATAAATTTGTTAACCTGGATTCCTGCTTCCGCAGGAATGACAGAGAGTGATGACAGAGAGTGCGTCATCCATCATTATGAGGGCACAATATATGGTATTCCTCTATTCTTATCTTATTCTTCTAATTTTTTATCTTTTTAAATAAGCCAGACATTCTATGTGGCTCGTTTGGGGGAACATATCGATAGGCAAGACTTTTTTTAATTTATAATCACCATCTTTGGTGAGATATTTTAAATCGCGGGCTAAAGTTGCAGGATGACAGGATACATATATAATTTTCCTTGGTTTAATCTTTATAATTCCTTGTAAAGCTTTTAAAGAACAACCCCTGCGGGGCGGATCTACTATCATAAGATGAACTTCTTCGCCGCTTCTCCTCCATTTATAGAGCCATCCTTCTACTTTTCCGGTAAATAATTTTAAATTAGAGATACCGTTTAACTCACAATTAATTATAGCATCTCTGGCTGCGCTTTTTTCTACTTCGATGCCATACACCTTTTCAGCCTGCTTGGCCACATAGATAGAAATGGCCGCGGTACCGCAATAAGAATCGATAACTATTTCTTCTCCGCTTAAATTTGCATACTCTAATACTTTTTCATTTAATATTTCAGCCTGCGCCACATTAACCTGGAAAAAAGACTGGGGCGATATTTTAAATCTGAATGGGCCAAGAGCATCTTCCAAATCAGGTTCCCCTTTCAAAAGCCTAAAATCTTTTCCCAGTAAAACCGCTTTAGGGTTCCTATTAATATTCTGATAAACAGAGACCACTTGAGGGAAGGTTTTGGCTAAATCATTTAAAAAATTTTGGTCAAAACCCAGATTATCTTCTTTGGTAAAAAAAACTATCATTATTTCTCCTCTGCTCCTGCTCTCCCTTATTAAGACATTCCTTAAATTTCCCCCTCCGGTCTTGCTATGATATACGGTAACTTTTTGTAAACTTAGTTGGTCTTCCAAATAACTTACCAATCTATTAATTTGCATGCTAAACAGAACACATTCGGCGGCCGGCACAAAATCATAACTGCCTGCTTTATAAAATCCTAATCGGATCCTCCCTTTTTCCTGGTTCACCTGAAAATAACCTTTATTGCGGTAGCGCCAGGGGTCTTTCATCCCTATAGTGGGCAAAACTTTGATATTTTGCTTGCCTATCCTGCCCAAAGCGTTTTCTACTATTTCTTTTTTCATTTCTAATTGTTTTTCATAAACAATATGTTGTAATTGGCAGCCTCCACAAAAATTATAAACTGGACACCGGGGTTCTACCCTAAAAGGAGAAGATAAAATAATTTCCTCTAATCGACCGCGGGCAAAATTCTTTTTAGCTTCGCTAATTTTTACCCTCACTCTTTCTCCTGAAATTACCCCGGGTACAAAAATGGTAAAATTATCCATTCTACCTATCCCTTCTCCCTGATGAGAATAACCGTTTACCAGAAATTCATAATCTTCTTCTAAATGCACTGGTTTATCTTTCATATTTTCTCCTGGTAAATATTTGTTGCTCTTTGTTTTTTTCTTTTTTTAAAATATATTATATATTACATGCGACATGCTAATTTAATTCTTGAGTCTAAAAATATTTTCTCTTTAGGCAATACGCGATACGATATATTCGATATTGATTATTATTTATTTTATCATATCATGATTGCTATACATAATACCAAAAATAAATCTTTGGTATTTACCTTCTTTAAAAACAGCCCGCCCCAAGATTAAGCTTTTTAAAAAAATTTAAAAAAATTTACTTGACAAATAATTTCTAATCCTTTATAATTGCTAATAGCAAATGTTGTTATTAGCACAGAGGTTGATAATGAGATGGAAAAGAATTTAGTAGACCTGCTCATCGAATTAAAGAAAGGATGCATGGAAGACGAACAGCAAATTCGAACTCTTTGCCATATCTCGTTGGCGGAATATAAAGCAGTTATGGAAATTGACACCACAGAAAGAATAACCTGTAATGTTTTATCCAAAAAGATGGGTCTGTCTCCTTCCCGGGGCAGCCGGATAATAGATGGTCTGGTTAGGAAAAAATACCTAATAAGGATGCCCAACTCGGAAGATAGGAGGTCATTTGTTCTGTCTCTTTCGCCCAAGGGAACGAAAATTAAAGAGCAGATCGAGCAGGAGAGGAATAATTGCGAAAGAAGAATTAGAGAAAAATTATCAACAGAAGAATTGGAATTAATAAAAGAAGGATTGGAATTGGTTATTAAAATTTTTCGTCAAAAATAAAAACAAAGGAGAAAAAAATCGATGGAAAATAGTAAATCATTAGAAGTAGAGGTAAATGGAAATAACTTTCAAAAGGAGGTTTTAGAGTCTTCCATCCCCGTATTGGTGGATTTTTGGGCTTCCTGGTGTATGCCTTGCCGGATGTTAGCGCCAACTATTAAAAAATTAGCCGAGGAAAACAAGGGCAAACTTAAAGTATGTAAATTAAATACTGATGAGAACCAGCACATTGCCGCTCAATATGGTATCCAGGGGATACCTACTTTAATTATCTTTAAAGAAGGCAAGGAAGTTGGCCGTAGCGTAGGAGTAATGTCGAAAGAAAAGTTACAAGAAAAACTTAACCCTATTCTTTAGCTTACTTACCCCAATCCAGCTAAAGAAGTGAAAATATATTTAACTCTTAGCCTTTATCAAGGGGCGTATTGCAATACGCCCCTACTTAAATAATTTTATTTTCATTTT
>MEYH01000068.1:0-2068 GCA_001773955.1 Candidatus Sediminicultor quintus | reverse complement strand
TTAACATATTTAAATCTAATATACCTTTTTGTATCTCCACCAATTTATTTTTAAAATTATTTAATTTTTCACTGTCAGCACCATGATCAACCTTATGCTCCAATCTTTGTAATGTTGGCCAGAATATTGATTTCAATTTTTCGATACCCTCCTCCATTTCTCTAATCTCTCTATTTCTTCTGTCTGTCTCTATCCTTCCGCCAGGCAAAACCCTTTCTCCTTCAATCGATATACTTTCTCCTAATTCCGGGGTATAGGCCTTAATTTTTAATTCCTCTTCGATTTTTTTAGAAATTTCCTCGGCTGCTTCCTCTTCTCCATGGACCACAAATATTTTTTGGGGTTTATTTTTAAAACTTTTTATCCACTGAATTATTCCTTCTCTGTCGGCATGCCCTGAAAAACCCTCCAAAGAATGTATTTCAGCATTTACCTGAATTTCTTCTCCAAATATTTTGACCACTTTTTCGCCTTCTTTTATCCTTCTGCCCAAAGTTCCCTCTGCCTGATAACCGACAAATACAATGCTGGATTCTTTTCTCCAAAGATTATGTTTCAGGTGATGCTTTATTCTTCCGGCAGTACACATCCCGCTGGCTGAAATAATTACTTTACTTCCCCGGGAGAGATTTAATTGTTTAGATTCCTCCACAGTTTTAGTAAATTTTAAATTACGAAAATCCAAAGGATTGTTCCCTATCTTTATGAGATTTAAAGTATCTTCATCAAAACAGTCCGGATTTCTCAAAAATATCTCTGTCGCCGAGACAGTTAGAGGGCTGTCTACATAAACCGGTACGCTTAAAAAATCCTGGTCTTCAGTTTTAGTGTATGCAGTATAATATTTGTTTAACTCATAGATTATATCCTGGGCTCTTTCCACTGCGAAAGAAGGGATTACTATATTACCGCCTCTTTTTACGGTAGTATTTATAATAGAGATTAGTTCTTTGGCATCATCTTCTGAGGGGTGATTCAGTTTATTTCCATAGGTTGATTCTACCATCAAATAGTCTGCTTCATCGATAAGATAAGGGTCTCTTAAAATAGGCCTGTCCCGCCTGCCCAAATCGCCTGAAAATACCAACTTGGTCTCTTTACCCTCTTCTTCTTTTATCCATAACTCAATTACGGAAGACCCTAATATATGCCCGGCGTCTCTAAGCCTTAAAGTAACTTCTTCGTTTAATTCTATTTTTTGGTCATATAAAGCCGGCCTAAAATATCTCAGGCTCTCTTCCGCTTCTTTTACGGTATAAAGAGGTTCTCTCAACCTTTCTCCTGATCTTCTTCTCTTCCGATTGTCCCATTCATTCTCCATCTCCTGAATATATCCGCTATCTGGGAGCATAATAGAACATAGATCAGCAGTTGCTTTGGTAGCGTATATACCCCCTTTAAAACCTTCCTTTGTTAATTTGGGGATCCTTCCGCTGTGGTCTATATGAGCATGAGATAGAACCATAAAATCTATCTCACCAGGATTAAAGCGCAAAGGTTGGTAGTTCATCCGGTTAATCGATTTGCTCCCTTGAAACATTCCACAATCTATTAAAAATTTAGTATTCTCGGTTTCAATTAAAAAATTAGATCCGGTAACCATTTTAGCAGCACCCAAAAAAGATATTTTCATCTTTGTTTTCCTTTCAATAAATTAGTCGTTAGTGAATAGTGAATAGTCGTTAGTTTCAAATACAGGTTTTCGGTTGGCAGTCTATTTTATTCTATGTCACTGCGAGCCCTGATTTATCAGAGCGTGGCAATCCCCGTTTGAGATTGCTTCAGTCGTTTCACTCCTTCGCAATGACAAAAGAGGAACCTAACGCAATACGCGATACGAATTTAGTTTTAAGTTTTTATAATCAAGCTAAAATTTCAGTTATCTTTGCCCTCATTTCCTCTTTTTCACAAACCATTTTATGCCGGATAGGCTTTTTCTCGATACCCCTTATTTCTGGCGGAATGGGAATTTGGGCCAAATCAGACATCTTCTCTATTAATTCAAAATCGTCAAATTTTTTGTACCGGCTATCTATTGATTCCATGACACTTTTTGTAAATTTAAAAG
>MEYH01000067.1:585-7226 GCA_001773955.1 Candidatus Sediminicultor quintus | reverse complement strand
GTATGACGAAAAAGATGATCTAAAAAATATTAATTTAGTAAAGAGTTTAGTTTTAAATTAATAGGATAAAAATATGTGACAAAGAACCGTTATCCCCTGTCACACTGTCCGATAACGAGGTTTAAGTGAATGCCGGTAGAGAAAATTTTAAATGAATTAAAAAAGTATAATAAGATAAATTCCCGCTTTACTAATTGGAGGCATATTCCGGCTAAATCTGGAATTTATGAGGAATTTCCAGAGTGGGTAGAGGATAGACTGGTAAGGATTTTGAAAGATAAAGGTATTAGCAAACTTTATTCTCATCAGGCTTCTGCTTTAAAATTTATCAGGAATAAAAATAATGTAGTGGTAGTGACACCCACTGCTTCGGGCAAGACCCTCTGTTATAATCTACCGGTATTGGATTCTATTTTAAGAGATGAAAATAGCCGGGCACTTTATCTCTTCCCCACTAAAGCTTTATCTCAGGACCAATTGACTGAATTGTATCAATTAGTATCAGCCCTGGATGAGGGGATTAAGACCTTTACCTATGATGGAGATACCCCTTCTTCCGCCCGGCAGGCCATCCGCAAGAAAGGACATATTGTGGTAACTAATCCGGATATGCTGCATTTAGGGATATTGCCTCATCATACCAAATGGATGGATTTTTTTGTAAATTTGAAATATGTGGTAATCGATGAGGTTCATATTTATCGGGGAGTATTCGGAAGTCATCTGGCCAATGTAATCAGAAGATTGAAGAGAATCTGCCGATTTTATGGGTCGAATCCCCAGTTTATCTGCTGTTCAGCAACTATCGCTAATCCTCGAGAGCTTTCTCAGAAGATTGTAGGAGAAGAATTTGTTTTAGTAGATAATAATGGCGCCCCGCAAGGCGAGAAACATTTTTTATTTTATAACCCTCCGGTAATTAATAAAGAATTAGGAATCAGGAAAAGTTTAATTAAAGAAGTTGCCCGTTTTGTCGCTTATTTTTTAAATTATGACATTCAGACTATAATCTTTGCGCGGAGCCGTCTGACTACAGAAGTTCTAACCAGTTATTTAAAAGATTTTTTAGCTAAAACGGGAAGATCCAGGGATATGGTTAGGGGTTACAGGGGAGGTTATTTACCTAATTTAAGGCGTGAAATAGAAAAGGGTTTAAAAGATGGTGAGATAAAAGGAGTAGTAAGTACCAATGCCCTGGAGCTGGGAATCGACATTGGACAGCTTGACGCCTGTTTTATGGCCGGATATCCCGGAACTATATCCAGTACCTGGCAGCAGGCTGGAAGAGCCGGGCGTCGATCTAATAGTTCGATAGCTATCTTAGTTGCTTCCAGCAATCCTTTGGACCAGTTTGTGATAAATCATCCTGATTATTTTTTCGGAGAGTCACCGGAAAGTGCAGTTATCGACCCGGATAATTTAAGTATTTTAGTCAGCCATATCAGGTGTGCTTCTTTTGAATTACCCTTCGAAGAAGGAGAAGATTTTGGAACTAAAAAGCTTCGGGATGTTCTGGAGTATTTAGAGAAAGAAGGCGTACTTCATTACGTGGAAAAGAAATGGTATTGGATGAGCGAAATTTATCCCACTGAAGAGATAAGCCTGCGCAGTGCTTCAGTAGATAATTTTGTAATTATTGATACTACTAACCAGCAGGAACAGGTTATCGGGGAAATGGATAAGGCCAGCGTACCCACACTTATCTATGAAGGGGCTATTTATTTGCATGAAGGCGAACAATATGCTATTCACAGGTTAGATTATCAGCGTCAGAAGGCCTATGCCGAAAAAGTTAAAGTTAACTATTACACCGATGCCCAAACCGAAACCCATATTGAGGTTTTAGATGTGTTTGAGAAGGGTGAAGAATCAAATATGGAACATTCCTATGGGGAAGTGGCCATTACTACCCTTTCTACCTGTTATAAAAAGATAAAATTTTATACTCATGAGAATATCGGTTTCGGCGAAATATCTTTGCCGCCGGAAGAGATGCACACCACCGCTTATTGGCTTGCTTTGGCTGATGATAGTAGAGAGCTATTGAAGCGACTGGAAACTGAAGGCACGTCTTTTAATTTAAGCAGCGGGCTTTTAGCCTTATCAAACGTTCTTATTCATGTTGTTCCTTTATATGTTATGTGTGACCCTCAGGATATCAGGGCAGTTTCGGAAGTGCGTTCTCCTTTTACCGGAGAACCGACTATTTATATCTATGATAATTATCCCGGGGGAGTAGGATTTAGTGAGAAGATGTTTGAACTGCGTTGGTCTTTACTACAGGCAGCTCAAGAATTAATTCTTGGCTGCGGATGTGAAAAAGGCTGCCCCTCCTGTGTGGGGCCTATTGACGAAGTGGGCATAAAAGGAAAAGAGAGCGCTCTTCTAATTTTAAGGGAGGCCTTGAGCTGATGATGGATGATATAAAAAGGCGGCTGGAAAAGATTGCCCAGTTAAAAAAGAATATAGATAAAATTGCCCGATTACAAAAAGAGAAAAGTATAGGTATTGTGAATCAAGAAATAAAGATAGAAGAAGTAGTATCAGGAAAATTTATCTCCACCCCTTTTGGGGATAGTTTTGTTCGAGAAAACTATTTCCCTCAGGATTATAGGTGCGGCGAAGTTGAACTTTTTCAAATTTTTCAATCTTCTGCCAAAACTATTTCCAGTTTAGCCAGAGATGACAGATTAAAAAAAATAGATATGAATAAGACCGTCTTTTTGGATACCGAGACTACCGGATTGGCCGGAGGAGCAGGGACTTATATTTTTCTTGTAGGAGCAGGATATTTTGAAGGAGACCAATTTTGTGTCCGGCAATATTTTATGCGGGATTATAATGAAGAGCGGGCTTTACTATCAGCAGTAAATGAACTGCTTTCCAATTTTGAGGCAATAGTTTCGTATAATGGTAAGACTTTTGATATTCCCTTAATTCAGAGCCGCTTTATTATGTCCGGGATGAAGATGAGTTTAAAAGATCCTTACCACTTCGACCTTCTTTACCCCGCCCGCCGCCTGTGGAAGAAAAGGCTGGAGAGTTGTTCCCTATCTACAGTAGAAAGAGATATACTGGGGGTAATCAGAGAAAACGATGTTCCGGGTTATCTTGTCCCCGAGATTTATTTTAGGTATCTTAAAACCAAAGATGCCCGGGCATTAAAACAGGTATTTGAACATAATTTACAGGATATTCTTTCTCTGGTTGCCCTGGTTAGCAGGATGTGTTGTCTGGTAGAAGATCCTTTCAATAATACCAAATACGGGATGGATATTTTCAGCATAGGTAAGATGTTTGATGAAGAGAAGAGATATGAGCAGTGTACCCACTATTATACTGAAGCTTTAAAACACAATTTAAGAGAAGAAGAGACTTTAGAGATATTAAGATTGGCTTCTTTTGCTTATAAGAGACAGGGGGAGTGGGAAGAAGCAGAAAAAATATGGAAAAAGACCATAGAAAGAAGCCCGGAATTTATATATTATCCTTACGAAGAGTTAGCTAAATATTACGAGCATCATTTGAAGGATTATCAAAAAGCAGAAACGATAATAGAAGAATCTCTAAATATTGTGGAAAATATTTTTATAAGAGAAAAATTACAATATCGTTTAAATCGAATTAAAGGTAAACAATAGAGCCTGGCACAAAAGTTTATCTTTAATAGAAAAGGAGCAAGAGATGGAGAAAAAGAATTATACAGTGAAAGATTGGCCGGACGAGGAAAGACCGAGGGAGAGATTGCTTAAGTATGGAGTAGAATATTTGACAGATACTGAATTATTGGGAATAATATTATTTAATGGTTATCAAGGAAAAACTTCGGTGGATATTGCTAAAGAGCTATTAATAGAAAATGGAAAAAGTTTAAGAAAATTAGATTCTTTAAGTTATACGGAGATGAGTTCTGTTAAAGGGATTGGCCTGGCTAAATTTGCCCAAATAAAGGCAGCTCTTGAGATAGGGAAGAGACTTTTAAGAGAAACTAATTCACCTAAAAAGAAAATTCATAATGCCTTAGATTTAGTAAATTATTATGGACCGTGCATGAGAGATTTAAAGAAGGAAAAATTTAAGGTAATAATGTTGGACGTAAAGAATAAAATTATCAAGGATATTGATATTTCAGTAGGGAGTCTGACGGAAAGTATAGTCCATCCCCGCGAGGCATTAAAGGAGATAATCAAAGAATCAGCTGCTTCGGTTATATTTTTACATAACCATCCCAGTGGAGAATCAAATCCCAGTAAAAATGATATGGATATTACTGAGCGTCTGGCGGGTGCTTGTGAACTGGTCGGGGTAAAAGTGTTGGATCATATTATATTGGGAGAGGATAATTATTTCAGTTTTGCCCAGGAGGGCTTATTGAAAAAAGCAGGGACAGACCTTGTGTCTGCCTTAAAAGGAGTTGGCAATACATGAAAAGTAATTTATCCATAAAATTTTGTCCTTATTGTGGTTATAAATTAGCCAGAAAGATTTTGGAAGGAAGAAAAAGATTGTATTGCTCGAAGTGTGGTAAAATATTTTACGAAAATCCTACTCCGGTAGTGGCAGTGATAGCCAGAGATGATGAAGGTAAAATATTATTAATCAAAAGGAAAATAGAGCCCCGCAAAGGCGAATGGGCTTTGCCGAGTGGATTTATGGAGATAGAGGAAAGTCCTATAAAAGCTGCTTTAAGGGAATTAGCTGAAGAGACCGGGTTAAAAGGAAAATCGAAGAGGCTGATAGGAGTTTATCCCAATAATAGCGAAATTCATGGTTATTTAGTTATTATAATTTATGAAACAGAGATAATAGGAGGAAAACTGTGCGCTGGTGATGACGCAGAGGAGGCAAAATTTTTTACGGTTAATCAACTTCCTCCTTTAGCCTTTCAATCTCACCGGGAAGCCCTGGGAGAAGTTTTAAAATAAAGGTTTTAATTTTTCAATTCATATTTTTGTAAGAAATTATTGATTATAAGATAATAAATTTAATAATAAAAAGGAGAAAAAAATGGAAAAAGCAAATTTTTTTAAAGTCAATGAATTAAAAGCAAAAAAGGTTTTAGAAGATTCTACATTAAGGGTTGTGACAAATAAAAATACGATGGTATCATTTTTTGAATTTGGTCCAAATACCACTATTATGCCCAAACATAAACATCCTCATGAACAAACTGGAGTGGTAGTAACGGGCTCTGTAAAAATGATGGTAGGAGGAGAGACTAAAATTTTAAAGGTGAGTGAAGGAGTAGTAATTCCCCCCAATGTGGAACATGAAGCTACTCCCTTAGAGCCAGGTACTAAGATGATAGACGTTTTTTATCCTATAAGAGAAGACTATCTTTTTAAATAGGGACAAAATAGGGACACATCCCATTTTTTAAAAAAAAATGGGATGTGTCCCTATTTAATTTAAAAGAGAAGGAGTAGTAGAGTTGGAGATATTAGCTTTAGATTTTGATGGAGTAATTGTAGATAGTGTTTTAGACTCGCTTTTTGTGGGTCATAATGCTTACTTAAGACTATATGGTCCGGGGAAAAGGAAATATTTTGGGGGAGAACTTTTTACCTTCGAAAATTGGGAAGAAACTAAAAAACAGCACCAGGAAGAGATAAAATATTACCGAACTCTAAGACCTTATATTCGGGGGGCAACCGATTATGGTTTAATCCAGAAATTAATAGAAGAAAATAAATTTGTTAAGAATCAGAAAGAATTTGACAATTATAGAAAGGCAGTCAAGTTTGATTTTGAAAACTATGAAAAAGAATTTTATAAAGAACGAGAAAGACTTCAAAACATAGATTATAGAGCCTGGTTTAATTTGGAGCCATCCTATCCCAAAGTAATAGAAGGAATAAAGAAATTGTTAGAAGAAGAAACTAAAATCGTGATTGCTACCTCTAATAGAAGAAAAGCAATTGCCAGAACTTTTACTCCTGAATATTTTGGTTTTACTATTCAACCAGAAGACATTTTGGATAAGAGATATGGTGAAGATAAATCCGAGCAGATGAAGCAGATTGCAAAATTATATAATGTCAAGTTTGAAGAAATATATTTTGTAGATGATCAGCTAAGTCATTTAATTAAAGTCAAGCCTTTAGGAGTAAAAGTTTTTTTAGCTGGCTGGAGCTATGCAACTAAAGCTCAAAAAGAGGAGGCGCGTAAACAAAACATCCTAATAATTGAAAAAGAAGAAGATTTTTACCCAATTGTAAAAAATTCTTTAAAAGACACCGTTCTGAGCGGTGGTAGTTTATTAAAAATAAAAAATAGAAAAGGAGAAAAAGATGAAGATAGTAGATTATAAAGAAGTTAAAGCTGAGACTGTAGATTTTGAAGATGTCAAAGATGTTAAAGTAAGGTGGCTTATTTCTGATAAAGATAAAGCCCCAAACTTTGCTATGAGGTTGTTTGAGGTTGGTCCGGGGGGTTATAGTCCTTTGCATACTCATAATTGGGAACACGAAGTATTTGTTTTAGAAGGAGAAGGAGTAGCTGCGGATGGAGAAAAGGAATTCAAAATTAAGGGTGGAACAGTAGTCTATGTAGCTCCCGAAGAAAAACATCAGTTTAAAAATACCGGTTCTGAAACTTTAAAATTTCTCTGCTTAATTCCAATTATAAAGTAAAATTAACGT
>MEYH01000067.1:0-565 GCA_001773955.1 Candidatus Sediminicultor quintus | reverse complement strand
AAGATGAAGTCAAAAAAGTAGGGGCGTATTGCATACGCCCCTACTTTTTTATCAATTACTCATTACTAATTACTGTACTTTATTTTTACTATGCTTACCTACTAAGAATTTATTCTGTAACAGTAAATTCAATGGTTGCTTCCGTAGTTTTTTGAGATAATGCATCTTTTAAGATAAAGCGAAATTTATAATTACCTGGGGAGAGATCAAGTTGTTTTAATGGAATATCGTCAAAAATAAATATCTCAGAATTTCTTGCGTGAGAAGTTAAAGGAAAATCTAAATAATTCATTTCTCCAAATAATACATTATTATCAGAATCCAATAAATAAATTTCTACTTTAAAGTGCATTTGATATAAGCCCTTTTGAATTTCTTTGTAGGTGCAATTTTTTGGTTCCCCGTAGAAAAATAAAGTATCTTCCGAACTGAATAAAGTATTTTCTCTTGGGTTGTATATGCCAAACATTTGAGGGAGTTCTTCACAGAAAAATAAGTTAACCAATTCTAAACTTGCCTTATTTCTGATTAAAGCCAGAGCTTCTTCTAATTCTCCCACTGCTTC
>MEYH01000066.1:3679-6510 GCA_001773955.1 Candidatus Sediminicultor quintus | reverse complement strand
GGTGCAGAACACGGATAAGATCATATCCACTAACCTGAACTTCAATAACAGGAAGATTCGTTACTTTTTTCTTAATGGCAATTGCGGTTCCACCTCTGCTAATCAATACCTCTATTCCTTGTTCTTCTAATTCAACTGCCTTGCGGGCTCCTTCCTCCAAATCTCCAATTACCACTGGTATATCTTTATTAATCTCTCGGCAGACTTCAGAAAATAATTCACCTAATTTTTTATACGGAGCAATAAATGCTATTGAATAAGACATCAGGGTCAACCTCTTATTACTAAAATTTTTATGTAATAAAATTAAAACTATGGTTTTAACAATAAACGTAGGCTAAATATTTTTTAAATGAGAATACTTCCCATATTTTTTCATATAAGGAATTAGTCCCTCGTTTTTTAAAATAGCTAAAAGCTGAGGTGAAAATTTTTCAATTGATAAGGTTTTTTCGGGGGTACCCAAAACGATTAATCCCTCTTTAAGATTAATTTGTATTAAACTTCCTTGCTGCACTTCTTTAACTATACCAGAACATTTCACTGCGGGCAATCCCACATTTAGCGCATTACGATAAAAAATGCGGCCAAAGGATTCAGCTACAATTGCTTTAACTCCAGCATATAAAAGGGCTCGTGGGGCGTGTTCTCTGCTGGAACCACAGCCAAAATTTTTCCCGGCGGCTATTATCCAATCCTCTCCTTCTATCTTTTTATAAAAATCTGCAATGACATCCTCCATAGCATGAACAGCCATCTCTTCAGGAGAAGTTAAATAAAGATACCTGCCCGGATAAATCTGGTCTGTATCAATATCATCTCCCACTTTAAATATTTTTCCTTCAATTATCGGTTTAAACATATGGAATATTCCTTTTTCTTAAGATGGTTATGCTAATTATTTCTATAAAAATTCCCGAGGATCAGTTATTACTCCTTTTATTGCCGAGGCAGCTGCGGTAGCCGGGGAAGATAAAAATATTTTTGCCTCAGAGCTGCCCATCCTTCCGGGGAAATTCCGGCTGGAAGTAGAAATACATGATTCACCTGAGGATAGAACACCTTCATGTGCACCCAGGCATGGGCCACAGGAAGGAGTTACCAGGGTTGCACCTGCATTTAATAAAGTTTGGATATAGCCAAGTTCAATACATTTTTCTAATATTTTATTAGAGACAGGGATGATTAGCAACCTAACAGAAGAGAAAATTTTTCTGCCTTTTAAAATTTGAGCCGCTATCTTAATATCATTAATTCTCCCCCCGGTGCAAGTCCCAATTAAAGCTTGATTAATTGGTTCCTCTGCTACTTGAGAAACTGGAACTACGTTATCTACTCTATAAGGGAGAGCAACTTGTGGTTCAAGATTAGAAATATCAAAATTATAGACAGACTCGTATACCTCATTTTCTTTCTCATTTATTTGTTTAATAGGCCTACATTCCTGAATTTTTTGGGGATTAACCAGGGAAATGTAATCCCATACCTTTTTATCAGGCTTAATGTAAGTAGCTTTTGCCCCCATTTCTACTGCCATATTACAGAGAACTAATCGCTCATCCAAAGACATATCGGTCACTGTCTCTCCAGTATATTCTACAGCTTTATATAGAGCAATATCTGTGCCCAATTGAGAGATAATATAAAGAATAATATCTTTCGCCATAACTCCTTTTCTTATTTTTCCCTGTATCTTAATTTTAATGATTTCCGGAACTCTAAACCATATCTCCCCGGTAAGTAAGACTGCAGCCATATCTGTTGCGCCTATACCCGTTGAAAAAGCACCAAAAGCTCCATGAGTAGTTGTATGGGAATCCGTGGCAACCAGGACCATGTCCGGCCAGACCAAACCTTCCTCAGGCATTACCTGATGGCATACTCCTCTATTAATGTCAAAAAAATATTTTATCCCCTGTTCTTTAGCAAATTCACGCATCTTTGTCTGGTTTTCTGCAGCTTTAATGGTAGGAGGAGGGGCATAATGGTCCATTACAAAGGTTACTTTTTGAGAGTCCCATATTTTATCTCCCCCCATCTCTTTAAAAGACATAATAACCTGTAAATATAGATCATTGATTTCAGCTAAGTCTACTTTGGCAATAATAAATTCACCAGGGGTAACTTTATCTCGACCTGCAGCATCAGCCAATATCTGATATAAAGGATGCATTTATATTAATTCCTCTTCTACAAAAATTTGACTAATTCTAAAAGAGCGAGTTCTCTTAAAACTTATTAATAATCAAAATCATTATGAATCTTTTCTAAATTTCTAAAATTTTACCTTTTCGACACTATATTCAAAAGAATTCAAGATTGCCCTTGCCACCTTTTTCATATTATCAGGATTACCGCTAGTGTAGTAATTTTCCTTTCTATTTTTATCAATCTTTAAAAGGTGCTTTTCTTCTAATATTTTCTTCAAATCTAATACTGCATTATAAGCAGGATTTACCAGCCTTACTTTGGGACCCATAATATCTGAGATTACTTTTTGTAAAAATGGATAATGTGTACAACCTAAAATCAATGTATCTACTTGAGCATCTTTTAAGGGATTTAAATATTCCTTTGCTGTTTGATATGTTTCAGTTGCCTCAAATTGGCCTAATTCTACTAAAGGAGTAAACTTGGGACAAGGATTTGCAAAAATTTCTATTTTGGGATTAATTCTTTTAATTTCCTTATGATACTCCTTGCTATTTACGGTAAATTCAGTAGCTGCAAGGCCTATCTTCCCATTACCAGTAGTTGCCACAGCTGCTTTTGCTCCAGGTTCAATGACTCCAATAATTGGAATATCAAAAAATTTTTAGCTTTTATTAGTC
>MEYH01000066.1:2118-3639 GCA_001773955.1 Candidatus Sediminicultor quintus | reverse complement strand
AATCCCTTTTCCCAAAAGAAAGTTAATTATTTGAACTACAAAACCCTCAATTTCTTCCTGTCCCCTTGGACCATAAGGTTGGCGGGCATGATCTGCAAAATATTCAATACTTTCTTTCGGAAGCAATTTTTTTAATTCTTTTACTACTGAAAAACCACCTATGCCAGAATCTAAAACACCAATGGCCAATTGATTCATGATTTATTCTCCTTTATTTTTAAAAAGAAGCAGGTCTTCCCCTTAACTTTTCTTTTAATAATTTAAACTCTGTAGGAGGTTCCCATTCATCAAAGGATTCTATGACCATATCCAGCATTTGCATAACTGCAGAACAAATTAATTCTTTCCTTCCACATAAAATACCACTGGTTTGAGGGCCTCGAATTCCCTTACCTCCACTGAAACAAACTAAATCTACACCTATATCTATAAAGCGATACAAATTTTCGACTGGAGGAACTTGTGCAGCAGCTTCAAGATCAAATAAGTTAACAGAGTAATTGGCAGCTTCATTCATAGCTTTGAGGGCTTCCTCTTCCATAAGAGCACCACCATATCTAGTTTTTGTTCCGGCTACATTAATTATTGGTTTAACACCAAAAACACTCATAAATATTCACCAATTTCCTTCCTACATATCTCATTATTTAATTTGAAATTATAGACTTATAAAATTTTTCTCCAGTCGATAAGCTTCGACAGTACTTTCCTTTAATTCTAACCCGCTTTTAAGTATGGTAAAGTAGAACCTCCATATGGTATTACTAAAACTTTGGCCTTCTCCCCTTGTATTTTCATGGCTTGGGAAAAAGCTTCTTCTAAAGAACTATAATTTTTGATAAATAATTTTTTCTTAATCTCATCTGCTAAACTGGAAACCAGGTAAATTTCGCTATCCAGATGGATTTTTGCAACTCGAGATGCCTTATGACGTCCTAAAATAAAATTATTTTTTAATTCTTCTATCAATTCCTGTGGAGATAATTTTCCATTTAAGGCCTCGGCAAATTTACCTTCTCCTAATCCATCTCTACATTCTCCAACAACAATAATAATTCCACCATCTTTTACCGCCAACCCAGCATTTTCCATGGCTTTATGGGTTTGATATAAATCTATATCTTTAGGATAACCTCCAGGGGAAGTAATAACGATATCTGCTAACTCAGCTATTTCTACCCTAAACATATTATTGATATATCTTGTCCCTTCCCGATGAGCTTTGGTAACCTCTCCTGCTACTACTTTTACTAACTTTTTATGACTATTTAAGATAGCATTAACCATGAAATTAATACCTACCATTTCTCCGATCTCTTCAATTTCTTCTCTGATAGGATTACCTTCAATTTTACCAGCCTTGGCTCCAGAATCAAGAAAATGTTTATGGTTCTCAGCAATAGTTTTCCTGTTACATATCCCAGGTGCAACTGCCTTTGCTCCTCCACTAAAACCTGCAAAATAATGAAACTCCAAATTACCGGTGACAATGATAAAATCAGCTTTTAATATTTCTTTAAA
>MEYH01000066.1:1814-1965 GCA_001773955.1 Candidatus Sediminicultor quintus | reverse complement strand
TATTCCAGCTTCTTTTAATTCTTCAAGGATAGGCGGCAATAAAATAGAAGAAGGAGCTGGTCGAGTGATATCACTAACCAAAATGATGACTTTATCTTGAGATGAGACTAATTCTTTTAATTTTTTACTACCAATAGGACTAGCTAAAGCT
>MEYH01000066.1:0-1692 GCA_001773955.1 Candidatus Sediminicultor quintus | reverse complement strand
CTGATACCATGTCAGCTATTTCACTTAACTTTTCAATCATATGAACACCGGCTTCTTGCAATACTTTTCTTTTATATTGAACGCCCCCTTCTCCCCCCGGAGAGATAATTGCCCCGGCGTGACCCATAACTTTTCCCTCAGGTGCTGCTTCACCGGCAATAAAAGCGATAACTGGTTTTTTCATATGTTCTTTTATATATTTGGCAGCAATTTCCTCATCAGTACCGCCAATTTCTCCCACCATTATAATGAGATCGGTTTGGGAGTCTTCTTCGAATAAGGGTAATAAATCAACAAAGGATGAACCGGGGATAGAATCTCCACCAACCCCCACGACTGTAGATTGACCAATTCCTTTATTGGTAAGATTATTAACTACTTCATAAGACAAGGTTGCACTTCTTGACATTATTCCTATATTGCCCTTTTTATATATACTATCAGACATAAATCCCACCTTTGATTTACCCGGAGAGATGATTCCCGGCGTATTCGGTCCAATTAAAATACAGTTATTTAATCTTGCATAGTAATGGGCAAAAAGCATATCATGAACCGGCACACCCTCCGCTACAGTTACTATTAATTTTATTCCGCTATCAATAGCTTCTAAAATTCCATCTTTGGTAAATCTGGGAGGAACAAATAAAATACTTGCATTTGCATCTGTACTTTTAACGGCTTCGTAAACACTATTAAAAACAGGTATTTCTTCAATTTCTTGACCCCCTTTTCCCGGAGTAACTCCAGCCACTACTTTCGTACCGTATTTTTTCATTAATGATGCATGATAACTTCCTTCTCTGCCGGTAATGCCCTGAACAATTAATCTGGTATTTTCATTAACTAAAATGCTCATATTCTCTACCCTCTACTCATGGTTGAAACTATATTTTTTATTGTTTCTTCTAAATCTGTTTCCGCATCTAAATTAACCTCTTTTAATATGTTAATTCCTTCATCTCGATTAGTCCCCTGTAGGCGGCATACAACAGATATATCCTCAGGTATGCTCTTTAAAGCTCCGGCTATTCCCTGGGCAATCTCATCACATCTGGTAATTCCCCCAAAAATATTAAATAAAATTCCCTTCACGTCCTTATCTTGTATAACTACTTTGATTGCCTGCATAACTTTTTCCGGGGTTGCTCCTCCGCTTAAATCTAAAATATTGGCAACTCCCATGTTGTATTTATGAAGTAAATCCAGGGTAGATAAAGCTAATCCTGCACCGTTGCTGATAATAGAAATGTTTCCCTTTAATTTAATCACCACGAACCCTGCTTCTTTGCCAATTAATTCTAGGGGATCTTCTTCAATTCCATTACTGGCATCCACTAAAGGTTTCTGCCGGTATTGTGCATTATTGTCTATTTCCATCTTTCCGTCTAAGGCAACCAAATCTCCATTTTCTGCAAGAGCCAAAGGATTTATCTCGACAATCAGACAATCATATTTTTTGTAAATAGAGTACAGCTTCTTCACTATGTTTTTTAGTTTTGAGATTATTTCTCTATCATTATTTAGTAAAGGCAGCAATTGATTGATATGAAAATCTTGAAGGCCTAATAATTCTTCAATATATATTTTAGCAATCTTCTCGGGATGTTTTTTTGATACCTCTTCTATATCCATTCCCCCGAAAGAGCTAAATATGATGACTGTTTTTTTCATCTTTCTATCTAAAACAAT
>MEYH01000065.1:6567-34476 GCA_001773955.1 Candidatus Sediminicultor quintus | reverse complement strand
TAACCAGGGCAAAGGAGTAATCATGGATAAAAGTAGATGCAATTCTGCATGTTCCGGGACATAAGATTGTATTAATACAGTACTTCTTTCGGGGCTAATTCCTGCACTAAACCAATCTATAAGCATCTCCCTAATGTTTTCTTTTAAATCTTCAGTTTTGTCATAACCGGTGGTTAGAGCGTGTAAATCCACGACTCCAAAAAAACACTTGTATTCTTCCTGAAGTTTTACCCAATTTTCCAAAGCTCCTAAATAATTTCCCAAGTGTAATTTACCGGTAGGCCGCATTCCGCTAAATATTATTCCCGCCATTTGAAATACTCCTCTCTTAATTTTATTATTAAAATATGTTGTATATTAATTCACCGATTAACCGATTCGCCAATTGATCGATTCATCGATTAAATTAGTCGTTAGCATATCGTATCGCGTGAAAAAGATCAGAATTCAAAAGTGAAGGCTTGATATATAATACGTAATACGAATTCAAGTTAGCAAACGAAATATAAAAAATACAATAGGAAATATCACTTTTCCAATTATACCACTTAATATCAGAATTAATAAGAAAATTGGCCCATAAGATTCTAACTTAGCATACCTCTCAGCCTGAGAATAAGGCAAAAGACCCAGCAATATCTTGGATCCATCTAAAGGCGGAACAGGAATCAAGTTAAATATGGCTAGTGCTAAATTTATTATTACACCAGTCTGTAAGAATATTAACCATCCTCTTAGCATAGTTATCGATAGATTAAAAAAAGAGCTGTTTTGTGTTATGGTAATTTGTCCGATGAGATAATAGCTTAACCTCAATATAAGGGCAAATATTACGGCAATGACTATATTGGCGATAGGCCCTGCCAATGAAACATATATCATATCTCTTTTGGGTTGATTCAACCTATTAAAATTTACCGGGACTGGTTTTGCCCATCCAAATCGGAATAAAAGCAACATCAAAGTACCTATAGGGTCAAGATGAGCCAGAGGATTCAAGGTAAGTCTTCCCGCTTCTGCTGCTGTTGGATCACCTAATTTATACGCAATTCTACCATGCCAATATTCATGAAAAGTAATGGCGATTAAAACAGCTGGTATGCTCCAGGCAATTTCGAATATATTGTTCAACATTTTTCTATATCTTATTCCTTCCCTTTAGAATATTTTTTACGAATCTAATTTCATCTCTTTTATTTTTTACCTCTCCATCTAACCGGGCACAAAGTAATTTATTTAAAATCTGCGAATAGATCGGACCTGGTTTTACCCGTAGTTCTTTTAATTCATTTCCGGAAATATATAGACTTTCTTTTTTATATTTTCTAAAATAATTGTTTATCCTTTCTCTTGCAATATTAGTGTCACTTTCCGTCATTGCTAAAAATAACACTTCGTTAGGTAAATCTTTTAATTTTAAATAGATAACGCTCGGTGATATTTTAGTTTTATGTGATAACGTTTTTATGATTTGATCTAAATTTAAGTAACAACAATTTATCTTATCTATAAACTTTTGCTTAATTATCAGTTTTTTATAAATTCTCTGTAGTTGACTTTTTTTTAGATTTCTAATTAAGCAGCAAAAACATATTACCCACAATTCTATTTTTTCATCAGGTATATCGCGTGTCCAAAAATCAAAATTGTCTTTTACCTTGCTTAATCTTTCAACTGTTTCTTTATTTAATTCAAATTCCGGAAGAATATACTTTAGCGCTCCTAATTCTTCCATTCTTTTTAAAGATTTTAATGGATTTTCTTCTTTCAATATTAAAATTAATTCTTCAGTGATTCTTTTCTTTCTTAATCTGGAGAGTAATTTATCATTAATAGCTTTTTTAAGAAAATCTTCTGTTGTCCTATTCATTTTAAAATTATATCTCTGTTCAAATCTTATTGCCCGTATAATGCGTGCCGGATCTTCAACAAAACTCAAATTATACAAAACCCTGATTATACCTATACGCAAATCTTTCTGCCCACCAAAAAAGTCGATTAATTTTCCAAAATACTTCTGGTTTAACTGGATAGCCATGGCATTTATAGTAAAATCTCTTCTATATAAGTCTTTTTTAATTGAACTTAGCTCAACCTTGGGAAAGGCTGCAGGGTATTCATAGAATTCTCTTCGGGCAGTTGCCACATCTATTTTAAAATCATCCGCTAAAATTACTATTGCGGTTCCAAATTTTTCGTGGCTTTTAGTTCTCCCACCCAAGTATCTACTTAACTCTCGGGCAAATTTTATTCCTTCTCCTTCAACCACAATGTCAAGATCATAATTCTTAATCCCTAAAAATAGGTCTCTTACGATTCCACCTACCATAAAAACTGGAAAATCCAATCTATCACCTATCTCCCCAATTTTATTTAGAATATCTTTAACTCTTTTGGGAAATATTTTTTCTATTAATTCTATTTGCTTCTTTCTCTCTATATTGCTGCTAGTCTCAACATAAGTTGAAAATGATCTTTTGGGAATGTGACCCTCTCCATATAAATTTCTTATTAAATCAGTTCTGGTAATAATTCCTACCAATTTTTCTTCCTGGCTAACAACCAGTATTCTCCCGATATCGTAATTGATCATTAATTCTTGAATTTCAGTTAAAGGAGTATTCAATTTTACGGTAACTACCTGATCGGACATATATTTGCTTACCAGCTCTTTTCCAAGTCCATGTTGTTTGGCCTTATTTACTTCCTGCATTGTTATAATGCCCTTTAGCTCCCCTGCCTCTACTACTGGAATACCGTTATGTCCGTACCTTAATAATATTTTTTTCGTCTCTTCAATAGAAGCTAAAGTATTAACGGTCTTAATCGGTGAAGACATAATATCTTTTGCTACAATTCCCGCCCTTACTTTTTCTTCTAAAATCCCGATAAGTTTTTTCTCTAATTCATCAAGGGATAAATCTTTTACTACAGCCGAAGCTGCCTGAAAGTGACCTCCCCCTCCTAATTCTTTTAAAACTTCATCTACGTCAACAGAATTTGTTCTACTTCTTCCAACTATGTATATTCGGTCTGCCATTTTTACTATAGTAAAAAAAACATCGCTATTTTCTATTTCTATTAACTTATGAGTAAGAAGAGCTAACCCTTCTGTATAATTTTTTACCTCTGCATTAGCCATATTAATTCGCACACTCTTGCATAATATTTCCTTAGAAGAAAGCAGCAATTTATTTAATAATTTTTTTTGAGCTATGCTTAGGCCGATATTTATAAAATTTGCTACAACTTTTAAGTTTATGCCCTTATCAAACAAATAAGAAATGCTATTTATATCATCAATCGTAGTAGTTGAAAAAGTAAGAGAGCCGGTATCTTCATAAATCCCCAAGGCGAACAAAGTTGCTTCGATGGGACTAATCTCTAAATTCATTTCCCTTATTTTTTTCAACATTATGGTAGTAGTTGCCCCTACTTCTTCTATTGCATTAATATCCCCTTTAATATCATCCGCAGTAGATGGGTGGTGATCATAGATATGAATTTCCAAATCTCTCTTATTTATTACATTGGCAAATAGTCCAATCCGTCTTTTTATTCTAGTGTCGACTATTATCAATTTATTAATTTCTTCTATTTTAATTTTCTTGATAGGGGTTATCTCTATCAAATCGCCATACATAGAGACAAATTTTCTTACATTTCTCTCTACGGCTCCGGTAAATACTAAAAGAGCGTCTTTATATATTTTTTGGGCAGCTACCATGGCAGCCAAAGAATCAAAATCAGTGCCATGATGACTTATAATTACTTCCAATAAAAAAACCTTCTTTTTTAATTTTTTATTAAAATTATAGCATAAATAAACAGAAGATAGTATACAGTATCGAGTATCGAGTATATAGTAAAGAAGAACTAGCGTATAGCGTTTAGCATAGAGCGTAGATATTTGGTTATATAGTTAGTTGGTTACCTAGTTAGTTAAAGTATTAATGCCGAGTTGGTGTAGAGACAAAGCATGCAGTGTCTTATTGTACTAATTAGCAGTTGAAAAATATTAGACAGAGGATCTTGCTCTCATGAAAAAGAGATGGGCAACCCGCTATACTTTGGGCTCGATATGTCATGTCTTCACTCTTGAATTATAATTGTCTTCACTCGATACTCGATGCTTGATACTGTTCATCTAAATTCTTTAACGCCTTCCTTACTGATGGCTGCCAAGATTAGTGGTATTTTTTTAGGTTTCTTGTCTCCTATAACAAATGAGGAGAGCAATTTGTTCTTTGCTTCTTTTAATTTTTCTGAATCATTATAATATACTTCGGCTAAATCTTCGTTAATATTAACCTTACTGCCTACTTTCTTCTTTAAAATAATTCCTACAGATAAATCGATTTCTGATTCTTTTTTCTCTCTGCCTGCTCCTAAAAGCATGGCGCTCTCACCAATTAATTGGGAATCTATTTTCTGTATATAGCCAGTAATAACCGCTTTAATTTTAGTACAATGTTTGGCCAGAGGCAATAATTCCGGCTTATCGATTATTTCCGGATTACCGCCCTGAGCGGCTACCATCTCCTTAAATTTACTGAAGGCTGTCCCCTCTTTTAGTATTTTTTCTAATCTTTTTCTTCCTTCCTCATAGTTCTTTGCCGCTCCGCCTAATTCTAGCATATAGGCACCTAGAACCAGGCAAAGGTCGCGTAAATCTTCCGGTCCTCTATTTTTTAAAACTTCGATAGCTTCTTTAACTTCTAAGGAATTACCGATAGCAAAACCCAAAGGTTCACCCATATTTGTAATTACTGACACAGTCTCTTTGCCAAACTCTAATCCTATATCTACCATTATTTTCCCTAATTTCAAAGCATCTTTATATTCTTTCATAAAAGCACCGCTGCCGGTAGTAACATCTAATACAATGGCATCGGCACCAGCAGCCAATTTTTTACTCATAATACTGCTTACGATTAAGGGAATACTATCTATCGTTCCGGTGACATCTCTTAACGCGTATAATTTTTTGTCTGCGGGAGCCAGATCTGAAGTAGGACTGATAATTGATGCTCCAACTTTTTTAACGATATTTATAAATTTATTTAGACCTAATTCTGTTTTAAACCCTTTGATTGATTCTAACTTATCGATTGTACCGCCAGTATGACCTAAACCACGTCCTGACATCTTGGCTACCGGAACACCTGCCGCTGCCACCATGGGGGCTAAAGCAAGGGTAGTGGTATCTCCTACTCCTCCTGTACTGTGTTTATCGACCTTAATACCTGGAATGGAACTAAGGTCGATAATTTTCCCAGAATGAACCATAGCCATAGTTAGATATTTTATTTCATCAATATTCATTCCTTGAAAATAGATAGCCATCAGCATGGCAGACATTTGGTAATCCGGAATCCTATCTTCGCAATATTCTTTTATCATGAAATTTATTTCTTTTTTAGTTAATTCTTGGCCATCTCTTTTTTTGATAATTAAATCATAAAATCTCATTTAATGTTTCCTCCCAATTGTATTCTTTGGGAATTATTTTTGTAAAATCATTTTAGTAATGTAGGGGCACGATGCATTGTGCCCCCAGGAGAAATTAGTCATTAATGTGACGAGGGCACAATTCATTGTGCCCCTACAACATAATAATTATAACCAAAAAGTCAGAATTTACTATAAAATTATCTACAACGTACCATAGATCTGTTAGCTAGAAAACCAGCCAACCAATTTATCCTGCATTTTGTATTTAAAACTAACGACTATTCACTATTTACTAGCGACTATTTTATAAATAGAGGAACGAACACCAGAGCGACTATGGACATTACTTTGATCAATATATTCATAGAGGGGCCGGCAGTATCTTTAAGAGGATCGCCTACAGTATCACCTATAACAGCGGCCTCATGGACTTTTGTGCCTTTCCCCCCATAATTTCCCATTTCAATATATTTTTTGGCATTATCCCAGGCTCCTCCGGAATTGGCCATCTGTATAGCCAGCAATACCCCTACTAACACCGCTCCAATCAACATTCCTCCCAATGCGTTTGGTCCAAGAATTATTCCTACTAATATAGGGGCAATTATGGCTAACAATCCAGGGACTATCATTTCTTTCAAAGCTCCTTTAGTGCTAATATCTACACACCTTGCAGAATCCGGCTTAGCTTTTCCCTCTTTCAAACCAGGAATTTCTCTAAATTGCCTGCGAACTTCTTCTATCATTAAAAAAGCTGTTTTGCCAACTGCATTTATGGCTAAAGCAGAAAAAAGATAAGGCAAAAGGCCGCCTATAAACATTCCAGCTACTACTACTGGATTGATTATGCTTATAATTTCTAAACCCACAGATTTACAATAAGCTGAAAATAGAGCCAAAGCAGTTAATGCTGCTGAACCAATAGCAAAACCTTTTCCAATAGCAGCTGTCGTATTTCCTACAGCATCTAAGGAATCGGTAATTTTTCGAACCTTGGGATCCAGCCCGGCCATTTCGGCAATTCCACCCGAATTATCAGCAATCGGACCATAGGAATCAACGGAAACCGTCATGCCAACTATAGAAAGCATCCCTACCGCTGAAACAGCAATACCGTATAAACCCGCAAATTTATTGGCGACTAATACTGTAAAGGCGATCACAATTAGTGGTATTGCAGTACTTTGCATACCGACAGCCAATCCCGAAATAATGGTAGTTGCTGCTCCGGTAAGTGATGATTTAGAAATTGACTTTACCGGAGGATAATGGTAAGAGGTATAATATTCAGTTACCAATCCGATAATGATACCGGCAATCAATCCAGCCGTAGTGGCATAAAATATATTTAAACTATTAAATAAAACATTAGAAAGATATGCAGAAGAAATAATAACTAAAAATCCACTTGCCAAAGTTCCTTTGGTTAAAGCAGTGTTTAATTTCTTCTCGCTTTTAGTATTGACAAAAAAGGTGCCAATAATGGAAGAAATTGCCCCACAAGCAGCTAATAATAGAGGGAATATGACTCCTTTAGTTCCTTCAAATAATAATGCACCCAAAATCATACTGGAAATAATTGCACCTACATAAGATTCAAATAGGTCTGCACCCATTCCGGCTATATCCCCTACATTATCACCTACATTATCTGCAATAACTGCCGGGTTACGAGGGTCATCTTCGGGTATCCCTACTTCCACTTTTCCTACCAAATCAGCTCCCACATCTGCTGCCTTGGTAAATATTCCACCACCTACTCTGGCAAATAAGGCTATAGAACTTGCGCCTAAAGCAAATCCATTTATAGTTTCCGGTTCTCTGATGAAATAATATAAAATGCCTAAACCTAATAGTCCAAAACCTGCTACCGACATACCCATCACCGCACCGCCGGAAAAGGCAATTTTTAATGCTTTGGTTATACCGCCCTCCATGGCAGCATTAGCAGTCCTTGAATTTGCTTTAGTAGCAATTTTCATCCCGGTTAAACCGGCCAATCCGGAACAAATTGCCCCCACCACAAAAGATAAGCTAGTAATAGGATTTCTCACCCAGCCCAGTATAAGACTAACCACAATGATAAAAAATACTAAAACACTATATTCTCTTTTTAAAAAAGCCATAGCTCCCTGTTCAATCATATTTGATATTTCTTTCATTAATTCATTTCCCGGTTTTTCTCTAATTACCTTCAGAGAAAGATATACAGCAAATATAAGGCTAACTATACCACTAAGAGGAATTAACAGTTCAATTTGCATGTTACTTTATATCCTTTCTTTTTATTACTGCCTGCGCAGCTGCTAATCGAGCAATGGGAACTCTAAAAGGTGAACAACTAACATAATTTAATCCCACAGAATGGCAAAATTCTACCGATTGTGGTTCCCCGCCATGTTCTCCGCAAATACCTACCTCTAAGTTAGGACGGGTTTTCCTTCCTAACTTTGTACCTATCTTAACTAATTCACCTACACCTTCACGATCTAATACTTCAAAAGGATTTTCTTCTAATATTTTCTCCTCCACATATTTTAATAAGAATTTTCCTTCAGCATCATCTCGACTTATACCAAAAGTTGTCTGGGTTAAATCATTGGTTCCGAAAGAAAAGAATTCAGCCTCTTCTGCTATCTTATCAGCAGTTAAAGCAGCCCGTGGTAACTCAATCATAGTACCCACTTTATATTCTAATTTTACCCCTGCAGATTTTATCTTTTCATCAGCAATTTTTCTGGTTCTTTTGCATATCGGTCTAAACTCGTTTATATGACTTACCAGAGGAATCATTATTTCAGGTTTTACATTTATGCCTTTTTTAGTTAATTCTATCGCGGCATCAATGATAGCTTCTACCTGCATATCATATATTTCCGGGTATAATAAACCTAATCTGCATCCTCTAAGTCCCAACATGGGATTCATTTCGTGCAAAGATTTAATTATTTCCAATAACTTTTCTTTCTTGGCAAGTTCTGCTGAATCTATATTTTTTAATTTTAAAGTAGTTACTTCTATTAAAGTATCTTCCAGGTTGGGTAAAAATTCGTGAAGCGGAGGATCGAGAAGTCTGATAATTACCGGCAATCCCTCCATGGCTTTTAAAATGCCCAAGAAATCACCCTTCTGCACCGGCAGTAATTTTTCTAAGGCTTCTGCTCTGCTTTTTAGGGTATCGGCCATAATCATTTTTTGTACAATAGGTAACCGATCTTGTTGCATAAACATATGCTCTGTTCTGGTAAGTCCTATACCTTCCGCCCCTAATTCTCTGGCCTTTTTCGCATCTTCAGGTGTATCGGCATTAGCGTATACACCTAAACGTTTTATTTTGTTGGCCCAGGATAGCAGGGTTTCAAATTCCTTGCTCATTTTCGGTTCAATGGTAGGTACTTTTCCCATAAATACTTCACCGGTCCCGCCATCTATAGTGATAAATTCATCTTTCTTTATTACTAAATCATTAACAGAAATAATCCCTTTTTTTGTATTAATATTTAAAGCACTACAACCGGCCACACAAGCCTTACCCATACCTCTGGCCACAACTGCCGCATGACTGGTCATACCTCCTCTGCTGGTAAGCACACCCTGGGCTTCTACCATGCCATGGATGTCATCTGGAGTGGTTTCTGATCTTACTAATATTACTTTTTCTCCTTTTTTCCCTAATTCCTCTGCTTCATCAGCGGTGAAGACCACTTTTCCATAAGCAGCACCCGGAGAAGCCGGTAATCCCTTGGCAATTACTTCCACTTTTGCTTTGGGATCTATTCTTCTATGTAAAAGTTGATTTAATTGATTGGGATCTACCCTTAAAATGGCTTCCTCTTTATTTATTATTCCTTCTTCTACCATATCTACCGCAATCTTAAGAGCAGCTTGAGCAGTTCTTTTCCCGGTTCTGGTCTGCAGTAAGTAAAGCTTTCCTTTTTCTATAGTAAATTCATAATCTTGAACATCTCTATAATGTTTTTCTAAAAGTGTAACTATTTTAATAAGTTCTTCATGTACTTCCAATGAATCGTTTTTGAGATTAGATAAAGGCAAAGGCGTTCTGATACCTGCAACCACATCTTCTCCCTGGGCATTCAGAAGATATTCTCCGTAATCTTCTTTTTCTCCGGTAGAAGGATTTCTGGTAAATCCAACCCCTGTTCCTGAATCTTCCCCCATATTGCCAAAAACCATCTCTTGAACATTTACTGCTGTCCCCAAATCATCGGAAATTTTATTTATCCTGCGATAAGTTACCGCTCTTTTAGTATTCCAGGAATTAAACACAGCATCTATAGCCATCTTTAATTGAGCTTTAGGTTCTTGAGGAAAATCTTCTCCGGTCTCTTTTTTAATCAGTTTTTTGTATCTCTCCACTAATATTTTCAGACCTTCACAATCAATTTCCGTATCTAATTTTACTTTAAATTCTTTTTTAAGCCCTTCCAAAAGGTATTCAAATTTATCATGTTCAATACCTAAAACTACATTTCCAAACATCTGCATAAAGCGTCGATAACTATCGTAAGCGAAACGTTCATTTTTCGTTTTCTCGACGATTCCCAGAATAGTAACATCATTTAACCCTAAATTTAGAACTGTATCCATCATACCGGGCATGGAAATTAGTGCACCGGAACGAACTGAGACTAACAAAGGATTTTTGGAATCTCCAAATGCTTTCTTGGATACCTTTTCTAATTTCTTTAAATTTTCCTCTATCTGCTCCTCTAATCCTTGAGGATATTTTTTTTCATTTTTATAATATTCAACACATACTTCTGTAGTGATAGTAAATCCCTGAGGAACGGGAAGGCCTATTCGGGTCATTTCTGCCAGACCTGCACCTTTTCCTCCTAAAATGGATTTCATATCCCCTTTTCCTTCATCAAAAAAATAGACATATTTCTTCATACTTATTTTTCCTCCTTTATAATTTTAAGTATATTTGTGGCAATGTCTTCTATGGCCATATTGGTTACGTTAATTATCGGACATCCGATTTTTTTATAAATAATATCTGCATATTTTAACTCTTTAATTACTCTTTCTTTTTTATTATATACACCCTCATCTGGCAGTCCCAATGCCTTTAACCGTTCACTTCTTATCTCGATTAATTTATCGGGGTCCATGGTTAAACCAACTACTTTTTCCGGCGGTAAACTAAATATTTCGGCTGGCGGTTCAAATTCAAAATCTAATACTATATTGGCCACCTTTATCCCTTTATAGGCAAGATACATACTAAGTGGTGTTTTTGAAGTTCGAGAAACCCCTAATATTACCAGATCAGCTTTGGATAACTCTAATTCTCTCTGGCAGGCATCGTACTTCACCGCAAATTCCATTGCCTCCATTCTTTTAAAATATTCTTTATCTATTTTTCTAATAATTCCCGCTTCTAATTTAGGTCTGATTCCGCTTATCCTTTCAATGTTTTCTATTATTGGACCAAACATATCGAAGGAAACAACAGATTGCTTTTTAGATTCCTCTTTCAGAAATGATCTTAATTCTGGTTTTACAATAGTATAGACTATAAAGTCTTTTTCTCTATTGAGTTGACTTACTATCCCGGTAATATCTTTTTTAGATTCAATGTGGGCAAATAATTTTAACTTAATATCATCAGAATCAAACTGACTAAGCGCAGCATGCACTACATTTTGAGCAGTTTCACCGGTAGAATCAGAAATTATATAGACATTGGGTTTAAATTCAACCCTATCCATAATTACTCCCTCCCCTCTTTTATAAAAACAATTTTGGATAAATCAGCTACCTGATTAAATAATATTCCTATTTTCTTGATCAGTGCGACCCTATTCTTTCTGATGTCTTTATCCTTGTCCATTACCAGTACTTGGTCGAAAAACTCATCGACCGGTTCGCATAAATCTCCCAATAATTTAAATACTTCTTTATACTCTTTGTTACAAATAAATTCGCTTGTTCGAGGATAAATACTTTCATAATCATGATATAAACTTAACTCTGCTTTTTCCTTTAATAGCGAACGATCAATCTCGGTTTCTTCATAATTTTTTGATAAATTTAGTACCCTGCTTGATGAGTTGAGTATTTTTCTAAAAATGGGTTGATTGTATAATTCCTCTATGGTTTTTATCTTATGTTTAATATCAACTACATCTCCATCGCTATCCACAGCTAAAACTGCGTCAATTACATCATAGTGAATTCCCTCTTCTAAGAAGATATTTTTTAGTCTTTGTTTGAAAAAATTTAATATCTGGGATACCATCTCATTTTCATCAATTTTTAATTCCACCGAAACACTTTCTTGGTATAAGAATAAAGATTTCCAAATAATATCTTTTAACGAAATTTGTAGGTTATTTTTCAAAATTATGGCAATTTGTCCACGAGATTGTCTTCTCAATCCATAAGGGTCCTGTGATCCTGTCGGGATTAAGCCCATTAGGAAACAGCCAATAATACTATCGACTTTATCAGCAATCCCTAAAATTATGCCACTTTTGGTTAGGGGTAACCTATCCCCTGAAAAACGAGGGAGATAATGTTCAAAGATAGCTTCCGCTACTTCTTTTCTTTCACCCGATAAAACTGCATATTCTTTCCCCATTATTCCCTGTAATTCTGGAAATTCTTTTACCATTTCAGTAACCAAATCTGCTTTGCACAGATGAGCCGACCTCAAAAGGTCTTTTTTTACTTTCTGTTCAACCTGTAAACAATCTGCAATGTAGTCACAGAGTAATTCTAATCTCTCTGTTTTATCAAAAAGGCTTCCCAGATTTTCCTGGAAAATAATATTTTTTAACTTATCCGCCTTTTTCTCTAACGGAATCTTCTGGTCTTCCTGGTAGAAAAATTTTGCATCTTCCAACCTGGCTCTGAGAACATTTTCGTTACCCTCTCTAATTTTAGAGGTGTGCTCCTTGGAGTTATTGATAATTACAATAAATAGAGGAAGTAGTTCATTCTTGTTTTTAAAAACAGGAAAATATTTTTGATGTTTTTCCATAACTATAGTTAAGACATCCTTGGGCAATTCTAAATATTTTTTATCATATTTTCCTAAAATTGCATTGGGATATTCAACTAAATAAATTATTTCTTTTAACTGTTTTTCATTTATTATTTTTTCCCCGCCAATTTCTTTAATTATCTGTTCTATATCTGTTCTAACTATATTTTCTCTAATCTTGGGATCGACTATTACATAATTTTTTTCTAACTTCTTGAAATATTCCTGAGTAGAAGATATTTTGATTTTTTGAGGCGCTAAAAGTCTATTACCGTAAGTAATATTTTCAGAGTCTAAACCATTTAAATTGAATTTTATTATTTCTTTTCCATACAGGGCAAGTATCCATCTTATAGGGCGGATAAATCGCAATGATCTTTCTCCCCAGCGCATTGATTTAGGAAATTGTATGCCCGTTATTATTTTAGGAAATACCCGGGATAATATTTCAATAGTTGGCTGGCCTATTATGGATTTGGGGGCAAAAATATATTTTCCTTTTTCAGTATCTTCAACTATTAAATCCTCAACATTTACCCCCTGGCTTTGGGCAAACTTCAGGGCAGGCTTTTGGGGTTGTGAATCTTTATTGTAAGCAATCGAATAGGCAGGTCCTTTAATCTTTTGAAAAATGTCTTCCTGTTTTTCCCTAATGTGAAAGATGAATAATGTTAATCTTCGGGGAGTGCCATAAACCTTTATTTCTTTATAATTTATTCTGGATTCTTCTAAATATTTTTGTGCTAACTGATTTAAATGTTTTAGGGCATCCTCCATATACTGCGCTGGCATTTCTTCGCTTCCAATTTCTAAAATTACATTCTCCATTAAATTTATCCTCTGACTGATCTTTTATTGCTTAATTAAGGGAAAACCTAATCTTTCCCTCTGCTTTAGGTATTCTACTGCACATAATCGGGCAATATTTCTTACCCGGGAAATATATCCTGTTCTTTCTGAAACACTAATTGCTCCTCGAGCATCTAACAGATTAAAAGTATGGGAGCATTTTAATATATAGTCATATGCCGGTAAGGGCAGCTCTATTACTATTAATCTTCTGGCTTCTTTTTCATACATATTAAAGAGGTTAAATAACATCGGTATGTCTGCTTCTTCAAAGTTATACTTAGATTGTTCTACTTCTGCTTGATGGCGTATGTCCCTATAGGTAATATTTTTACCCCATCTTAAGTCAAAAACATTATTCACATCCTGGATAACCATACCTAATCTCTCTAATCCATAGGTTATTTCAACCGGAATAATATCTAAATCAAGCCCGCCAGCTTGTTGAAAATAAGTAAATTGAGTTATTTCTAACCCATCTAACCATACTTCCCAGCCTAACCCCCAGGCTCCCAGGGTAGGAGCTTCCCAATCCCCTTCAATAAATCTTATATCATGCTCTTTTCTTGATATCCCCAAACTTTCTAAACTTTTAAAATAAATATCCTGCACATTTTCAGGAGAAGGTTTTAATACAACCTGGAATTGATAATGTTGTTGTACTCTATTGGGATTTTCTCCATAACGACCATCGGCAGGCCTGCGGGATGGTTCAACATAAGCCACTTTCCATGGTTCGGGGCCTAATACTCTTAAAAAAGTGGTTGGGTTCATTGTTCCTGCCCCTTTTTCTGTATCATATGGCTGCTGAATAATACAACCCTGTTCTCCCCAAAATTTCTGTAAATTAAAAATTATCTCTTGAAAATCCATATTAGCGTCTCTTTCGCTTAAATATAAATAAAATTCCCTCTCTTTTAGATTATTTATCACCATATTAACTGTTAGAGAGAGGGATTGCATTTTCTTTGTTAATATATCAAAACCAGCCTTAATTGTCAACGTAACAAAATATAGTATCGAGTATATAGTATCGAGTATCGAGTTAAAAAAGCGAAAAAAAAGATAGGAAAAGTAGCATTCTTCTTTCTATCTAACTACCTCATTTAAATTTACACTAACAAAAGAAAGTATCGAGTATATAGCAAATAAAGAGAAACTAGCGTAGAGCGTACAGCGTTTAGCATGAAGTGGAAAGAACAGAGTAATAAGTAATATGTAATAAGACTAAAGTTCTGGATTTACAAAAACGGGTTACTTATTACACTTTACATCCCTTTTTGGTTAGTTAGTTAATAAAAAGAAGTTAGAATACAGAATCGGATTATTTTTATTTCTTTATCTAAAAACTGTAAACCGATAACTAAAACCGATTTCCTTCACTCAATACTCGATACTGGATACTCGATACTATTTATATTATGCTCTACGCTAAACGCTGTACGCTCTACGCTAGTTTTATTCACTAACGGCTATTCACCAACGACTAATTTGCTACAGAAATTTCAAAAATCTATCTGTTTTAAAACTTTTTTCCGAATGATAGGCTATATATAAATTAGTTATTTTCTCTAATTCTTTTATTTTTTCATCAGGAATGGTAGCGTTTGAAATAGTAGATAAAGATGTAATTAGTATTTTTTTTACTAATTTATTAAAATAAATAGAAACTTTAACACACCCTTCTTTGTCTTTGACTATGCAATTATCACACACCAGTCCGCCTTCTTTTATATTAAAATACATCTTTTTATGATCTTCTATATTTTTATTGCATCTGCAACAATGATTAAGTGAGGGCCTGTATCCTAAAATTGACATCGTTTGCCATTTGAAAGATAAGGTCAGTAATTTTGGATCATTAGATTCTCTCAAATAATGTAAAACCTCTTTTAGTAAATTAAACAGACCAATATTTATCTCCCTCTCTTCGGTTAATTTATTAACTATCTCCACACAATTGGCAGCAAAAGCAAATTTAATAATTTCTTTGCTCGCCGAGAAAAAAGATTCTAATATTTCGGTCTGACTGACAATATCAATATTCCTGCCTTTATAAAGCAAAAAAATAGAGTGAGTTAATATCTCTAAACTGCTTCCGAATTTACTTTTTGTCTTTCGGACTCCTTTGGCAATGGCGGTAATCTTTCCATAATTTTTGGTGTATATAGTAACAATTTTGTCAGCTTCTTCATATTCCATGCTTTTTAAGACTATACCTTCTGTTTTATACAACATACTATAAGATAATCTCCGCTATAAAAGATCGTTTTTACCAAATGCCTCGGGAAGCAATTCCTTTATTTTTTTAATCTTAACATCCCCCTTTAAATTTGTCATAATCAGGGGAATGTCTTCACCAAATTCCGATATTACCTGCCGGCAGGCGCCACAGGGAGAACAGGGTTTATCTGTATCACCAATAACAGCGATAGCGTCAAATTTTGTTGAGCCCTCTGAAATAGCTTTAAAAATAGCGACTCTTTCTGCGCATACGGTCAAACTAAAAGATGCGTTCTCAATATTGCAGCCGGTAAATATTTTGCCATCAGCGCAGAGAACAGCAGCTCCCACCTGGAATTTAGAATAGGGAGTATAGGCTCTTTTTCTGGCCTTTTCTGCTTCTTCAATTAATTTTTTAAATTCTTCTTTCACAGTATTTTCACCTTCTTTATTTAAACCACACCTTTGTTTCCTCTGGCACCAAATGAATCCATATATTTCCCTGGTTTAAGTTGATAACATTTCCATGGTTATCATAATATACAGTCGGCTGGTCTTTAGACTTTTTGATCCACTTGGTTAAATAATAATTTCCTCCGTAAAATATCTTGGCAATACCTTCGCCGATCACCCCTACCTCCAGTCTTCCCTCTTCATCACCGGGTATTCCTTCAACCGAAACATACTGGATTATTATATTGGAAGCAGTTATAGATTCGAGGGTTTTGCTATCCTGATGGGGCTTAGAATTTACGTATCTTAGATAAGTATTAGTATCGGCTCTATATTCGTAAGCTATGATATGTTTTTGGTTATACTGAATAGATATTTTAGTGATATTTCCTCCTGATAGGTTAAGTGTTCTTGGGCCAAACAAATGGTTATGCAAATCTATCTTTTCCTGAAAACCCATTTTTCTGCTCTTCTCTCTTATATTTTGAATATTAGTAAAAAGATTTATCCACCCCCCAATATTAGTATCTCGCCAATAAGGGGAAGGATAAAGCATCTGGTCTAAATTAACCACCCTTTCACTCTTTAAACTCTGCCCTCCACAGTGAGCAAAGATGGCAGACCACTCTACGGCTAATCTGGAAAAATAATACCTGCTGCTTCTGACCGGTCCGACTATGCCATCATCATTATTATTAAATATGGCCATTAATCTGGTAAAAGGATACTCTACATTTGCTTCGTAAATTATATCTGCCTTATTCAGACTAGTTTGGTGAATTACTTCTTCGGGTGAATTACCGATCATTATGGCTAAGGGTCTTACTTCATCGGCGTAAATATTGCTATTTATAGTAAGACAAGTAAATAAAACAATAAATAATAACATAAACCGGCATAAAAATGATTTGCCCAATATTTCTTTCTTCAAAATTTTTCCTCTTTCTTTAATTTTTTTTAATTATTCTATAATTATTTAATTTTATCAAATTCATCCTCTATCTCTCCAAAAATTTCCTCTAATAAATCTTCTATGGTAACCACGCCGGATATTTTTTTATCTTCATTTATTACTACAGTAATATGAACTTTCTTTCTCTGAAATTCTTTTAAAAGAGTCGTAACCCTTTTATTTTCTGAGACCAGGTAAGGAGGATGGATCAAACCTAATAAATTTATACTTTTACTTAATTTCTTTTTCAAATCTCCGATAAGGAAGTCTCTGGCATAGATAAAACCTATGATATTATTTATATTATTCTGATAAACCGGTATCCTGGAAAGACCTTCTTTGTTCATTAATTTTACAGCTTCTTCCAAACAAGTATTTTCTTCAACAGCTACCATAAATTTCTGAGGTATCATTACATCCTTAACAAAAACATCATTTAAATTTAAAATTTTCTCAATCATACTCTTTTCCTTTTTCTCTAATGCGCCTTCCTTTTCACCAACTTCAAAAAACAATTTTAAATCTTTCTTAGTGTAAAAAGCGTTTAACAGTACATATTTCTTTCCGGTAATGATTCTGATAATAAAGTTGGATATCCAGCTGAAAAAGATTTCAATAGGATAAAGAATAAAAGAGGCAATTTTTAAACAATAAGCTGCCTTAAGCGAAATTTTCTGAGGATTATTTTGAGCAATAGTTTTAGGGATTATCTCGCAAAAAACTAAAATTATTAGAGTGGTAAGTAATACCGAAATAGTGACTCCTTTGCTGTCACCCCATATATGCATTGCCAGGGCAGAAGAAACTGTAGAAGCTACGATTACTGCTATATTAGTTCCGATTAGAACAAACCTTAAAAATTTATCAGGCTTTTTCGCTAAATTAGATATTATGATGGCTTTTTTATCTCCTATCTTGGCTAAATATTTAAGATGCAGCTTACTGGTAGAGATAACTGCAGTTTCTGCTCCGGAAAAAAAAGCAGCAATAAATATACACATAAATAATATAAAAGGACTAACTCTAATCCACCATTCTGTCAAAATTTCCTTACCTCCTATGCATTTTTACCCGGAGTATTATTTTTAGTCTGCGGAAGTTCTTTTATTATCTTTACTCTTCTAATCCTATTTTTTACTACCTGTTCTACTATTATTTGACAATTCTGATACTTTATCTTTTCGTCTTTCTTAGGTATCCTGCCCAATAGATCATAAATAAAACCACCCAGAGTCTCGAAACCATTTTCGGGTATTTCGATGTTTAAAATTTCATTTATCTTTTCAATGCTTATCATTGCATCAGTAATTACAGTATTATCTTCGATCATTTCAAACAATTTTATCTCTCTATCGTATTCATCAATTATCTCGCCAACTACTTCCTCTACCACATCCTCCATGGTAATTAATCCTGCTGTCCCGCCATATTCGTCAATAGCAATGGCAATTTGGATTCTGTCTTTCTGAAAGATGTCCAACAATTCGTCTATTTTTTTATTTTCCGGCACAAAGTAAGCTTCCCTTATTATTTCCTTTAAATCAAACTTTTCCCTTGAAGTATACCATTTTTGGTAAACACCTAAAAGATCCTTGGCGTATAATATTCCGACAATATTGTCTATGGTGTCTTCATATACCGGGATTCTTGAATGCCCCATTTTATTAATCATTTTCAATATTGAACCTAACTTGGTATCAGAGGAGATACAGGCCATATCTACCCGAGGGATCATTACTTCTTTTACCATAGTGTCGCCAAATTCAAATATATTTCTAATCATTTCATTCTCTTCCTCTTCTATCACTCCCTCATCCTTACCAGCATCTATCAGGGTTATTAAATCTTCTTCGGTAATTTCTTTTTTCTCTCTAGTACTTTTCTTGCCAAAAAAGTAATAGAGGACAATAATTAGTGCTTTAAAAACTTTAATTAAGGGAAATAACCCAATGGATATTATTTCTATCGGTTTGGCAACTCTTTTGGAAATATTTTCTGCATTGACAACAGCTAATGATTTTGGGACAATTTCTCCAAAAACAAGTATGGTAAAAATCATTATTCCGCTGGCTATACCTATACCTATATTTCCAATAAGTTTTATAGCTAAATAAGTAGCCAAAGAGGAAGCCGTAATGTTTACGAACATATTACCGATTAAAATAGAGATTAAGGTTCTTTGTGGGTCATCGAGGAGTTTAATAATTGATTTTATCCGCCAATTATTCTCTTCTTCTTTTTGTATTTTTTTTAATTGCAGCTTATTAAGAGAGAATAAAGCGGTCTCTGAGGCTGAAAAAAAGGCAGATAATATTATAAAACTTAATAAAACGATAACTTCAAATATCAATATTATTAAATTAAGAGGATCATCCAAAAAATAATCACCGCAACTTTTTCAAAAACAATCAAGTATATTTCAAAATATCGACCATTTTAATCAACTAAAACCAAGATGAAGTATTTACCTTTGCACGGTTAGGTTAATTTAGCTTTTTTCGATATTCTCATCTTCTGCAAGATTATTACTCCCGCTAATAATATAAAGCCTACTCCATCCGTTAATAAGCCTGGTCTTATTAGAGCAAGTGCACTAATAATTAATATAACTCTTTCATATATTTTAACATGGTCAAAAAGATATCCACCAGCAGCTGCTCCCAAAGCTAATACACCGACTAAAGAAGTAATAATCAATATCAAAGTATGGACTACCGTACTATTTATAAATAACAGTCCGGGATCAAGGGCAAAGATAAAGGGAATCATAAATCCTGCTACCGCTAATCTCACGGCAATAAAACCGGTTTTCATAGAATTCCCGCCGGAAATTCCTGCTGCGGCATAAGCGGCTACCGCAACCGGCGGGGTAAGGTCAGCAATGACTCCAAAGTAAAGGATAAATAGATGGGCAGCTAAAGGGTTTACCCCTAAATCAACTAAAGCAGGTGCAGCCATAATCGATAAAATTATATATTTAGCAGTGGTGGGGAGTCCCATCCCTAATAAAATTGAGGCAATCATGGTAAAGAAAAGAGTTAGCATTAAATTCCCCTGGCCTAACATTACCAGTCCATTGGCAATCTTTAATCCCAAACCGGTAAGAGTTACTGCACCTACTACCATTCCCGCACAGGCACATGCCGCTGCCACCCCCAAAGCACTCTTGGCCCCTTCTTCAAAGGCCTCACCTAATTTCTTTAGATTTAAACGAGTTTCGGCTTTTACCATACTGATAGCCAAGCTCATTACAATTGCCCAAAAAGCGGAAAATAAGGGAGTATACCCTCTTACTAATAAATATACTAAACCAAGTATTGGGATAATTAAATGGCCTCTGGCCTTTAATACTTTGTTTAATTTGGGAAGTCTTTCTCTAGGCAATCCTTTCAATCCGTATTTACAAGCTTCCAGGTGGACCATTATTCCTACAGCAATATAGTATATTATTGCCGGAATAGCTGCTGCTGCAGCAATTTTGATATAAGGAATTCCTAAAAACTCTGCCATGACGAAGGCAGCTGCTCCCATTACCGGGGGCAATATCTGCCCACCGGTAGAGGCGGCGGCCTCTACTGCTCCGGCAAAATCTTTCCGATAACCTATGCTCTTCATTAATGGAATGGTAAAACTCCCAGTGGTTACTACATTGGCAACTGAACTTCCATTGATAGAACCCATCAAACCACTCGCTATAACAGCAACTTTAGCCGGCCCTCCAGTAGTATGGCCGGCAAGAGCCATAGCTATATCAATAAAAAATTTACCCATCCCGGTTTTATTTAATACCGCTCCAAATAGAATAAAAAGGAATACAAAAGAAGAAGACACTCCCAAAGGTATGCCAAATATCCCTTCCGTTCCAGCATATAGATGCTCTATTATTCTTTCTAAAGAGTACCCTCGATGAGCGAAGAATCCCGGCATTATCTGCCCGAAATAAGAATAAAATAAAAATACAATTACTACTATAGGGAGAGCTGAACCGATAATTCTTCTGGTTGCTTCCAAGACTAATATAATAGTCAGTCCGCCTATAATTAAATCAAGTGTAATAGGTAAACCTGAGCGTATTACCATAGCATCGTAAAATAGCACTAAATAATAACTTACACCTGCTCCCAATACTGCCAGAATTATGTCCAAAAAAGGTATTTTTTCTTTATTTTTTTCAAAACTTTTTTTACTGCTGGGGTAAATAAGAAATGTTAAACACAAAGTAAAAGCCAGATGAAATGCTCTTTGCTTAAGAGCTAAAAGCAAGCCAAACCCTCCGGTATAAAATTGGAAAGCCGAAAAAGATATGGCAATAATAGAAATAATTATAGCCATAGATCCTAATGGCTTTCTTACTCTTGATTCTGAATCATATTGTTCCATAAGTTTTTGAACATCTATTTCTTTATTTTCAACTTTAACATTTTTAGCCATTTATAACTTTCCTCCGCAGTAATAATTATATAAATTTCTTTTATAAACACCAATAGTCAATAATTTATCTCCCACTGATGAAGATAAATCAATTTTTATATTTTTGAAATTAAAAATATTTTCACTTACCGCACCAATTCTATAATAAATTGGGGTAGGCATAATCCGGTGCATATTTTTTATTTTAAATCTACCCTCTTCTTCCACAAATATTTCATTTTCAAAAGTTGTATACGGAAGCCCTGCTCCATGGTCAAGAAAATCAGTTTCAATTAATATAATTTGATAATCTTTATCTATAATAAATATTTCCCATACCGGAGTTAAGGCTACGGAGTGAGTATACTTTAAAGTAAATTTATCCCCTGGTTGAACTTTCTGTTTAAAAATTATTTCTTCGTCAGAAAAAGGCCTGAGGTCCAGGGTATATACTGGAATAAAAAATAATATTATAATAATAATCGTGGCAATAAGCAATAAAAGCGGTGGAACATATTTATTCTTTAACATATAAATTGATTCCGGGTACCATAAAAAAATATTCTCATTTTGTGGTACCCGGATTTTACTTTCCTAACCTTATTTAATCAAGCCAACTTCTTTGTAGTATAATTCTGCACCCGGATGCAAAGGTATTCCTATACCGTCAAGGGCGGTTTCCAAAGTAATATTTTTACCCTGAGAATGTACTTTTTCTAATATAGCTCGTTGTTCCCATAAAGCCTTAGTCATTTTGTAGACTACGGTAGGTGATAATTTCGCATCACAGATCCATAAGGCGGGGGTGGCAAGAGCTAAAACAGGTTCATCTATACCTTTATATATTCCTGCCGGGATAGTTGTAGCTCCATAATAAGGAATGGCTGCAACTAATTCTTTTACCTTTTCTTCGCTGATAGGCACCAACACCATGTCTCTCTTGGTTGCTATATCAATAATACTGGAAGTCGGGTAACCTGCGGTAGTAAAACCAGCATCTATCTGCCCATCGACTAAACGCTGAGCAACTTCATTAAAGTCAATAAAATCTACTTTTATATCATCAAAAGTAATCCCATGTGCATTTAAAATTATTTCAGCATCAGCAGCAGTTCCACTATTAGGAGCACCAACTCCAACTTTCTTCCCTTTGAGGTCATCTATGGTTTTAATACCGGAAGCCTTGGTAGCAACTATATGAATAGTTTCCGGATATAAAGAAGCAATGCCCCTTAAATTAGTGAGGATAGGCTCATTGCTATATATTCCTGTACCGGTATAACTCCAATAGGTAACATTAGCCTGGGAAAAAGCAGTTTCGATCTGACCTCTACTTATTAAATTACAGTTTGCTCTAGAAGCGTTGGCAGTTTGGGCAGTTACGATTAATCCTTCAACATTATTAGAAAGCATCTGAGCTAATGCTCCACCCAGAGGATAATAAGTTCCGCCGGTTCCGCCGGTAGCAATAGCTACAAATTGTCTTTCGGCAGCCATCCCAAAACTGAACATTCCCATTACTAAACTAATTGCCAATACTAAAATCAATATTGTCTTACTTTTTAACATGAAAAGATTCTCCTTTAAATTTTTAAAATTTAATTGGCCATACTAAAACAAGTAACTTCTTTAGGCTTATACCTCACCTCCTATTTTTTCATCTCTTTTTGTTTGGTGATTCTATGCCAAGTAGTTCTTTTACATATTTACTTCTTTATAAAATAACTTAAAGAGGTAAATAAATATAATAGCTAATTTCATTATATTAGACGTATAGCTAATAATCAAATGTTTTTAGGATTTCACCCTCTTTTTCCCGCATAATTTTATAATCTTTGTCTTCTTCGTGAGCATAACCGGTTAAATGCAATAAGCCATGAATTAATAATACTGTTAGCTCTTTTTCCATACTATGATTTAAGTTATCTGCCTGCCTTTGGGCAGTTTCAAGGGAGATAATTATATCCCCCAAAAGTTTAACGCTCTCTGATTCCGGAGTTTTGACAGACCCTTCCCATAAACTAAAAGATAAAACATCGGTTGATTTATCAATCTCTCGATATTTATTATTCAGTGACCTTATAAATTTATCATCGGTAAATAAAATACTAACTTCAGTTTTTTCATCAACTTTCAGAGACTGCAGAATCTTTTTGACTATCTCCCTTATCTTCCGTTGGTTTATCTTTATTATTTTCTGCTGATTTTTTATTAGAATTTCCATTCTTTTTTCCCTCTTCTTTTATTTTTTTTATTAAATCCTCATCGGGATATTCCACCCGGCTGTGAAACATCCCGGTAAGAATCCGGGAAAAACTATCTCCAATTTTATTCAAGTCTTTCAAGGTCAAATCACATTCTTCCAACTGGCCATTTTCTAAATTCTTCTGGATAATTTCTTTCGCTAAGGTTTTTATTCTAGTTGCCGTAGGATTATTTAAACTTCTGGTTGCCGCTTCTAATGAATCAGCCAATAAAATAATTCCTGCTTCTTTAGTCTGAGGTTTTGGTCCGGAATAACGATAATTCTCTTCGGCGACTGCATCATTAGCTGATCCATTTTCTTTTAAAGCTCTGTGGAAGAAATAGGTAATCAAGTTGGTTCCGTGGTGTTGGGCAATTATATCAATTATATCTTTGGGGAGTTTATTTTTTTTCGCCAATTCTATTCCTTCTTTAACATGAGAAGCAATGACCAAAGCACTTAAACTGGGTTCCATATCATCATGAATATTTTTATATGCTTCTTGATTTTCGGTAAAGAAATATGGTCTTTTTATTTTACCTATATCATGATAAATAGCACCAACCCGAGCCAATAACCCATTACCTCCAATTTCTTCGGCAGCAGTCTCGGATAGATTTCCCACAACTATGCTGTGATGATAGGTTCCGGGTGCTTCCAATATCAACTTTTTTAATAAAGGTTGGTTAGGGTTAGATAATTCCATTAGTTTAAAAGAGGTAGTAATATCGAAATAGCTTTCTAAGAAAGGTAGAATTCCGATAGTCAAAATGACTGCTAAAAAACCGTTTAACACTCCCCATAAATTGTTTTGTAAAATTAGATAATAACCTTCATTACTGATTAAACCCAAAGCTGATATAGTAACGATATTAACTCCGGCAATATTTAACCCTGCACGGGTCAAGCTTGACCTTTGGGTAGCTTTCCGAATACTGTATATAGCTACAATCCCGCTAATTATCGAAACTAAAATATAATTTAATCCGCCTCCCGGAATAAATCCTATTAACAAGCTTAATACGACGGTAAGCAATATGGCAATATTGGGACCAAAAGATATGGCAATTAACATTGAGGCAGATGCACTGGGCATTAAATATCCTGATGCCTGACTTGCTATTTTAGCGAGCAAAACAACAAAAATAGAAATAATACCCAGCAATATCAATTTGTTTACATTTTTATAAATGTCAGGATAAAAGTAGCTTAAATATAAAAAGACCACTAAAAAGCAGATCGCAGTAATCATAATTATGCCTATAATGTTGGAAAAATTTATCTTGGGGTTTTTTAGACCTAAAGCATTAAGAATGGCGATACCTTCCGAAGTTGCCACTTCTCCTTTTCTTATAATTATCTGCCCTTTTTGAATTGTTCTTGTAACATCATCTACCGAAGCAATAGCTTCCTGACGCCTTTTTTCTGTATCTTCTTCATTTAAAAATAAACTTGGCAGAAGCAAAGAGGTAGCAATCTCGCTGGCAATCAGGGCATCATGATGATCAAGGGAAATCTCACTAATCTCCCTAATTAATTGTTTTTTAGCATTTTCTAAATCATCTTTTTTAATTCCTTGTTCCATAATTTTTCTCAGGGAACTTTTAATATCTACCTTTATTTTCTCTAAAGATAAATTATCCAGTTGAAGATAAGCTGCTATAACCTGTTCACTAATATATAATCCTAAATCTTTATTTATTTCATTAGCCATGCCTATTTCGTTTAGCTTAAGATCTGCCAATCTGCTATCGGTCTCTACTATAGGATCAGTAGTATCTTTAGATGATTCATCTATTTTTTCTTGGTATTCTTCTATTTTTATAAAGAAACTATCTATTTCTTTTTCAACATTTTCAATATTTGCTAAATTTAAATCATACACTTCTTTTATCGATTTGGCAGCTTTTTCCCTTAAATTTTGCGTTGCTTCTACATCTGCAAATTCAAAATCACCCGGGGACAGAATATCTTTCGTGCAGATTTGCCCTTCTTTCAAAAGAATTTTATCCGGGAAAAAATTAATAGACAGAACGAGGGTGATGGCGATTAACAAAATAAAAAATATAGATATTTTTTGTATTATATTTTTATCGATCAATTTTTTCTTTTGCATATTTATACCTGAAATTTTATCTCTACTTTTCCATTTATTCCATTTTTCATATAGTTTCACCAGGTTGTATTACTCCTTTTTCTGGTTCCGTAAATCATCCCTTTCATAAGCACGGATAATCTCCTGAACCAATCTGTGCCTCACCACGTCCTGATCATTAAGATATACAAATTCGATACCTTTTATCTTTTTAAGTATCCTTTCCACTCTGGTTAATCCAGAATGTTCTTTAAGTGGTAAATCTATCTGAGTAATATCTCCATTGATTATAACTTTAGAACCAAAACCAAATCGGGTTAAAAACATCTTCATCTGACCAAAAGTAGTATTTTGAGCATCATCCAAGATAATAAAGGAATTATTTAAGGTTCTTCCTCTCATATAGCCTAGTGGGGCTATTTCTATTATCCCTTTTTCCATATACTTTTGAAATTTTTCGGAAGGCATCATTTCGTATATTGCATCATATAAGGGGCGAAAATAGGGGTCTATCTTTTCCAATAAATCTCCGGGTAAATAACCTAAACTTTCTCCGGCTTCTACCGCTGGTCTAACTAAAATTATTCTATCTACTTCTTCATTCTTTAGGGCAGATAGAGCAATAGCTACTGCCAAGTAAGTCTTTCCCGTTCCAGCAGGTCCGATAACAAAGACAATATCATTCTTTCTAACAGTTTCTATATATTTCTGTTGTCCTAAAGTTTTTGGCTTAATTTCTTTATCTTTTTTAAAAACGCGAATCACGTCTTTGAATAATAATTTACAATCTACAGGCTGATTATTCTGAGACATTTCAACATGGTATTTTACCTGTGCGATAGAAAGTGGATGCCCATTCCTAATTATAGAGAGAAGTCCTTCAATTATTTTTACAGCCTTATCCGTTTCACGCTTTATCCCTGAAATAACTAACTTACTATCATTTTGGGTTGATATCCTTATAGAAAAATACTGGTTGATAAGTTTGATATTTTCATCATATTGTCCAAAAAGTTCTCTTAGCTCATTTTTATTATCAATTAATATGCTATGACTTATGTTTTTATCTTTTTCTATTAAAATTCCCTACTTTCATTAAATATAGTAAAAGAACTAAAAGTGTAAAACGCAAAGCGCAAAACCAAAACTAAAAACTAAAAACGAAGAAAGGGGTTTTGAATTTTGAATTATGGTTTTTCGTTTTTCGCTTTAAATTTTTAGCTATATACCGAGAACTGAAAACTGAAAACGTGTATTTAATACTAACGACTATTCACTATTCACTAACGACTAATTTATCGCAGTCTTCTATATCTCTGAAAATCATAAGGTCTTAGAACTCTGGGCGGAGCAATTATCTCTGATAATATTATTCCGTTAACCAGAATATTATCAGATAAATATATTTCCAATCCGCTTTCCCAGCCAGATGAAATTTCTTCCACCCCTTCTACTACCGATTTTTTAGCTAAAATCCCCTTCTCTTTATCCTCACTTTTGTCCTTATAAAATTCTTTAACCTCGTCATCTATAATAATATTATCCTTTTTTTCTACATTATCAACTTGTTTAATATTAATCTTATCCCCGGGCGAACCTGCTTCATCCTGAATTTCCGAAAATACCGAGAGGGAATTATCTTCTTCTTTCCGCATTAAGCCATAAGATTTTCTTTTCTTATTTCCTATCCGGCTTAATAAACTTAGTAAAATATAGAAAATAAATATATATAAAATTAATGGCATTGTTTATCCTATCCTTTTTAAGTAAAATAATATTATCTTATTTATCTTCTTTCTTCTTTGGGGTTTCAGAAATACTATCCCGCATAGCAGTATCAGCGGCAATATTCTTCAAATTATAATAATCCATTACCCCTAATTTTCCGGTTCTTAACGCTTCTGCCATAGCCTTGGGAACTTCTGCTTCTGCCTCTACCACCTTTGCTCTCATTTCTTGCACTCTGGCTTTCATTTCTTGCTCCTGAGCTACCGCTAAAGCCCTTCTTTGCTCAGCCCTGGCCTGAGCAATCTTCTTGTCCGCTTCTGCCTGATCAGTCTGCAGCATGGCACCAATATTTTTACCTACATCTACATCAGCAATATCTATGGATAATATTTCAAAAGCTGTCCCGGCATCTAAACCTTTTTTTAATACAGTCTTAGAAATATTATCTGGATTTTCTAAAACATTTTTATGGGTTTCTGCTGAACCAA
>MEYH01000065.1:0-6558 GCA_001773955.1 Candidatus Sediminicultor quintus | reverse complement strand
CAATTCCCTCTCCTACTCTAGCTATAATGGTTTCCTCGCCAGCTCCTCCAACTAATCGTTCAATATTTGCTCTTACCGTCACTCTGGCAGTGGCCATAACTTGAATACCATTTTTAGCTACCGCTGCTACTATCGGTGTTTTTATTACTTTCGGATTTACACTCATTTGTACAGCTTCTAAGACATCTCTTCCAGCTAAATCAATAGCAGTACCCTTTTCAAAAGATAAAGGAATACCTGCTCTTTCTGCAGCAATCAAGGCATTAATCACTCGATCAACATTTCCTCCGGCCAAGTAATGTGCTTCCAATTTATCAATAGAAATGGTCAAACCAGCTTTAGTGGCCTTGATTAAAGCATTAACAATCTGCTGGGGAGGAACCCTTCTAAGCCTCATACCCACCAAAGTAAAAATCCCCACCTTTACTCCTGCCGCTATAGCTGAAATCCATAATCCTACCGGTATAAATTGAAAGAAAATATAGATTATAAAAATAACTACGATAATTGGAATCAACGGAACTAATAACTCAATCATTTCTTTTCCTCCTTATTTTAAAAGTAATATTTAAATTATCCAGAAACATCGACTGCTTCAACTACTATTTTATTGCCTTCAACGCTTATTATTTTTATTTTGGTATTAGAATCAACGTATTCTCCCCGGGTAAGTACATTTATTTTTTTACCATTAACCTCTACTATACCCGACGGACGCAAAGGTGTAATGGATACACCCTTTTCCCCGGTTAATCGTTTTAAATCTCTTGTCCCTACTATATATCCCAATTCCTTTTTCTGCTCAGTAGAAAGTACAAACTTTCTCCAGGTCCGAGTGGAAGGAATATATTTAATTAATAGGAAAAACCCTATTACGGATACAATCAGGGCAATTAAAATAGAATAAGTCGCCTGTATAATATTCCCAAAAGTAAGAAATATACTGGCTAAAATAGCTGCAATTCCGCTTATTCCAGCCAAACCGAACCCGGGAATAAAAAATATTTCTACTAAAAGCAAAAGAAGACCGACTACAAATAGGATAATTGTTTCAAATCCTGCTAAGCCGACAATTATATGTCCTCCAAAAAACAAAGACAGAGAAATTATTCCTATTGACCCTGCAATCCCCCAGCCTAAAGTCCAAAATTCAATTATTAGTCCTAAAAAACCTATAGACAATAATAGTGGACTCACTACTGGATTGGTAATAAATCGGCTTATATTCTCTGCCCAATTTGGATAAATATATACTATTTTAGCATCTTTGAGATTTAGAAAATTTAAAACTTCTTCAATGTTTGAGTAAATACCATCTACAAATTTTAATTTTATAGCTTGTTCTGCATTTAAAGTTAATATTTTATTTTTTTCTATTATACCATTAATTTCTACATCTTTGTCAACCATAGCGGCTGCTATATCTTCCGAACGCCCTCTGCTTGAAGCAGTAGAAGTAAATTCAGCCCTTAAGGCTGAAATATTTTTTTCATCTGACGGTATTGGTTCTGCTGCACCGATACTGGCCCCTTTATCCATTATAATATATTCTGCAGATAGAGCAATCAGGGCTCCTGCAGACCATGCTCTATTTTTAACATAGGCTGTGCTAGGTATATTCAGGCTCACTATCTTATCTCTTATCTGAGTAGCAGCATCAACCCTTCCCCCGAAGGTATCAATTTCTAAAATAACCGCTTTTGCCTTGTTTAAAACCGCTTCCTCTAAAGCCCGCTTTACATAAGAAGACAAACCTAAGTCAATTGTTCCTTTAATGGATACTAAATATACTTCATCTGTTTCGGTTGCGAAAGCGTTTAGAGTAATTAAACGAAAAATTACAAACAGAGTTATAATGATAAGAAATACTTTGCACTTTTTATTTAAATTATATTTTATTATCAAATAATTTACACTCCGAAATTAGTTGTTAGTGAATAGTGAAATTAGTATCGAGTATCAAGTATATAGTCAAAGATAAGATGCAAGATAAATTAGTACAAGAAGACACGGCACGCCGTGCCTCTACTTTTCTTTTGTAGGGGCACAATGAATTGTGCCCTTCTTTTGTAATTTAAGAATATTTCTATACAATTAAATTATAAAATTATAAAACAAAGAAAGACTCAAAATACTTACCAAGGCAAGTCTGAGTCTTTCGTTGTTAACATTAATTTTTTGAATTATCCAGTAAATCCCGTACCATATTATTAACTATTTTCCCATCTATTTTCCCCTTTAATGGGGGCATAATTTCTCTCATGGCGGGACCTATGTCTTGTAAACCTTTAAATTCAAATTTTATAATAGTGTCTTTTACTATTTTCGCTACTTCTTCCTCAGATAATTGCTCAGGAAGATACTCTTTTATTATTTTAATCTCTTTTTTTGCCTTATCCGCAAGTTCTGGTCTTTGACCCTTGATAAAAAGATCTAAAGATTCTTCTAACTTTTTTAAATGGTTGGATATTATTCCAATAATTTCATCTTCGGTTAGTTTATCTTTTTTCGATATTTCATCGTTTTTAATTGCCGCCCTAATCAATCGTAAAGTTGATAATTTTAATTTTTCGTTTTCCTTTAATGCCACTTTCATATCATTAAAAATAACTTCTTCTAACGATAGCTGTTTTGACATTTAAAATCTACCTCTTTTTTTTAGTTTTCTCTGAGCAGCAAGCGCTTTCTTTTTCCTTCTTACACTTGGTTTCTCATAAAATTCATGACGCCGAAGATCGGATATAATTCCACTCTTCTGGCATTCTTTTTTAAACCTCCTAAGTGCGTGATCCATTTCTTCATTATCTTTAACTTTTATTTTGGCCATATTCACACCTCCCATCCCGTACATATTAGGCTTAACAAAATGATAGTGTTAAGTGTTATGAGTAAAATTACAATAATATCATTCTGTTTATCAAATATGATTATAAACGTCAAATTTAAATTATTATTTAACATCTAAATAAATATATTTCATATTATATAATACAAGTATAAATTTATCAAGAAATTTAACTAACAGAAATTCATCAATTATTCATCAATTAGATTTACGCTATCGTCAATTAGTTAATGGGTCAAACAAAAACTCCTATATTATTATATCAACTAAGCCTTATGTCAAGTCTTTTTGCTAACAACTTTTTTTAATAATATTTTTTATCTATTTTTTATTTTAATAAATTTCCTATTATACTCTGGATACTTTGTTTATTAATTTGACAAAACCTGCCTACAATATTATATTATATACAGTCAATTATATTAGTCGTTAGTGAATAGTGAATAGTCGTTAGTTTCAAATACAAAATGCAGGATAAATTAGTTGCCTGGTTAGATGGCTTAATACTAATAATTATTGATCAATTACTAAATAACTAAATAACGAACCGAAATATACAATTAAATTAAAAGGAGATTTTAAATAGACTATGTTACGAATAATTAGAAAAAATATGAAAATTATACTAATTGTAGTAATTGCCGCCTTTGGTGTATCTATTTTTTACGGTTTAGGCCAATACAGAGGATCACCCAACAGCCAGAGGCAAACCTACTATATTGCCGAAGTAAATAAATCGGGCATTACTTCTAACCAGCTGCAAAGTGCTTTTTTAAACGCTGTCTCTCGATACGATGATAAGACCCTTTCTAGCTTAGACCAATCTGCAATTGTTTCTTTTAAAAAGAATATATTAAACCAACTAATTGACTATGAACTTTTATATCAGCAAGCTCAAAAAGAGAAAGTTAAGATTTCCAATGATGAGATTAATTTAGAAATTGACAAGATTAAAGATAATTTCTCTTCTCCTGAAGAATTCGATGGAGCCCTAAAAGCAAATAATATCACACTTACTCAACTTAAAGAGGATATAAAAAGACAATTAATTATAAATAAAGTTTTAGCAGAAATCAGGAGCCAAGTAAGTATTAGCGATGAAGATTTGTTAGAATATTACAACGAAAACAAGGAAAGTTTAATTGAACCAGAACAAGTTCACGCCCGTCATATATTGGTTAAAACTGAAGAAGAGGCAAATACTCTTCTTCTACAAATCAAAGAAGGTCTTGCCGATTTTTCTGAATTAGCCAAAGAAAAATCTACGGACTCTTCTGCCCCAAGCGGTGGAGACCTGGGATTTTTCACCAGAGGTCGGATGGTGAAAGAATTTGAAGATGCTGCTTTCTCGTTGGAACCGGGTGAGATTAGTGATGTAGTGCAAACACAGTTTGGATACCATATTATCAAATGTGAGGAGAAGAAAGAGGAATATTCCCCTGCCTTTGAAGAAATAAAAGAACAAATTAGTAATGCCTTGAAATCCCAAAGGGAAAATGAAGCAATATCAGTATTTATCTCAAAATTAAGAGAGGAAGCTGTTATTGTTTACAATTATGATTTTGACGCTGAAATTGAAACGTTAAAATCTTCTGTTGAAGAGAGCCAAGCATCAGACTCTACAGAACAAGTAACTTCGGAAGAAACAGTTTCAGAAGAAGCAACAGAAAACGAAGAGACTAAGGACACTTCTCGGGATAATTAAAGATTAATTCTTGTAATTAAAAACAGAGAAGATAGAAATAACTAAATGGGGCTAAAATGTAGCCCCATTTTCATTAAATGTAGCCCCCCACTCATCGAGTGCGGGTTTATTTCTGGACTGCAACAAACATATCCCATTTAGATAATATTATCTTTACAAACTTAATTTGCTCTTCTATTCGGAAGGATAAGGGTAATTTTCTGCAAGTTTCAAAAGTTAAAGCGGGAATGCCAAGCTGATGATAGGCACAATAAGCAGTGCTGCCTTTGACCGGGTCCACTAAAACCTGATATTTATTGCCATCTTCGAAAATCTCCTGGTTCATCTCTTCAACCAGAGAGGAGCTCAACTCAAGTAAGTAATCATCATTAGAATCTATCACTACAGTCTGGCCATAATTTTTAGGATTCTTCCTGTAAAATTCTATCGACTCGTGTAAATCAACCAATAAACTGATATCATATGTTTTCATCAGGCTAAATATTTCATAAGCTAATTTTTCTACAGAATTTCCCTGGGGATTCCAGGGATAAACTCTGTTTAAATTAATTTCCGGGGGAAATACCTTGCGTTTTCTTCACAGGCTAAAATATTTGCTTTCGGTATAACGATCAAAGTTCCCCCTTCAATATGTAGATTGTCTTTTAAATATTCGGCAGCCTTGATTCCGGCTTTTTCATTTCCATGTGTCCCGGCTACAATCATTATCGTCGGTTCTTTATAATCAGTCTTAATTATATAAACGGGAGTTTCATAATCTGTTCCGAAACTGATGTATTCGACAGAAGTCGTTTGTAGTAAAGAAGTTTTGGGGAAACAAAAAAGTAATAATATCGATATGATGAATATTACTTTTAAAAAATGTGTTGGGGGGCGATTCTTTGTCATATTTTTTATTTCCTGCAGGAGTCAAATTTATTCGACTCGTTTTAGATACTAATTTTCCTTAATAATCATCGGCACACTATTGTAAGTATCTTCCGCTAAGAACTCTATCTTTTCCTCTCCGTCTTTTCTAACAATTCGATAAGTTTTTATCTGATAACCCAGCACCCCTTCTTGAACAACTTTCTCCTGGCCAGCCTCTAACTTAGAATCTTTTTCTCTAATTATCTGATAGTCAATTACCTTTTTATCTTTGCTAATAATTTCTACTTCTGCTTTACCTTCGTTCCCGCCAAAGATACTCACCCGTAATGTATCTCTAAATACTTTCGAAAAAATTACTATCATATGATCCGAATTGTTTTTAAATCTTAGATCTTTAAATTTGTAAAATATAGCCGCATCCTGCCCCAGAGGAACGTATTTGGTTGCATCTCCGTATATTGAATGATTATACCTCTCTACAATTGGTAAATTAGCCAAAAGAACCGCATTATATAAAGTGCTTGATACCTGACAGATGCCTCCTCCATAACCATCTGTAAATACACCATTAGCAATGATAGTACTTTCCTTATACCCGTCTGCTTTTTCAGCAGGGCCTACATATTTATTAAAAGAAAAAATATCTTGTGGTTTTACTACTATGCCGTTTATCACTTCAGAGGCTAATTTTATATTATATATGGTATTCTCTTCTTTATTTTCTAATGAGGTGGGATATGTCCCCAATTCCCCATTAACAGCTAATTCTTTTAAAATATTTTGAGTAGTAATTTTGGGGTCAATAATAATTACCGGCAGATTTATGGTATACTTTTTTTCATCTAAACTTTTTAATGACTCATTAATTTCTTCCTTGAATTTTTCGAAATCAAGCTTTACCCCTGTACTGCTTTCTACAATTCTATTACCTTCTATATAGGCATCACGAGGCATACGGTTTATCAAGGAGGTTATCTTGTTTTGAAAATCTTCAAACTTCTGCAGGTTGAATTCAACCTGAAAAGGTACTTCGTAACCTTTTCTCCAAACTACAATTCTGTTATTTATTCTCTTAAAAATATTTCCGGTACGGGCAATACGATAAGTTTCCTCGACTACTCGATTTAAATCGATAAAA
>MEYH01000064.1 GCA_001773955.1 Candidatus Sediminicultor quintus | reverse complement strand
ATACCAAATTCGGTAATGGGTCTTACGATGGCAGCAGAAAGAGATAAAAAACCGGCCATAGTGGTCAAAGCACTCATTAATATGGGTATGAAAGTATGCTGAAAAGTCATTTTAACTGCTCTAAGCGGTTCAAAACGGTATCTTTCTTCGTAATAACGGCTGACAAAGTGTATCCCATAGGCAGTTCCCAGAGAAATCATAATAACCGGCAGAATAGCAGCTACCATGGTGACCTTTCTACCGGTGGAAGCGATTAATCCCAAAACCCAAACCGAAGACATAAAAGCAACCAAAAGGGGCAATACGACTCCCCGAATACTTCGAAAGCAGAAGAAAAGGACAAAGAGCATGATAACAATGGCGACAATACTTAAGGCCATGGTACCCCGGGAACTTTCTGATATTTCTGCGCTCATTAATGGCATACCGGAGTAATATATTTTTGTAGCCTCTCCCTTTATAGGTTCAATTACTTTTATTAAATTCTTTTTTAGCTCGCTTCCCGAGTAACCTTGTTTTAATTCTATGATTAATAGGGTGACATTCCCGTCCGCGGATATAAATTTGCCCATAACCATATTATTTTTTAGTAGCGTGTCTTTAAGCTTCCTGGCTTCTTCATTATTTTCCGGAAAGATTTCAACTAAATCTTTGACTTCCAATCCAAATTCAGTGCTTATAATTTCAGGCATATTTAAAAAAGAAGTGATGGATTTTACGTAGGAAGTGTCATTTAATTCATCAATAATGTTTTTTACGCTCCTCAGATTCTCTACCTGAAAAAGATCATCATATTCCAGGGAGATCACTGCTGTTTCTGATTGGCTGCCACCGAATTTATCCACGATATCACTATAAAACTTTATATCCGGGTCATCCTCAGGCATATATTTGGTAATATCATCTTCGATGGTTAACTTGTTTAATTGTGAGCCTGCCAAAATAGTGATGATAATAGTTATTATCACGATTGGCCAGGCATATTTCATAATAAAATTGGCAACTTTTTTCATCAATTTACTTTCCCTTTTACCCTCTCAATATTTTTTAATTAATTTTCATTATAACTGACTGGTCAGTCGAGTGTCAAGGAAAAAAATAAAAAAGTTTTTAGTTTATCGTTTTTCGTTTTTAGATAAGAAAAATAGTTGTCTGCTATCGCTGTATAGCGAAAAACTTAAAGCGAAGAGCGAAAATCATCCTTTAAAATTCAAAATGTCTTTTTATAATATTTTGTTCTTTGTAGGGGTCGGATTTATCCGACCCTTGTTTTTAAGCAACTTTTCTGATGAGTTCGATGAATCGAACCCCTTGTCTCCTGACTTCCATTTTTTTGTATCTTTTTTCTTTTTCTTAACTCGATACTCGATACTATATACTCGATACTTTCTTTTATAAAGCTTGACAAGAGGAGTGATTAAAACCTATAATATTGGTAACACAATATACAATATAATAAAAGAAAAAAATAAAAGGGGAAAGTAGGTAGACGACCAATTTTAGAGAGCTGATGGTTGGTGAAAATCAGTGTTGGCTTTATCGAATTCCACCCTTTTTAATATTTCCGGTGAAATTAAAATATCCGGAAACACATCTTAAGATGCGTTAAACAATCAGCCAATGAAGGATAGGATATTTTCCTATTGAATCAGGGTGGCACCACGTGATTAAACTCTCGTCCCTAGTAGTAGATGTTACTAGCTGACGAGAGTTTTTTGTTTATTTGAAAAGTTCAACAAGTTAAGACCCTTCCCCGCCCTCCCCCTTCGAGGGGGGAGGGTTTGGGTAGGGGTGAAAAAAGGTAATAAATATCTATGAAAGAATTTGAAATAATTGATCATACCGCCGATATCGGAATAGCGGCTTATGGAAAAACCAAAAGAGAAGTTTTTATCAATGCTGCCAGGGGAATGTTTGAAATTATTGCCGGAGAGACCAAAAACCTTAAAGAAAACTTTTGTGATAAAATAAAGCTGGAAGCTGACAATTTGGAAGACTTGCTCTTCGCCTGGCTTAATGAACTTCTATATATCAGTGAAACGAAATTAGTTATTTTAAATAAATTTGAAATAAAAGATTTATCTAATAATACAATTGGTGCAGAAGTTAAAGGAACGAAAATTAACCGGCTCAACTGCAAAATAAAAAAAGAGATAAAAGCCGTAACTTACTATCGTTTAGAAATTAAAAAAGATGAGAAAAGCGGACTCTGGAGGGCTCAAGTAATTTTCGATATTTAACCATAACAAGTAATAAGTAATGAGTGATTAGTGATAAGCAAAGGAGCCAAATGTAGGGGTTCGATGAATCGAACCCGCTGGGTAATCTGTGCATATAATCTCTGTAATCATCCTTATAAGGGAGGAAAAGAAAATGGAACAATCTTGGGACGGACCTTTAAATAAGATAGATGATTATCGTTGGGAAATTCCCAAAACCTATAACTCCGGAATGAAGGTTCCTGGTCTGATTTATGCCTCTTCAAATTTATTGGAAAAAATACGTCAGGACCAGGCTTTAGAACAGGTGGCTAACGTAGCTTTTCTCCCGGGAATTGTGGGCCGTTCATTAGCCATGCCTGATATCCACTGGGGGTACGGCTTTCCGATCGGGGGAGTAGCGGCTACTACCTTAGATGATGGAGTTATCTCCCCTGGAGGAGTGGGCTTTGACATAAATTGCCTTTCTCCAGATGCATTAATTTTACATCCTTTTGGTTATACCTTAAAAATTAGAGAATTTGAAGAGTTATGGGCAAAAGAAGAGATAAATTGTTTTGATTTTAAAAAAGAAAGTTTAACGAATACTAAAATTGTTAATTTTTTAAAAAAAATTCCTGACGATGAAGTCTATAAAATAACAACCAAAACTGGTAAAACGATTATCGCCACTGAAGACCATCCTTTTTATACCAAAGATGGAATGATTCCTTTGGGGAATTTGGAGTCAGGAAACGAAGTGGCCATTTATCCTTTTGAAGGTGTTCCTTATAAAGAACCGAGCAACGAGATTATCCTTAATGAAGAAAAAGTAAAAGAATTACTTCTAAAATTGGGCAAGGGAAATAATGGGAATGGATTAAATCAAATCATATCTCATTTAAAAAAGAGAAGCCTTTTATCTTTAAGATACAATTCTCCTCAATTGCCCTATATCTTAAAAATAATGGGATATGTATTTGGAGATGGTAACATTCATTTTGTCAAAGAGAAAAAGAAAGGCGTGACTAGCTTTTATGGTAAACCTGAAGACCTTGAAGAGATAAGAAGAGATATTGCTTGTATTGGATATAATTGTTCCCGGGTTTACCATAGAAAAAGAGACCATAAAATAGATACTCTTTATGGAAAATGTGAATTTTCTAGCATAGAAACATTTTGTAAAGTTGTTTCAAGCAGTTTTGCTATCCTTTTAGTTGGCTTAGGAACTCCTTTGGGGAAGAAAACAAATCAAGATTATTATCTTCCTTCTTGGATTATCAAGACCCCACTTTGGCAAAAAAGACTTTTTTTAGCAGCATTTTTTGGAGCAGAACTGTCTACCCCTAAAACGATGTTGAACCATAACTATACTTTTTATTGTCCAATGATTTCCATGAACAAACAAGAAGGTTTTCTTGAGAGTGGGAGAAGATTCCTTGAAGAAATTTCTGATTTATTAGCTGAATTTGTCGTGAAAACTCAAAAGATAAGTCAGAGAATTGAATATATAAATAAAGGAGGGGAGATATCTCACCGTCTCCGATTAATCTTATCTGGTCAGAATCAGGACTTAATTAACCTTTATAGTAAAATTGGTTTTGAATATAATAAGAAGCGAAGTTTTATGGCCAATAATACAGTGCACTATTTAAAAGCTAAACAATTAATTATTGAAAAAAGGAATGGAATTGCGATTCAGGCTAAAGAATTAAAAACAAAAGAAGGAGTAGGGGCGAAAGCTATTTATAAACAGATTGATTCATCTTACGCTAATCTTCGATTCATTGAACGTTCAATTTATGAAGGAAGAAAAACATCTCCTAGGATTAGTTTTAATTCTCTCTCTTTTAAAGATTTTATAAAGATAAAAACTGAAGGGTTGGGTTGTTCAGGAATGTTATGGGATGAAATTATTAGCAAACAGAAAATAGATTTCAATGATTATGTCTATGATTTCACCGTGAAACACCCTCATCATAATTTCGTTGCAAATAATTTTGTAGTTTCAAATTGTGGCGTACGATTACTAAGGACTAATTTGACTTTAAAAGAAGTAAAACCGAAAGTTGAACTCTTGGTTAATGAACTATTTAGAGAGATACCATCTGGAGTAGGCTCAAAAGGAAAGATTAAAATAAGCTTTCACGAAATGAGAGATGTTTTAAGAAAAGGTTCTAAATGGGCTGTAGAGAGAGGTTTTGGTTGGGAAGAAGACACCTTATTTACCGAAGAAGAGGGGTATATGAAAGAGGCGAATCCTGATCTGGTCAGCAAACATGCCCTGGAAAGAGGGAAACCTCAATTGGGCACCCTCGGCTCAGGAAATCATTTCTTAGAGATTCAGGTAATCGATAAGGTTTATAACCCGGAAGCTGCCCGAGAACTGGGATTAGAAGAAGGTCAAATTACCGTAATGATTCATTGTGGTTCCCGGGGATTGGGACATCAGGTCTGTACCGATTATTTAGTGACCATGCAAAAGGCTGTACAGAAATACGGGATACAACTTCCCGACCGGCAATTGGCTTGTGCACCTCTGTCTTCACCGGAAGGAAAAAACTATTATGCAGCTATGGCCTGTGCGGCGAATTATGCCTGGGCGAACCGCCAATGTATCATGCACTGGACTCGTGAAGTTTTTGCCAAGATTTTCCGAAGCACTCCGGAAGAATTAGGATTAAAACTAATCTATGATGTGGCACATAATATTGCCAAGATAGAAGAACATAATTTAAAAGGAAAGAAAATAAAGTTGTGTGTGCACCGGAAAGGTGCTACTCGGGCTTTCCCTCCCCTTCATCCTGATATTCCGGAAAAATATAGGAAGATAGGGCAGCCGGTATTAATTCCCGGAGATATGGGTCGTTGTTCCTATTGTTTGGTAGGGACTGAAAAAGCCATGGAAGAAACCTTTGGTTCAACCTGCCATGGAGCAGGAAGAGTAATGAGCAGAACGAAAGCCAAAAAAGAAGCGCGGGGGAGAGACATTCAACAAGAATTAAGAGAAAAGGGAATCATTGTAAAAGCAGAAAGCCGGGGGACCCTGGTTGAAGAGATGTCTGATGCCTATAAAGATGTAAGTGAAGTAGTGGAAGTAATGCATCAGACCGGTATATCCAGAAAAGTGGTCCGGATGAGACCATTGGGAGTTATAAAGGGATAAAATTAGTCGTTAGTGAATAGTCGTTAGTCGTTAGTAGGATAGGCGTCTCGCCTGTCACTATACACTAAACGCTACCCGCTATACGCTGTAATATACTTATCACTCATTACTCATCACTTATTTAGGGAAGGAGAAAAAAAATGTTAGATATAAAACTTATCCGTTCAAATCCGGAGAAAGTAAAAGAAGCATTAAAGAAGAGAAAAGAAAAAATTGATATCGAAGAGGTGTTAAGCTTAGACGAGAAAAGGAGAGAGCTATTATTAGAAGCAGGTGTCTTAAAAGAAACAAGAAATACCGTAAGCGAGGAAATCGGAAAATTAAAGAAAGAGAAGAAAGATGCTGAAGAGAAGATTTTAGCGATGAAAGAAGTATCTATCAAGATTAAAGAATTAGATGCTCAGGTGAAAGAAATTGATGAAAAGATAACTAAAATTTTACTGGAAATTCCCAATATCCCCCACGAAAGCGTGCCGGTAGGAGAGGATGAAAAGGATAATATAGAGATAAGAAGATGGGGAGAGCCCCGTAAATTCGATTTTACTCCTTTACCCCATTGGGATATCGGTGAAGCCCTGGATATACTCGATTTTGAAAAAGGGGCAAAAGTAGCCTCAGCCCGCTTTACCGTATTAAAAGGGATGGGGGCTAAACTGGAAAGAGCTCTAATTAATTTTATGCTCGATCTTCATACCAATGAACACGGGTACAAAGAAATATTCCCTCCTTTTTTAGTAAATTCTGAAACGATGACTGGCACCGGGCAGCTGCCCAAGTTTGAAAATGATTTATTTAAATGTGAAAATGGTCTTTATCTGGTGCCTACTGCCGAAGTACCTTTAACCAACCTTCATCGGCAGGAGATTTTAAATGATGATGACTTACCTCTTTATTATGCCGCTTATACTGCTTGCTTTCGTAAAGAAGCAGGTTCTTATGGTAAAGATGTAAGGGGTTTGATTAGACAGCACCAATTTAATAAAGTAGAGTTAGTAAAAATATGCAGACTGGAAGATTCTTATGATGAGTTAGAGTTCTTAACCAAAAATGCTGAGGAAGTTTTAAAAAGGTTAGAGCTACCTTATCGGGTAATTGTTCTTTGTACCGGGGATATGGGATTTTCTGCTGCCAAGACCTATGATATTGAAGTATGGCTGCCAGCCGAGGGAAGATATAGAGAGATATCCTCCTGCAGTAATTGTGAAGACTTTCAAGCCAGGAGAGCGATGATAAGATATCGTTCAAAAGAAAAAGAAAAAGTAAATTTTGTCCACACCTTAAATGGTTCCGGCTTGGCGGTGGGAAGGACTTCAGTTGCCATATTAGAAAATTATCAACAGAAGGACGGAAGTGTAGTTATCCCCGATGTTCTTCGCTCGTATATGGGAGGACTTGAAAAGATAACTCGATAGTAAGTGCTTAATCCATTTATCTATTTATCTATATTCCCTCTCCCCTGGAGGGAGAGGGTTAGGGTGAGGGGGCTAAGTTTTCCTTGACCAACAAGATAAAGAGATGTTATTCTTTATAGGTAAAAAATAACTAATAAGTGGAGGGGTGGCAGAGCGGCCGAATGCACCGGTCTTGAAAACCGGCGATACGAAAGTATCCGTGGGTTCAAATCCCACCCCCTCCGCCAAATTTTATAATCATTGTAGCAGTATGGCGTTTCGTACTGTAGAAAAATTATAAAAAAAATTATAAAAAAAATTTGACATTGATTTATAATATGATATAATTTTTCTAATTTGAAAACTATCGAACAACCAAATAGATAGCTTTTTCATTTTAATACCTCCTAAACTCGCCTTGCTTAAAGTAAGGCGAGTTTTTTGTTTTATAACCTATCCCGTTTATTTTCCTAATTTCTATCTTAATCACCTATCACAAACTACACGTTACCTACCTAGTTGACCTGCAGATGAATAGTCTTGCAACGATCGTCAAGTAAAGAAAATTCAGTTATCCGGAAATTCCGGATAGTTCAGAAAATGAGTAAAATGAGCGACAAATTAAAATAAACAGAAAAAAATCGAATTTAAGAAAATCAACAACAGGCTATTCCAGAAATTTTAACGGGAGTATTAAAAAAAGAAGGGGAGATAAAAAATCCTATTCCTTTAGACTCTTTATATAATTTGTGTAAAAGAATGAAAATAGAAAAATATGGTGGGGCAGAATACAAAAAA
>MEYH01000063.1 GCA_001773955.1 Candidatus Sediminicultor quintus | reverse complement strand
CACAGGCATTATCAGCTCCTCCGGCTACTACCGGAGTTCCGAATTTTAATCCGGTTTGCTCAGCTATATTTTTAGTTATCCTACCAGCTAAATCGAATGAGTTAAGCACCGGGGGAAGTAAATTTTGGTCAATCTCCAGTTTTTCCAATAAGCCGGTCGACCATCTCTTTTTTATTACCTCAAACAATAGAGTACCGGCAGCATCAGAGACTTCAGTAAATAGTTCATTAGTTAATCTGTAGCGGATATAATCTTTGGGCAAAAGAATATATTTCACTTTTTTATAATTTTCCGGTTCATTTTCTTTTAACCATAATATCTTGGGAGCAGTAAAACCCTCCAGGGCGGGATTAGATACATAATGGATTAGCTGATCCAACCCTCCTACCATAGCATAAATCTCTTTACATTGTTCGGAAGTACGGGTATCACTCCAGAGGATGGCCGGTCTAATAACTTCCATCTTTTCATCAAGAAAGACTGAACTGTGCATTTGCCCGGATAGGCTTATTCCTCTAACCTGATTAGAGTAAATAGGATTAGTAGATACTGTTTCCTTTATCACTTTTACAGCAGCTTTCCACCAATCATTAGGAGACTGTTCTGCCCAGCCGGAGTGGGGAGTTGCTAAAGGATATGATTCTGTTTTGCTGGAAATTATCTTGCCTCCTGGGGATATTAATAGAGCTTTTACCCCACTGGTGCCGATATCAAGTCCTAAAAGATAACCCATAAAACACCTACTCTTTAATCTTTATATTACTAATCACCCTTTATATATTTGGTCAAAATATTTTTGAGCATTTGTCAGAGCTTCTCTCATAATATCCTCTGCTTTAGCGGTTTCTCGAACAGTAAGGTATTCCATTAATTGCTCTTTATCGAGTTTTTGAGCAGCTTGTGCACATGCCTCCCAGCTTAGTACACTCCTAATCACTCTGTCGATTCCTTGTTCTTCATTGTCATATGGCCTTACCTGCATATCGTGGCCTTTCCAGCGATTAAAATCTGCTTCCCGGATTAAACCGGCTATGGCTATATTCATACCATTAACCCGTGTCCCATGGTCGATATCATATTTTCCCGGTCCGCCAAGAATTATACCATCATTATAACCCTGACTGTTTAAGTGCATATGAACTAAAGCATTGTTATCTATTTCCTCAATAGTATCATATACATGGTCAAGCCCTATCATTTCTGAATGACCAAACTCTTTATTCACTCCCTTTTTATTACGAGTAACTTCAAACTCTTCTTCTAACTTATTCCAAAATACCAGGGCGCTGGCTACGGTTGGAATTAAAAGAGCCGGATGTCCTTCATTGGGCTTTGGTTCTAAGGCAAAATAGAGCTTTCCTCCTAATTTTTCTTCATATTGGCATAGTTTTGCAATACTCTCCTTAAGATTCTGATACATTTGAAAGATTCCTACAGAAGCAAGGTCATAACCAAACGAACCATTCCAAATGACAACAGTTGGCCATTTTGAGGGATCGGGATGCCAGGCTTTCCTTAGAGATCCATAAGCAAGATTAACCGTCCTCTCCCCAAATTCTTCTGCTGATTTTCTCTCATCAGGATCTAAGGAGGCTACACCCCCATAAGCATAGTGCCTATGTGCGCCTGGGGTTACCATAGCCAGATATATCTTGGAATCTACTAAGGCATCGGCTATTTCAGGAGCAGTGTTTTCATCAAACTCATAATCATAATGCATTTCAATTCCTAACTCTATATTACCCGGTAATCTCGGGGCAACTCTATTTCTTACCAGCTTAATTATATCAACAGTATTTAAATTTTTGGAATTCCATTTTGCTCTCATATCATCGGGGACAAAACCACCCTTTCCCGCATTAAAAGTCCATCGGCAGATACTATGCAATGATTTATTTTCTTCCATTTTCCACTCCTTAAATAGTAAGATAATTATAATAATTGATTTGCAAAAAAGGATCTTTTATTGTTTGGCCTTCTTCATCTCTGAAGCCTATATTAAATGAATTTAATTCTTTCATTAATAATTAAATCAGCCATCCCATAAACTGCAGCTAAGCTTCCTAATTCACTAAATTTGATTTCTACGTTTCTATAAGAAACAGATAAAGCACTTTCTTTAAGTTTTTTAATAATTTCGTCATAAATATAATCTTTTATTTCTACAATACCACCGCCAATTACCAATAATTCAGGGCTGAGTCCATTAATAATATTGACTAATCCTATCCCTATATTTCTTCCTGTTTCAATAAATATCTCAATTATCTTTTTATCGCCATTTTTACCTAATTGATATATCTCTTTTTTAGTTAATTTTTTATTACTGTTAGATAATTTTAAATACCTATTAACAATATAACTTTCCGAAGCAAATATCTCCCAACATCCCCTATTACCACAGTGACATAGAGGGCCATTAGTATCAATGATTATGTGACCGAATTCCCCTGCATTTCCACTAGCTCCTCTATATAATTTACCATTTATAAAAATCCCGCAACCTATTCCTTCATTAATAGAGACAAATACCATATTATTTATTTTAGGATAAATGGATCCTCTTTCCCCAATAGCTGCTGCTTTTGCCTCATTATTTAAGATGATAGGAAGGCCATAACTGTCTTTAAAAATCTTTGAAATATGGACATTTTTCCATCCTAAATTAGGCGCAAATTCTAATATACCCTTCACTTTATCAATCAAGCCAGGCACTGCTACTCCTATTCCTAAGAGATTATCTAATTTTAAATTCTTTTCTTCTATCATCTTATCCATCTCTAAAAATACCTGTTTAAAGGTCTTCATATAATTATCTTTATATATTATGGGAATGACGCTCTTCATTACCACTTTTATTTCCAAATCAAACATGACTATCTTTATCTGATTAACCTCGATCTCAATACTAAAAATATAAGCTTTATTGGGATTAATCATTAATTGTACTGGCTTTCTACCGCCAGAAGAAATGCCTTTTTTGGTTTCAATCACGAAGCCTTTTTTAATCAGAGTTCTAACATGGTTTGACACTGTACCGGCACTACATCCGGTAATTGTAGTTAGTTCTATTCGAGAAATAGGACCTTGCTTGCGAATTGCTTTAAAAATACTACTTAAATTCCATTTTCTGATTACGATTGAGTTTCTTGACATAACTTTACTTTTATTCATTATATAAAATTTATTCCCTCTTTTTCTAATTTATTTATAGATATTATACGCTCTCTTATAAAGACTTGTTTTTCCTTGATGTTACATCTACATAAACTGCTAAAACCAAGATTAAGCCTTTAACGATATACTGCCAGAAAACACTCATATTCATAACGCTCATTCCATTTTCGATACTTGTCATAAGCAGTGTACCCATTAGGGCTCCAAAAACTGTTCCGATGCCTCCCATTAAACTTGTGCCACCCATAACACAACCGCCAATGGCTGAAAGTTCATAATTCATGCCACCACTAGTGGTTCCTGCAGCAACATAACCGGTAAGAATAATTCCACTAACTCCGCATAGAAGACCCATCAGCGCATAAGTTTTTAAAACAACCGCTTGAACATTTATACCCGAAAGTTTAGTTGCCTCTTTGTTTCCTCCAACAGCATATATATGCCTGCCAAACCGGGTGTTATTGGTTAAGTAGGTAACCATAACTGCTATTATTGCCATAATTAATACTGGAATCTGTACCCCCCTATAACTATTCATAACCAGAACGAAACCTAAAACAATGGCTGAAAACAACGATGTTACCACTAAATCGTAACTAAGAGGTTTAATTTTAAGACCATATTGTGTCTTCTTTGTTCTACTTTGCAAAGTAACCAGAAAAAGAATTATTATAGCAATAACTGCTATAATTATACCTGGATATTTAGTTAAATATCCCTGGGCCATTACCCTGAGAGAATCTTCAATAGGAACGATTGTTTTCCCTTGAGCAACAGCAAGAAGTCCTCCCCGAAGAATAAGCATTCCTCCCAGAGTTACAATAAAGGCCGGTACTCCTCCATAAGCAATAATATAGCCTTGACCCATTCCAATTAATAAGCCCAGCAAAAGACAGATAATGATAGTTATAATTGTACTAAATATACCTAATAATTCGACAGATAGAGCTGGAAATAGCCCGGGGAGAAATGTGGGAAGCAAAATCGCCTGTAGATAAGCAGCTATTACACTTATAAAGCCAGTCATCGATCCCACAGAAAGATCGATATTACCAGTGATAATTACCGGAGTCATCCCTATGGCAAGGAACGATATGATAGTCATTTGCCTTAGAAGGTTTGAAAAATTTCTTGAGGAAAGGAAGACCCCGCCAGTTAAAGAACCAAAAAGTAACCAGATAACAATAAGTGCAAATATCAGTGTATAAGCTCTAATGTCAATCTTAATTTTTTTAATTTTATCAATAAAATTTAATTGTTTCATTAATTATACCTATAACTTCTTTTAAGATTTGTTGCTAAAGCCATTATCCTCTCTTGTGTTGCATCTTTTCGGTCTAAGATTCCAGTACATTCTCCTTCGCGCATAACCATAATCCGGTCACTCATTCCAAGCACTTCCTCTAACTCAGAAGAAATCATAATGATGCCTACACCATTTTTTGCAAGTTTGTTTATAAGGTTATATATCTCATATTTAGTCCCTACATCAATCCCTCTGGTCGGATCATCGAGAATAAGAATTTTTGGATTTGACATTAACCACTTTGCTATTACTACCTTCTGTTGATTACCTCCACTTAAAGATTCTGTAATTGTAAAAAGAGATGGCGTCTTTATGGAAAGATCGTCAGCATATTTCTGACATTCTTTTAATTCTTTATACTTATCAATACTCAATGCATTAGAAAATTTTCTAAGATTCGGCAAGGAGATATTTTTATAGACTTCTTGTATTAATACCAGTCCCATCTTTTTTCTATCTTCCGGAACAAGACTTATTCCATACTTTATAGCATCTCTTGCTGATCTAATTGTTACCGGTTTCCCTTCCAAAAATATTTCTCCGGTAACATGCTTCCCATACTCTCCAAATATAGCAGTAACCAGCTCGGTTCTTCCGGAACCCATAAGGCCAGCTATCCCCAATATTTCGCCCTTTCTTAAATCAAATAAAACGTCTTTGATTACCATTTTATTCTGAGCTGATACCGATAAGTTCTTAACTTCCAAAATCTTTTCCCCAGGCTTGGAATCTCTAACAGGAAATCTTTTTTTCATTTCACGTCCTACCATCATAGTAATCACTTTCTCTACAGAGGTATCGGTTGTTTTCACCGTATTAACTACCTGACCATCCCTGAGTATGGTAATATTATCTGTGATTCTAAAAAATTCCTCCAGTCTATGAGAGATATATATACAGGTCACTCCATTATCTTTCAAGTTCTTGAGCATTTCCATTAAGTAATTAACTTCAGCCTCAGTAAGAGCAGAAGTAGGCTCATCCAGAATCAGAAACTTAATCTCCTGTGATAGAGCTTTAGCAATTTCAACCATCTGTTGCTGACCTACGCTTAGTGTGGATAACTTAGCAAAAAAAGGAACACTTAATTTATATTTATTAAGAATTTCTTTAGTATCTGAAAATAGTTTACTCCAATTAATAATCCCTTTATCTCCCGGTTCTCTTCCCAGAAAAATATTTTCCCCAACTGTCATTTGAGGGACAAGAACAGGTTCCTGATAAACGGTAGCAATTCCTTCTTTTATTGCCTCTTCAATAGAATAAGAGGTAAATTTCAGCTCTTTTTCATTAAAGTAAATTTTCCCTTGATAAGTATTGTTAGGATAGACTCCTGCCAGAATCTTCACTAAAGTAGATTTCCCCGCACCGTTTTCCCCGCACAAACCATGAATATCCCCTTTTTTGATTTTAAAGGAAACATTTGATAGTGCTCTAATGCCCGGAAAGTCTTTGGTTACATTCTCTATTCTTAAAATGTATTCATCTTTCAAAATATGATTACCCCCATAAAGGGTTGGCTTTTTATAGTTTCACTTAAAAAAATCAAGTGCACCATAGATATTATTAATAATCTGTGGTGCACTTTCTTAGTCATTAGATTTTTGGTGGTCTATCCGCTTCAGGCACCCCTTTGTACACTTCATCGTATTGCTGATAACCACTCTTAACGATTACATCATAGAGGTTGTCCTTGGTTGCCCCTACAACTTCCAGGAACCTACAAGGCACAGTTCCCTTTAAACTTGTATCTCCAGTGAGTTCGGCTAATGAGAAATCTTTTAGTCCTTCCACCGTTTCATCTTTAGCTAACTTCATAGCGATGTCAATGGCCAATGGAATAAGCAGTCTTATATCTTTGTATACGCTTACAGTAAGATCTCCCTTAGCTATAGCATTACAACCGGCTGCTGTGGCATCTTGCGCGGAAATTGGAACCTTTCCAGCAAGGCCTTGAGCTCTCAGGGATTCGATTGCACCAAGTGCCGTTGAATCATTTGAAGCGACTACTGCATCAATCTGATTATTTGTGGCAGTAAGCATATTCTCCATAATCTTAAGCGCTTCAGTCGTATCCCAATTCGGTACCCACTGATCAGCAACTACCTCGATCTGACCACTATCAATGTAAGGCTTAAGAACTTCCATCTGTCCCTGTCTAACCAGTACAGCATTATTGTCTGTTGGGCTTCCACCGAGAAGTGCAAATTTCCCACTATCCTTCACCGCTAATACTCCCCTTGCTTCAGCTCGCCCTACTTCAACATTATCAAACGAAATGTAAACTGACGCATTAGGCGATTTGATTAATCTATCATAGGCTATACATTTAACTCCTGCTTGTGCTGCTGCGTCTACTGCTGTCGCTGCAGCTGCTCCGTCCTCTGCAACAATTATAATAACATCTGCACCTTGAAGAACCATATTCTCAATCTGGTCATTCTGTACCTTTGGATCATGATTAGCCTCTTGGACAATAACCTCAGCACCAGCCTTACGCGCTAACACGGTCATTTCTTCTGCTTCTCTTACCCACCTTTCAAGAGTAAAATCAGAAAATGATAAACCAATCTTTATAGGGGTATCTGCAGCAAAAACCGAGAGACCTAATACAACAAACAATACAATCATTAGTAAAGTGATACTATATTTTTTCATAATAAAAATCTCCTTTAAAAATAAAATTAAAATTTGTAATACTTATACCCAAAGCAAGAACTAAATTTTCTGCACCGCAATAATCAGTCTAGTCAAATTTACATTTTTAGAAAAATACATCCCCCCTTTCGTTGTTTGATAGTAACTTGCAGGTAGTTTTAGTATTATAATTCATAAATTTAAGGAGAATACTTTATTTAATACTTATTTTAAGTTCCATATTATCATGCTTTAATAATATCCTGTTTACAGATAGAAGTCAAGAATTTTTAAATAATTTTTAAATAAAAATATAATTCTTTTAAAATTTCCAATCTTTCTTTCTTGAAAATATGTAAACATATAACACTTCGTAAGGATAGATTCCCGCTTTCGAGGGAATGACATATGGGGAAGCGAGAATAATATAATAACTGATGCGGGGGAAGTATAGTCTTAAGATTATACTACCTCCATCATATAAGAGTTTCTGGAGATGATATTACCTTTTTTATTTTTCAATTTCATTTCAATATGATAAATCCCCTTCTCTTTTAAATTTAATCTGATTAGTCCTTCTGACAGAGGAGGATTAAAAAAATGTTTGACGCAATCGGCGGGGATACAACCTATCTCTATTTTGCTTTCTATTGCTATCTCTTTATCTTTAAGTAAGTTAATTTCAGCATAGGTATTTTCATACTTCTCCAGCGTATCACTAACTATCCAGATGCTGGAAATTCCCA
>MEYH01000062.1:11834-14895 GCA_001773955.1 Candidatus Sediminicultor quintus | reverse complement strand
TTGGTCAGGAGCCTTCTCCGGACTTACCGTCCATTTGTAAACTCCTTCTTCCGGTGGCTCTACCCAGGGATCTTCTAATACTCCGCATTCAATAGACCTCCCCCATAAATTCTGATCCACACTGTAGGGATTTTCTACATCTACGGGGACAGGAATACTATGTTTTTTAGCATATTCAATTTCTTCTTCCCGGGTAAATCCCCATTCTCGAGCTGGAGCAATTACCTGCAAGTTTGGATTTAAAGCGGCGATAGATACTTCGAATCTTACCTGATCATTGCCTTTACCGGTACAGCCATGAACAATAGCTACCGCTTGTTCTTTTTCGGCAATCTCAACCATTATTTTGGAGATTAAGGGCCGTGAATAAGCTGTAGCTAAAGGATAATTTGACTCATAAACCGCACCTGCTTGCAGCCCTGGTAGAACATATTCCTTGGCAAATTCTTCTTTGGCATCAATAACGTAAGATTTACTCGCTCCAATTTTAAGAGCTTTCTCTTTTATATATTCTAAATCATTTTTTTGTCCTAGGTCAACTACCACCGCAATTACTTCCTCGCAATAATTCTCTTTTAGCCATTTGATGGCCACAGAAGTATCCAGTCCTCCTGAATAAGCTAAAACTACTTTTTTCATTTTTTTCATTTTTCTATACTCCTTTTTTATTTTTTGTTGTTTTCTTTAAAAACATAAATTTATATCCTTAAATACTTTATCTAAAATACCTATTAAATAATCTATCTCTTTTTCTTCCACAATTAAGGGCGGGAGAAAACGTAAAACATTTTTAGCAGCACAATTAATCAATACTCCTTCTTCCAGGCATTTCTTTACTATATCCTGGCCTTCTTCTTTTAATTCCATCCCCACCATCAGGCCTAAACCTCTTACTTCTTCTATCTTCTCTGGATACTTTTCTTTGAGACCTTTTAATTTGTCTTTAAAATATTCTCCCTTTTTCTGACACTTCCTAATTAAATCCTCCTCTTGTAAAATTTTTAAATTAGCTATCGCAGCTGCGCAGGCCAGAGGATTACCACCAAAAGTAGTTCCGTGATCTCCGGGCTTAAAAGAAGAAGCTATTTTATCTTTGGCAATAAATGCTCCGATAGGTATCCCCCCTCCCAAAGATTTAGCAATAGTTAAAATATCCGGCTCTATACCATAATGTTGGTAAGCAAACATCTTTCCGGTTCGACCCAAACCACACTGAATCTCATCAAAGATAAGCAATATCCCTTCCTTATTACATAATTCTCTTAATCCCTTTATAAATTCCTGAGTGGCAATTTTTATGCCACTTTCTCCTTGAATAGGCTCAATCAGTACTGCTGCTACCTCTTCATCAACTGCCGCCTTTACTGAATCGAGGTCATTAAATATTACCTCCTTAAATTTAGGTAAAATGGCAAGATAATCATTTTGATATTTATATTGACCAGTGGCAGCCAGAGCACCAATAGTTCTTCCGTGAAAAGAATTTTTCATATAAATTATTTTATGTTTATCTTTGTTTTGCTCTTTAAAATATTTAACTGCTAATTTGATTGCGCCTTCATTTACCTCAGCTCCACTATTACCAAAAAATACTTTATCTCCACAAGAAAACTCTACCAGCATCTGAGCTAAAATTATCTGTGGTTCGCTATAAAAAAGATTGGAACAATGAATTAATTTTTCTGCCTGATGCTTAATGGCCTGAACTAATTTAGGATGACTGTATCCCAGGGCATTTACTGCTATACCACCGATGAAATCGTAATATTGCTTTCCTTCCAGGTCCCATACTTTCATCTCCCCACCTTTGTCTAATACCATAGCTGGCCTGCTATAAGTCTGCATTAAATATTTTTTTTCGTTTTCTATTAATTCTTTAGTTTTCATAACCTTTAGTCCTCCTTATTTAATATTTATATTAAGTGATTACACAGATTAAGGGATAATTTCTGTTCCTATTCCACTATCGGTAAATAATTCTAACAAAACAGAATGAGCACGTTTACCATTTAAGAAATGCACTTTATTTACCCCCTCTTCTAAGGCTTGAACCGCTGAATCTACTTTGGGAATCATCCCCTTTTGAATCTGTCCAGATTTAATTAATTCCTTAGCTTGATTAATGGGTAAACTGCTAATTAAGGAAGTTGGGTCTTTAAAATCTTTAAATATTCCATCCACATCGCTCAAATATATCAGCTTCCCTGCTTGCAGGGAAATGGCTATCTGGCCTGCTACAGTATCAGCATTAATGTTGTATCTTATCCCTTCTTTATCCACTCCGACAGTAGCAATTACCGGGATATAATTCTTGTCCAGTAAAATTGTTAATATTTCGGGATTAATTTTTTCCACTTCGCCTACCAATCCCAACTCCGGGACCCGGTGTTTCTTAACCGTTAAAAGCTGAGCATCTTCCCCGCTCAGACCGATACCCTTTACTCCATTTCCCGGACCTTCGGAAATATAAAGATTAATCTCTGCTACCAAACGAGTATTAATCTTACCGATTAAAACCATTTCAGTTATCTCCATCGTCTCTTCATCGGTTACTCTTAATCCTTTAAGAAATTGGGGGGTCTTGTTCCTTTTTTTCATCTCCTCAGATATTTCTGATCCTCCACCATGAACAATTACCGGCTTCATCCCTACGTATTTTAAAAGAATAATATCCTTTAAAATCTGTTTTTCTAAATTCTTATCCTCCATAGCACTGCCACCATATTTTATAACCACTATCTCACCCCAGAATTTTTTGATATAAGGGAGAGCCTCTAAAAGGATTCCCCCGCGGTTATCTATCTCTTTTTTCATTATCAATAACACTCCTTTTTTTATTTGACCAATTAAATTAGTCGTTAGTGAATAGTATTTAGTAAACTAAAAAGTAAAAACGCAAAGCGAAAAACCATAACTCAAAATTAAAAAACTGTTTCGTACTTTTATGTCATTGCGAGCGACCGCAGGGAGCTTGGCAATCCCGGGTTGAGATTGCTTCGTCGCTAAAGCTCCTCGCAATGACAAAATGTATTGTTATCGTACAAGGGGGCAAATTCATTCG
>MEYH01000062.1:10505-11794 GCA_001773955.1 Candidatus Sediminicultor quintus | reverse complement strand
CATTACTTATTACTAATTACTGTACTCTAACTATACTTAGTATTTATCTTCACATAGTCATAGGTCAGATCACATCCCCAGGCAGTAGCATTTACCTCTCCCATCTTAAGGTCAATTATAATTTTAACTTCATCAGAAGATTCTAAATATTGGTGCAATTTTTGTCTTGAAAAATTCAAAGGTTGGCCATTCTCTACTATCTTTTCTTTTAAATAAAGGTCAACTTTATCCGGTATAAACTCTGCCCCGGAGTATCCCACTGCTGCTAAAATTCTCCCCCAATTAGGATCTTTTCCAAAAATTGCTGTCTTTACCAGGGGAGAATTAATGACTGCTTGAGCAACTTTCCTGGCCTCCTCAAAAGATACTGCATTTTTCACTTCCACCTCAATCATTTTGGTAGCTCCCTCTCCGTCTTTAGCAATGCACTTGGCTAAATATTCGGCCGCATATTGTAAAGCACTTAAAAATTTATAATAATCAGCATCCTTTTTATCGATCAATTTATTCCCGGCTAAGCCATTGGCCATCAGTAATACCATATCATTCGTGCTCATATCACCGTCTACACTAATCATATTGAAGGTTTTTTCCACTACCTGTTTTAGGGCTTCCTGGAGCAACTCTCCTTTAATGGAAATATCGCTGGTAATGAATCCTAACATAGTCGCCATATCAGGATGAATCATCCCTGAACCTTTGGCCATTCCTCCGATTCTCACTTCCTGCTCACCTAATTTAAAACAGACTGCTATCTCTTTCTTTTTAGTATCAGTAGTTAGTATTGCTTCTGCTGCCTCGGCTCCTCTGGCATAATTTAAACAGGTAATGATCTTTTCTACGCCAGCCTTTATCTTATCTAAGGGGAGAAATTCTCCAATCTTACCGGTAGAGGTTACCGCCACATGTTCTTTTTTAATCTTCAAACCCTGAGAAACATAGCCCGCCATCTCCCAGGCGTCTTTCAAGCCTTTCTCTCCGGTACAGGCATTGGCTATCCCGCTATTTATTAACACCGCCTGCAGCTTACCTCCGGATAAAGATAAATTTTTCTCGGTAACCACCAAGGGAGCGGCTTTAAATTTATTGGTAGTAAATGTTCCCCAGGCATCGGCAACTTTTTCCGAATAAATTAAGGCTAAATCTTTTTTATTAAATCTTATCCCGCATTCTACTCCGGCTGCTTTTATGCCTTTAGGATAAGTTATTCCTCCTTTAACCACCTGAAAATCTTCTTTATCTAAAACATTTTTCATCATTTTTGACTCCTTTCACCTCTAATTTATACC
>MEYH01000062.1:9551-10473 GCA_001773955.1 Candidatus Sediminicultor quintus | reverse complement strand
ATTCATATTCTGCACTGCCTGACCGGCAGCTCCTTTAAGTAAATTATCTATCACCGAAATTACCTTAATCTTCCCCACTCTTTCGTCTATAGTAAATCCAATATCACAATAATTTGTTCCTGTTACATATTTTATCTCTGGTAAATTAGGGAGTTCAAAGATTCGCACAAAAGGTGCTTCCTGATAATATTTTTGGTAAATCTCCAAAACCTCTTCTTCTTTTTTAAAGCCCCTTAAGCTTAAATAGCAGGTGGATAAGATCCCTCTATTAATCGGAAGAAGATGGGGAGTAAAGGAAATTTTTATCTCTGTTTCTTGCTGCTTCTGCTTATGGTTATCTCCATTAAAATATATAGAAGATAATTCCTGCTCGACCTCCGGAATATGATTATGCCTGACAACCTTGTAAGCTTTAAAATTTTCATTACACTCTGCAAAATGAAGATCTAAGGACAATTTCCTCCCCGCTCCGCTGGTACCGGATTTGGAATCAATAATAATCCCCACTGGTTCTACAAAGTGATGTTTTAACAAAGGGGCAATCCCTAAAATTACGCTGGTAGGATAACAGCCAGGATTTGCCACTAACGCGGCATCCTTTATCTTATCAAAATAAATTTCCGGAAGACCATAAACCGCTTCAAGTAAAAGCTCCTTACTAAGTTGGTTGAGCTCTTTCTGGTACCATTCCTGATACACCACAGAATCCTTTATACGGTAATCCGCACTTAAATCAACTACTTTAACACCTTTTTTTAATAATCCAGGAACCATATCCATAGAGACTGTATGGGGAAGAGCAGTAAATACCAGATCCGAATCTTGAGATATTACATCCAAATTAAAATTTACAAGTTTTTTATCTAATTTATTCAGGAATTCAGGAAATATCTCCGCTATATTTTTTCCTGCATAACTGGAA
>MEYH01000062.1:7415-9357 GCA_001773955.1 Candidatus Sediminicultor quintus | reverse complement strand
TTAAGTAAATAATTATCCCTCTCTTAAAACAAAAAATCCCGTCCCTTTGATAATCTTCATTATCATAAAAGGACGAGATGAAATCTCGCGGTACCACCCGGGATTGGATAAATTATTTACCCCACTCATTAGAAGTTTTTAAAGGTAACCAACCTATTATTATTGAGGCTCTCTTTTCGGTCATCTTTTTTAAGATACTTTCACCAAATGTATCTTTCTCTTTTTAGTTTAAAAAATAACTTACTCTCCTCGTTAAAATATTCTTTTTTAATATTAAGATTCATAATATATTAAAATTCTACTCTTGTCAAATATTTTTTATAAAATTTTTTATAAAAATTTTTTCGTTCTAAAGCTCCCGGCTCCCTGGTTTAACTGCAGGAATTCCTTTTTTACATAAAGGGCATTCCTCAGGTAGATAAGTCTTTATATCTACAGTCAGGAGTTTTTCGGTCTTTATTCCAAAATCTACCTTCCCTCCGCTTCGATCAATTAACACGCCTACCCCTACGACTTTTCCCTGCCTTGAGTTTACTATATCTATAACCTCTCTTACCGAACTTCCGGTGGTAGTTACATCTTCTACTACCAACACTTTTTCTCCTTCTTTTATCTCAAAACTTCGCCGCAAGGTCATCTTGCCATTTTCTCTTTCAGTAAATATTGCTCTCACCCAGGGCCCCAATACCCGCGCCATCACATGAGCCATAATAATACCCCCAATGGCCGGTCCTACAATTACATCAATATCATCTCCCCTAAACTTCTTCCCCAGTTCACTGCATAAATTATGCATAAATTCAGGATGCTGCATGACCTGAGCACATTGGATATAGGTATCACTGTGAACTCCTGAAGTTAATCTAAAATGCCCTTTCTGGATAGCTCCTGCCTGTTCAAATGTTTTCATTGCCTCTTCTGTTTTAATAATCATCTTTTAATTTCCCTCCATCTCTCTTAATATTTGTTTTGCGGCCTCTACCGGATTAGCGGCATTTCTTATCGGCCTTCCTACTACCAAAAAATCAGCCCCTAATTTTATGGCTTCCTGGGGAGTCATTATTCTTTTCTGATCATCAGAAGATTTGCCCGCAGGACGTATCCCGGGAGTTAAAATTACAAAATCTTCTCCACAGGCCTTTCTTATCTCCTTGATCTCCCAGGAAGAAGCTACCACTCCATCAAGACCGGCAGCTTTAGCTAATTTAGCCAGATGAACTACTTGTTCTTCTAATCTTTTTTTTATACCTATCTCTTTTTCTAAAATTTCCTGATTGATACTGGTAAGTAAAGTGACTCCTAAAATGATAGGTTTTCTAATACCTATTTCTTGACTGATTTTTGCAGTGGCTTCAGCCGCTGCTTTCATCATTTCATACCCCCCGGAGGTGTGGACATTAAAAATAGAAACTCCTAATTTAGCAGCTGCTTCTGCCGCACAAGCAACGGTATTAGGTATATCGTGAAACTTTAAATCTAAAAAAACCTTACTCCCCTTTTTATTTACCATATCAACTACCTTAGGCCCCTCAGCAGTAAATAGTTGGTTTCCGATTTTAAAGACCCCCACATAATCACTTAATTCACCCACTAATCCCTCTGCTTTTTTAAAATCGTCTACATCCAGAGCCAGGACCAATCTTTCTCTCGCGGTTAAATCCATCTTCTTTCCCCCTATTTTTATTATATTTTCATACTTCCTACTAATTCATTTACATCTTTAATATTATTTTCGGTTAGATATTTTTCTATTCCTTCTATAATTTCAATAGTTACCCTGGTATTTACAAAATTCGCCGTTCCTATCTCTATTGCCCGGGCTCCGGCAATGATGAATTCCAGGGCATCTTCAACTTTTATTATCCCCCCTATCCCGATTACCGGGATATTTACCGTCTGAAATACCTGCCAGACTAACCAGAGGGCTACCGGCTTTACCGCT
>MEYH01000062.1:7082-7384 GCA_001773955.1 Candidatus Sediminicultor quintus | reverse complement strand
ATTTAGGTCTGCGAGAATCAATATCTATTGCCATTCCTACTAAAGTATTTATTAGAGATAAGGCATCTGCTCCTGCTTCTTCAGCAGCTTGTGCAATTATTTTGATATCTGTAACATTAGGCGTTAATTTTACGATAAGAGGAAGAGGGGTAGTTTTCCGAATACTCTTTATTATTTTATAAGTTGCCTTAGCATCTGTTCCCCAGGCCATACCTCCTTTTTTAACATTGGGACAAGAAATGTTGACCTCCAGACCGGCAACTCCCATCTCCCTGGAAACTTCTCCCAGCCTTCTGGCTAGT
>MEYH01000062.1:6765-7065 GCA_001773955.1 Candidatus Sediminicultor quintus | reverse complement strand
CGTATCCCCGGAAATATTTATAATCACCGGAGTATTGAATTTTTGTAAATAAGGTAATTTTTCTTTAATTAACCTTTCAACTCCTACATTCTGTAAGCCGATAGAATTAAGCATCCCCGAAGGGGTCTCTATAACCCGGGGAGGTGGATTCCCCATCTTTGGTTTTAAAGTTATTCCCTTTAATACCATTGCTCCCAGCTTATCTAAATCAATAAAAGGAGAAAACTCTTCACCATAACCAAAAGTCCCTGAGGCAGTCATCACCGGATTTTTTAACTTTATTCCAGCTATTTCCACTTC
>MEYH01000062.1:0-6757 GCA_001773955.1 Candidatus Sediminicultor quintus | reverse complement strand
GTTTATCAATCATCCCAGACCACCTCATTCCCCGGGAAGACGGGTCCGTCAATACAGACTCTCTTATATTCATATTTAACTCTGTATTTTCTTTTATCTTTAGTTTTTATCTTGCAGACACACCCCAAGCAGGCACCTATCCCACAAGCCATCCGTTCTTCCATGGATACCTGGTAATTAATATTTGCCGGTAAGGTAATTTCACTAATCTTTTTTAACATAGGTTTTGGTCCACAGGCAAATATCTGATCTGCTAACCATCCTTCTTTAATAATTCTTTCTAATAAATCAGTAACTAAACCCTTAAACTGATAACTTCCATCATCAGTAGCAACATCTACTTTTGCCCCTAGAATCTTAAAGCTTTCCTCTCCTATGACCAGCTCTTTCTTCAAAGCACTTATCAAGACTCGTACCTCTTTGCCTTGCCTTATAGATTCTTCGCCTAAAGCCAGTAAAGGGGCAACTCCTATCCCTCCTCCTACTATCATAATTTTCCTACTTTCGGGATAGATATTAAAACCATTACCGATAGGACCTGTGATATCTAAATCATCTCCAATAGTTCTATCGGCTAATATTTTTGTGCCCTCTCCCACTGCCTGGAATAAGATAAAAATTTCTCCTTTTTCTTTATCTATTCGGTGAATACTTAAGGGCCGGCGCAGTAGAGGATAATTATCTTTACTGCATTTAATATGGATAAATTGCCCGGGGAGGGCTTCTTGAGCAACAGAAGGAGCTGATAATTTGATTAAGAAAATATTGGGAGCAACTTCTTTTCTGGATAAAATTTTTACTTTATTATTATAAATAAAATTCACCTGCTTTCTTTTGATTCTCCAATTGGCCAATTAAATTAGTCGTTAGTCGTTAGTGAATAGTCGTTAGTATTTAGTTAGCTAGTACAGCGTTCTCTAAATATCTTTACATTTTGTTCTGTCATTGCGAAAAATTATATACTAATTTTATTCGCTATCATTTCTTTTTCTTATTCCTTACGATATACTATATGCGATATACGACATACTATTTTATATATCTTTTATCACTATTCCTACTTTGTCTTCCTCATCCACTTCCCTTAAGTTAACTTTGACTATCTCTTTCTTGGAAGTAGGAATATTTTTACCGATATAATCTGCTCGAATAGGAAGCTCCCGATGTCCTCTATCTATAAGAACCGCTAACTGAATCACCTGAGGTCTTCCTAAATCTACTATGGCATCCATTGCTGCCCTTATGGTCCTTCCGGTATAAAGAACATCATCAACCAGTACTATTTTCTTCTGAGAAACATCGAAAGGTATTTCTGTTTTAAGCAGCAGAGGTTGGCGGGCAACCAAAGATAAATCATCCCGGTAAAGAGTTATATCTAAGGTTCCTACCGGAATCTCTTTTTTTTCTATTTGAAAAATCTCCTGGGCTAATCTTTTGGCCAGAAAAACTCCCCTGGTCCTTATTCCAATAAGGGCTAAATCAGCTACCCCCTTATTTTTTTCTACTATCTCGTGGGCAATTCTTACCAGTGTTCTCTTGATTTCACTTTCCCCCATCACCACAGCTTTTTCCTGTATATCCATTTTTTTAAAACCTCCTCTTCTACCACACCTATATTTAAATAAAAAATCCCTTTTCAACCTATTCTGGCTGATAAGGGGGTAATAGTTTTTCCTTATCAGCCTCACTGGGCTGATGTTAAAGGAAGTCATATTTTATTTTTGTTTATATAATAAAATATCCTCTTATTAATCGCTAATAAGAGGATATAATTTACTCTTTTTATCCCCTTATTAGTCTCTCTGAACCAATTTAAAAGGGCAACTTTTATTTTATTTTGTTTAATAATATATTAAAAGCACTCAGGAGTCAAACAATTTTTTTAGTTTTTTTTAATTTTTTTAATTTTATTTTTCGCCACTTATCTTTAATCCTTTTCATCTAAAACTGCTTCAGACTAAATCTACCACCTGTAGAGGACTTTCAGCTACCGGGATAGAAAACTTCTGAAAAGTCTTTATCTTTTCTTCGGCTGTACCTGTTCCTCCAGAGATTATAGCTCCTGCATGCCCCATTCTTTTTCCTGCAGGAGCTGTTTTCCCTGCAATTAAAGCAATAACCGGCTTTTTCATTTTTGAATGGATAAATTTTGCTGCTTCTTCCTCATCAGTTCCTCCAATTTCGCCAATTAAAACAATAGCTTTAGTTTGAGAATCTTCTTCAAAAAGTTCAAGAATATCAATGAAAGATGAACCGATTACCGGATCCCCTCCAATACTTACACAGGTTGACTGGCCAAAATCATTTTTAGTCAAATTATAAACCACCTCATAAGTAAGAGTGCCACTTCTGGAGACTATCCCTAAATTTCCCTCTTTATGGATAGAACCGGGCATAATCCCTACTTTCGCCTTTCCCGGGCTAATTACCCCTGCACAATTAGGGCCAATTAACTTTGAACCCTTTTGCTTCACGTAATAACAGGCTTTAACCATATCCAAAGTAGGGATACCTTCGGTAATGCAAACTATGAGTTTTATTCCGGCATCGGTTGCTTCATAGATAGCCTCAGTAGCAAATCGAGCAGGAACATAAATAATGGAAGTATTTACCGCCATATCTCCAACCGCTTCTTTAACTGTATCATAAACCGGAACCCCTTCTATTTGCTGTCCTCCTTTGCCTGGAGTTACCCCGGCAATTACCTTTGTCCCATAATCTAACATCTGCCGCGTATGAAAACTTCCCTCTCTACCGGTTATGCCTTGAACTAATAAACGCGTATTAGAATCAACCAGTATACTCAACTTTTCACCACCTCCATTGCTTTTTTTGCTGCCTCATTCATAGTGTCTGCTAAGAAGATTCCTTTTATACCCTTCAGTTTTTTTCGACCTTCTTCTTCATTGGTTCCAGTAAGCCTAATAATTAATGGTAAGTTCATCTCTCTCTTAGAGAGAGCCTGAATAAGGCCTTCGGCAACAATATCACATCTGGTGATTCCACCAAATATATTAACCAGAACAGCCCTCACCTGCTCATCGGACAAGACAATATCCAGCGCTTTACCTACCTGCTGTGAACTTGCCCCTCCTCCTACATCTAAAAAATTAGCTGGCTCGGCTCCGTAATGTTTTACCAGATCCATAGTAGCCATAGCTAAACCGGCTCCATTTACTATGCAGCCAATATTTCCCTCGAGCTTAACATAACTTATCCCGGCTTCTTTTGCTCTCACCTCAAGAGGGTCTTCTGCCTCTAAATCCCTTAAACTATCTATTTCTGGGTGTCTGTAGAGAGCATTATCATCAAATATAATCTTGGCATCAAGGGCAAAGAGAGACCCTTCTTTGGTAATTACTAAAGGGTTTACCTCTACTAAAGAAGAGTCCATTTCTTCAAAAATACGGTAAAGAGCGGAAAGGATTTTAGCTATCCCTTGAACTAAGTTTTTATCTTTAGTGAGAGCTGAAGCAAGTTCGTTAGCCTGGTGGCTTTTAAATCCAAGTAAGGGGTGGACATAAAATTTAAATATTTTCTCGGGATTGGTTCTGGCTACCTCTTCTATATCTATTCCCCCAGCAGGACTTACCATAACCACCACCCTTTTTTGAGCTCTATCTACGGTTACTCCTAAATAATACTCCTCTTTAATAGATACAGACTCCTTGACAAACACTCTTTTAACTAAAATGCCTTTAAGTTTAGAGTTTAAAATCTTCTCAGCTGCCTGATAAGCTTCCTCCGGAGTAGAAGCAAGCTTTATACCTCCCGCCTTTCCTCTTCCTCCTACCAGCACTTGCGCTTTTACCACTACCGGTCTACCCAGTTTTTCAGCTATTTTTTTAACTTCCTCACTGGTTTTAGCAACCTCACCCCAAGGAGAAGGTATCCCCCTCTTGGTAAAAATCTCATAAGCCTGGAATTCGTAAATCTTCATTTTTCACTCTCCTCCATTAAAATCGAGAGATATTCAGAAATATTATAGATCTTAATATTTTGCTTTCTTTTCTTAGCGTTCTTGAAATTATGTAAACAGGAGAAGCATTCGGTAAGAAGAACATCGGCTTTCTTATCTAGCGCTTCTTTCAATCTATCTTTGGCCATATCAATGGAAAGCCTGGTAAAGCTTCCCCTTACCCCTCCACCGGCACCACAGCAGTGAGCATTCTCGCGGTTTTTTTCCATTTCTACGAAATGAGGAGCAAACTTTTTAATCATCTCTCTGGGCTCTTCATATATCCCCGAATGTCTTCCTAAATCACAAGGGTCATGGTAGGTAACTATCTCCTCGGTCTTCACCTGGATATTAAGTTTATTTAAAAGCTGGGTAATATTAACCACCTCCAATCCTAAATCACTATATTCTGGATTATTTTTAAAGGTCTTATAGCACATAGGACAGAGAGTTAACAATTTTTGGGCTCCTGTCTTTTTAATCTCTTCTTTATTATGCTGGATATTCTCCTGATAATTTTCTAAACCTAAATCAGGGAATACCCCGCCACAACATACTTCATCGAATCTAGTAAAAGATACTCCCAGCTTCTTTAAAAGCTTTATGCTCCTTTCTACACTTTCTCCTTCTCGGTAGGTTCCTACACAGCCGACAAAGAGAGCATAGGCAGCATCTTTTTGGATTATTTCTTTCTCTTTTTTTTCCTCTCCATACACATTACCGCTTTTCTTTACCGCTTCTTCCATCAATTGATGGGGAAGGAGAGAGTGGCCATTTTCTACCAGTTCCTTTCTGGTTGCCTTTACTACCTCAAGAATTTTTACTTTAGCCGGACAATTTACCTCACATTGTCCACAGGTAGTGCACTGAAAGAACTTCTCTAAAATAGAATTCGAATATTCCATATCTTTGGTTAAAAGACCGTAGGAAAGAATCATTCTTGCTCTGGCGCCTACGCCCTCCCAACCAATCTGGTTATAGACCGGGCAATTTTCCAGGCAGTAGGCACATCTTATACAAACCAGCATCTCTTTTTTCCATTTCTCCAGGTTTTTGGTCTCCATGTTTTACTCCTTTATCGTATATCTAAGCTTGGTGGCGGTAAAAAAATCATCCGGGGCATCCATCAGCTTGTGAGGGTTTAAAATATTCTGGGGATCCAAAGCTTTTTTGATCTTCCTCATCATCTCCAGGGATTCACTTCTTTCCTTCTTAAAATAAAGGGCTTTGGTAATTCCTATGCCATGTTCACCCGAGGTGGTTCCCCCTAAGCTTTGGGTGAGGGCATAAACCTCAGCAACCGCCTTTTTTGCTCTCTCCCATTGCTGGGATGATTCTGGATCGATCAGAAAGGAGGTATGAATCAATCCCTCACCGGCATGACCATAGGTACATATAATAATACCATTTTCGGAAGCTATGCGATGGATATTAACAATTAACTCGGAAAGCTTAGATATCGGGGCCGTGACATCTTCAGCTAAGGTGACCCGGGCCAGGTTTTCCTTATATCTACTGGTAGCCGGAAAAGCTGCGTTTCTAGCTTCCCATATCTTTTCCATCTCCTTAGGATCATTACTTATATCGATACTAAAAGAGTTAAACTCCTGACACACTTTTTTTATTTTATCCATCTCATCATCAATAGAGACCTTGTTCCCATCGCACTCAAAAAGAACGATCGCTTCAACTTCCGGTAAGCCAAGATTAAAGGCCGCATTAATCGATCTGATGACTATCTCATCTAAAAACTCAAGGGCAGAAGGGGTTAAACCTCTGGCCACCATAGCCGAGATTGCTTTACCCGCTTCCTCCAATTTATAAAACATCGCTCTTCCCACCGCTCTTTTTTCTGGAAGAGGATTAAGGCGAAGTGTCGCCTCTACAATAACTCCCAGGGTCCCTTCGCTACCCACCATCAGTCTCTCCAACTGATAACCAGAGGAATGAATAATGGTCTGCGTCCCTAAGGAGACCAGCTCTCCTTGCGGCAGAACCACCTTTAACCCCAAAACAAAATCCCTGGTAGCTCCGTATTTTACAGCCCTCATCCCCGAAGCATTATTAGCAATCATTCCTCCTATGGTACATACTTTTCCGCTTCCCGGGGTGGGAGGAAAGAAAAACCCAAACTTTTTAAGCTCTTTATTAAGCTCATCATTAACTACTCCTGGTTCAACCCTACAGAGTAAATCTCCTATGCGAATCTCCTTTATTTTATTCATTCTTTTTAGGTCAAGAACAATACCCCCATCGATAGGAACAGCACCACCCACTTCTCCTGTCCCTGCCCCTCGAGGAGTTACAGGAATCTTTTCCTTATTGGCATACCTTAAAATTTCTTGAACTTCTTCTGCCTTTCCTGGCCTTAGTATCACGGAAGGTAAACTTTGATGGATAGAAGCATCTGAGGAATAGATATATCTCTCCGTCGGATCATCAGAAAAATTTTCTCCTCCCACTATATTTTTTAGTTCTTCAAACATAATCCCCTCCTAACAGATTTTCTGCCGAGTCAAATAACATTTCCTTTAACTTACTAATAATTTCCAGATCCTCTCTCTTTTCGGCTTATTTTAAAAGAACTGCCGAAATATAAAACTTTAGGAACCATTCCCCTTAAGCCCGGTGAATCAAAGGAATACACCAGGCAAGCGCCGGCATGTTTACCAAGGCCGATAGAGAGCATCATTCTACACTACAATTCAGGGTGCACCTATCTGCGTGCAACGCACAGGCAGAGAGGGCTTTTCCTCAGAAATTTAGACCTGCCTTTAGTGCTCCTCCGGTAATTCCTCG
>MEYH01000061.1:7219-7976 GCA_001773955.1 Candidatus Sediminicultor quintus | reverse complement strand
ATAATAATAAAAAAGGAGGCGATGTTTATTGATGGTATTGAAATAATTTAAATTACATTTCAACTCGAATAAAAAGTGGAAAACAAAGGTTATCAGTAAAAAAATATTTAAGTAAAGGAGTGAATTTTAATGAAAAAGTATTATTTCTTAATAATAGTAGCTTTAATTTTAGGGTTGGTTCTTACTGGCTGCTCGCTATTATCCGATATCAGTCAGGTTCCTGCTACCGAACAAAGTGGCATTACCTACTTAACGAAAGCCGTACTGTCCTTTACAGTAGGTAATGATGCCACATCGCGGCCAACTACTGATACTCGCGCCGATTTTACAATTATAGATACCAATCATCCTTCTTCCGAACTTGGTGCTCTTAACACATTCAGTTATTATGCGGCCAATACAAAAACATTTAGATTTGTTTTAGTAGATGAGCTCGACGTTGTCCAGTGGGTAAGCAATGAAATTATCCCTCCCAGTACTGGTGCGCAAACTTTTTCTCCATCAACACCAGTCCCTGTCGAACCTGGCTGGAATCTTGGGTTGTATTTTGCATCGACCGGCACAGTTCCATTTCAGTATGCAGGTGATCCCGCTTGGTACGGATACGGTAACGCTGGAGTGCCAACGGTGGGATATAAGCTAATTTACCAGTCGTCAAGTAATAGGATATATTCCTTTGTAGCAACCGGCACCGTCAGATACGACTGGAACGGTTTCTTCTCTCCCGTTGATAATGAAATATCGAACGCAGCCAAGG
>MEYH01000061.1:0-7204 GCA_001773955.1 Candidatus Sediminicultor quintus | reverse complement strand
CCGTAAAGTTCAGTCTGAACGGCGACCAGGGTTTGGATATCTTCGCAGCGGGTTATCCGCTGTCAATACAGATTGTGTGTAACCCGGGTGACGTAATCGACAACGTGGAGATCCTCACCTTGACCGCCGGTGAGAGTAGTTTATCCTACGATGCCGATGCTGACCAGTACATCTACGTCTGGAAGACAGAAAAGGGCTGGGCCGGCACCTGCCGACAACTGGTCGTACTCCTGAATGACGGTACTTCACACGTGGCGGACTTCACATTCAAATAAAACAGGGGAGGATTCTATTTTTCATTTTAAGAAAGAGTTTAATTTATTTTTCAGTCTATTTAAAATGAATAGAAGTCAGCTTTAGATTTTAATCTAACTAAAAAGCCGGGCTTAGTTTTGATTGTTATAGAATTTTTTCAATACAATTATCTTCTAAGTCTGGCTTTCAACAGCAAAACTTTTGTTATTATTAATTTTATTTTAACCCTTTTTGATTTAGCAATTTTAATAAAATAGCAGACACCTATTTTCATGAATAAATTCGGATACATAGACATCATTGCTAGGATAAAAGAATTAAACCAAAACAAATGCTAATTTAAGAATCTTAAGCCAAGAGAAGGCGAATCCAAATTAGTTTGGATAAAAATAAGTTATATAAAAGACCGCACAAGGAGGAATTCACGATGCCCAAATGGTTGGTCAGACTCAAAGGTGAACGATTTGATTTAGAAGACTTTCCAAAACTGCTTTGTTCACCTGAAGTCAGAGTAGTAGAGGAAAACGGCTCATTTTACTTGGAGTCAAGTGAGTTTAATTCCCTAACTTTGGCGGAGGAGGTCCGCGAACGAGGAAGGGCACTCATCAAGCTCATCAACGGAGTCTCAAAATTCAATAGGAATAATTTTCTGAACATTTCCGAAGACGGCGTAACCCGATTGGAAGACGACGGCAAGCGACATAGTTATGTTTTTCTAAAAGGAACCGCTAAAATCCGCACAAAGGTTAGTGCTCAACTTACAGTCATTGCTGCCGATGGGTCTGAGAAAGTTTCCACTCAGCCAAGCGCCCTTGAATCTTTGCTCGAAGTAGCCCAAAAGTACAATGTGGTTGCTGACGCACTTAGTTTCTACCGAGAAGACACGTGGAGCAGTTTATACAAAGCTTATGAAATCATAAGAGACAATGTGGGCGACAAGATTATCAAGAATGGCTGGTCGGTCAAATCTGATATAAGTCGATTCACACAGACAGCTCAGAGCAGAGCTGCTCTCGGGGATTCTGCTCGGCACGCGAGCAAGAAATATAAGCCACCGGCACAGCCTACTACTCTCTTAGAAGCTAGGGCATTGATCAAGGCTATTCTATCACGATGGGTATCTTCAAAAACGTAGTGTTCAATTTTTGTTCGGACCGTCGCCTAACAGCGGATACGGTAAATAGGGACAGCTATTTTCTCTTTGTACCGTTTTAAAAGAAGATTTTAGTACATTTTTCAGTCTATTTAAAATGAATAGAAGTAAAGCCGGGATTTCAACTTAACCAAAAAGCGGGTTTAGTTTTAATTGCTAAGGAATTTTTCCAATGCAATTACATTCTAAATCTGGCTTTATTTTTTACCATAACTTTAATTCGGGAATATATTATTCAATATCAGGACATGAAAATCCCTCTTCGACAATCTTATCGCAAAAAGGGGAATAGGGGTCAGGTCTTCACATTTGACATATAAAAAATAATACATTATACTAATAGTCATGAGTAGACCATTAAGAATAAGTTTTAATAATGCAGTTTACCACATAACCGTCCGGGGAAATAGAAAAGAAAAGATATTTTATTCAGATAATGACAAGAGGATATTTCTCCAAAAGATGGACCAAACCTCCCTCAAATATTCCTTCCTTTGTTATGCTTATTGTCTTATGGATAACCATTATCATCTATTTATCAAAACCTCTTTAGGTAATATAAGCCAGGGAATGCACTATCTGAATGCCTCTTATGCCAACTATTTTACCGCGAAATATAAAATTAATGGTCCTTTATTTCAGGGCAGATATAAATCATTATTAGTAGACGAGGATAATTATGCTCTTGCTCTATCTTCTTATATTCATCTTAACCCCCTCCGAGCAGGGATAACTAAAAATATCGATGAATATACCTGGAGTAGTCTATTAGATTATTTAGGCAAAAGAAAGAAAGAATTAAAAAAATTGGATACCCAATTTATCCTTACTCAACTTCATAACAACCTGGCTCGATCCCGCACCATATATAAAAGATATATTCTAGAGAATCTTACTATGGATTTCCCGGTAAAAGATATCTATCGTGGTATAGCCCTAGGGAAGGAAAGCTTTATCAAAAGGATAGAATCTAAAATTAAGTCAGTAGGAGAGAAGCGAGAAATTCAGACTACTAAATACTTTAATTCTTATTCTTCGGAGGAAATTATCCAAAAAGTTTCCCAAGCATTTAATCTTACCAAAGGTGAGGTTCTAAAAAAGCAAAGAGGGAATCTATATCGACAGATAACCCTTTATTTAGTTAAAAGATATTCATCTTTATCCTTAAAGGAAATTGGCAAGATATTCAATATGGATTATACTGCTGTTTCCCAGGCGACAAGAAGGTTTGAAGATAAGATTAGAAAGAATAATAAAATAAGAATAATGGTAAATTCTGTTTTAGAATTACTGAAAAATTAAGAAATATCAAATGTGAAGACCCCTATGTTTATAGAAACAATTTTCTACGGTAATATTTCTCTTGACAAATGTTAGCAGATATGCTAACTTATATATTGAAGGAGTTCTATGACTCTACCTAAAAAAGAAGATTATATTTTCTATCAGGGAGAAAAGTTCCAGGTAGAGTTTTATTTCACCAAAACAGGAAAGATGCCGGCTAAAGAATACTTAGAGAAAGAATCCTTGGATGTACAAGTTAAGCTAGCTGCCCTGGTAAAATATATTGCTGATTATGGCAGACTTTATGATATAACAAAATTTAGGAAAGTGGACTCAAGAGATAATATATTTGAGTTTAAACCCGTGAATCATCGTTTCTTTAGCTTTTTCTATAAAGGTAGAAAGATAATTATTACCAATGCTTATATGAAAAAGTCTCAGAAAGTAAGTAAAGGGGATTTAGAGAAAGCCAGGAATATGAAAAAAGCTTACGCCGATAGGATAAAAGGGGGAATTTATTATGAGAAAAACTAAAACTTATATGGATAAATTGATGAACAATGAAGAATTTCGCAAGAGGTTTGATGAAGAATACCAAAATATTTGTATTGGGGAACAAATTGCCAGAATCCGCCATCAAGCAAATTTAACGCAAGATGCTCTGGCCAAACGAACACATACTACTAAATCAGCTATCTCACGCTATGAAAATTCTGATTATAAAAGTTATAGCATACCTCTTTTAAATAGAATAGCAGAAGCCTGCGGGGCAGATCTAAAAATTGATTTTATAACCAAAGGAACAAAAAAAGGTAAAGAGTTGAAAATATAAGGGGGTCTTCACAACTTCACAAAATAGAAAGCTTTGACAGCGGAAATTTTGATGAATAGAAGCAAAGCTTAAATTTTAACTTAAAAAAAGCCATAAGCCGGACTTAGTTTTGATTGTAATGGAATTTTTCCGATGCAATTATATTCATAAGTCTGGCTTTATTTTTTACAATAACTTTAATTCGGGAATATATTATCCAACATCAGGACATGAAAGAACCTCTTCAACTCAACAATCCTCTCACAATATTGCTCTTGGTATTAAGGTATTTATCTAATTAAGCATTTTACTTCACTTTCTTTAGCTGAGATTAGCCGGCTTTTTAAGATGGATTACTCGGCTGTCTCTCAGGCTGCAAAAGATTCGAACAAAAAAGTAAAGTCAATCATAAAATAGGGAAGATAAAACAAAAGATGATAGAAGTATTGAGAGAGAATTCAATGTAAAATGTTGAGACTTGAACCTAGAATTTCATTGATAATTTGATTATTAAAAAATTTAGGATAATATAATTACCAAGGAAATTAGGCAATTTAATAAATCGCGAAAAATAAATTAAAAAAATTGAAAAATTAATGTCTAAAATTTTTTATTTTGGGGAATATAATAAGTAGAGAAGAGAAATTTGAAAAGAGAATAAAAACTTCTTCTAAAAAGTTGATAAAGGCAAACTATTCGAAAGGATAGGACGCAAAGTCATGGGTCTAAAGCACTTAAAGTACTATGACCGCCAGGCTGCCGGCTTTTTTTATTTTTCCTCCGAAGTTTCTGGGTAGAAAAGCCGGATAAAAGGAGGTGGGATAGAAATTCAATCCATATTCTAAGAATATCTTGAAAGTTCTTTATCGATATGAAATTTAAGGAGGAAATTAAAAATGAAAAAATTTATTGTACTCTCGATGATTCTTCTTATGCTAGCAGGATTCGGTATTACCTCTTCAGCCACGGAAGTTACCTTATATGCTGATCAGGTTATTGATGTTGGTACGTTAACTGTAGTAGTAGATGGCGATAATTTAGTCGTTACTTATCTTATCGACTCTCCATGGATATTGGGAGAAACACACCTTTATGTAGGAACTTCCGCTCCAACAAAGAGTGCCCCTGGACGGTTCCCCTATGGACCTGAGTATGCTGTTGATGGGGTATACACCATTCCCTTAGCTGATTTTGGCGGGGCAACCATTCTTTATATTGCTGCCCAGGCAGAAGTAGAGAATCCAGAAGAAATTGATCCTGTTACTTTACTGCTAAGAGAGGAGACAACCTGGGCATATGGGGAGAATCAGATTCCCCCTGGAAAGAATTGGGCTATGTACTTTACATTTACATATGTTCCACCTTCACCATAAAAAAAGTGAACAAAAATAATGTAACCAAGAGGAACATTTATTATGAGGGCGGGGAAGTTTTAAATACTCCCCGCCTTTTTTAAAAAAGAAACAGGGGACGGTTCTATTTTTCATTTTAAAAGAAGATTTTAGTATATTTTTCAGTCTATTTAAAACGAACAGAAGTTAACTTTGGATTTTAACTTAACAAAAAAGCCATAAGCCAGACTTAGTTTTGATTGCTATGGAATTTTTTCCACCGCGATTACATTCTAAGTCTGGCTTTATTTTTACAATAATTTTAATTCGGGAATATATTATTCAACATCAGGAAATGAAAGATCCTCTTCAACAATCCTATCGCAATATCGCTCTTGGTAGTGAGATAAATATCTAATCAAACATTTTACTTCGCTTTCTTTGGCTGAGATTAGCCGGTTTTTTAAGATGGATTACCCGGCTGTCTCTAAGACTGCTAAAAGATTCGAGCAAGAAAGTAAAACGAATCATAAAGTAGATAAGATCAAGCAAAAAAAATTATAGCAGCATTGAAAGAGAATTGAATATCAAAGATTAAAGTCTTACCCAAAATTTTCACAATTTTTTTCTTAAAAAGAAGGATTTTTTAAAATTTTACCGAATATTTAAGTATAGTTCATAATTTTTTTACTAAAGTAGATGAAAAAAATGTTGTTTAAGGTGAATTGCGGGGGGGATGGTATAGTGGAGGTTGTTAAGACTTTAGAGCCTGCTATTCTAAGGTGCATAGGACTATAATTAATATATAAATAATTGGTTAATAATAATTATATGAATAAAATTAAAATTCTTTTAGCTCGCTTAGCTTAAGCAGTTTCGGCAAATACATTTGATATTAATTGTTTTAAATATATTAACTATAATATTTTTAATAAAAATATTTCTAAAATAATAATTTAGCGAGGTTAATTAATGAAATTTAACAGAAAAGAACCCTATAATGATCTTCCCTTGCTTCCTCCTAAGCAAGATTTCTATGAATCTTTGAATATTTATAAAATGCTTTCCAAATCAAGAGCTTCATTGGCTGAATTAAAGGGCAGATCACCAATTATTCCAAATCCCTTAATGCTTATTAATACTCTGGTTTTGCAAGAAGCTCGTGATAGTTCAACTATTGAAAACATTTTTACTAGCAATGACAAACTCTATAGAGCTTTTGCTTTAACACGAATGGAAAAAGATATAAATACAAAAGAAGTGCTTTATTACAGAGAAGCTCTATGGCATTCATATCAAATACTCAAAAAAAATAAGGTAATGGATTTAGATTTAGTTATAAATATATTTCAAGTAATTAAAGGAACTAATAAAGAAGGGATAAGAAAAAACCAGGTATGGATTGACAATGGTTTGATAAGGGTTTACTCTCCGCCAGAGCCTGGAAAGGTTTTAATAAATAAAATAAAAAATTGGATAGAGTACGAAAATAGTAACTCCATTGATCCATTAATTAAAATGGCTTTATTGCATTATCAATTTGAGAGTATCCATCCTTTTTCAGATGGGAATGGACGTACGGGAAGAATTTTAAATGTATTATACTTGTGTCATAAAAATCTTTTAGATTTACCTATACTATATTTATCAAAATATATTTTAGAACATAAAATTGAATATTATCGCTTATTCGCAGAAGTTACTGAACACAATAAATGGGAAGAATGGATAATTTTTATGTTAAAAGCGGTGGATGAGACTGCTAAATTTACTTTAGCAAAGGTGAATAGTATTTATGATTTATTTAAAGAAACCCAAGAAATTGTCAAGGGAAAAGCGAGTGACATCTATTCATATGAGCTGGTAGAATTGCTATTCCAACAGCCATATTGTAAGATTAGTTTTTTAGTTGAGCATAAAATTGCTTCGAGGAATACAGCAAGCAGATATTTAAATAGACTGGTTAATCTTGGAATATTAGAAAGAAAAGAAGAAGGAAGAGAGGTCATCTATCTTAATAAAAGATTGTATCAAGTATTATTAAAGTCTTAATAATTGCACAATATATACGATATCTTGTGCAAAAAAAATGAATATGCACAACGGTAGTGCTTATTTAATTTTAATATAGACAAGGGATAGATAGATATTTTCTTTAACCTCTCCTCTTGCAAAGACCTATAATCTATAAAAGAAACAGGGGACGTTGTTCTCTGTATCATTTTAAAAGAAGATTTTATTATATTTTACAGTCTATTTTAAATGAATAGAAGTAAAGCTTAGATTTTAATTATAAAGAAAAACCAGACTTAGTGAGGAATTTATAATATGATCAATTTAAAATATTCTCTGGTAATAGAAGCCACTAAA
>MEYH01000060.1:7874-8181 GCA_001773955.1 Candidatus Sediminicultor quintus | reverse complement strand
CTGGATTATGTGGCTGACTCCACCGGTACCTGGTATATCAGGGTATCCCGTTCTTCCGGAGAGGGCGAGTACCAGTTGTCAATTGATATTCAAGACCAAAATGATGTAGATAGCGGGCATGATGCAGGGGATTCTTATCAGGAAGCTATCTCTATATCTAGCGGTATCTTTACAGGATTGTTAAAGGCAGGAGACAATGATGACTACTACAGTATAGGGGTAGAAAAAGGACAATTGATTACCCTCGAGCTCACTATTCCGGGAAATGCCAGTTATAATATCTCACTATTAAATCCCAACCGTAACT
>MEYH01000060.1:663-7852 GCA_001773955.1 Candidatus Sediminicultor quintus | reverse complement strand
CTGGATTATGTGGCTGACTCCACCGGTACCTGGTATATCAGGGTATCCCGTTCTTCCGGAGAGGGCGAGTACCAGTTGTCAATTGATATTCAAGATCAAAATGATGCAGAGAGCGGGCAGGATGCCGGAGATTCTTATCAAGGAGCCATTCCTCTATCTACCGGTACTATTACCGGATTGTTAAAAGCAGGAGACGATGTTGACTACTACAGTATAGAATTGGAAGAAGGAAAGCAAATTACCCTCGAGCTCACTATTCCGGGAAATGCCAGTTATAATATCTCACTATTAAATCCCAACCGTAACTCCCGGGGTTCTTCTATTACTCAGAGAGAAATTAAAACCTTAGACTATGTGGCTGATTCTACTGGTACCTGGTATATCAAGATATCTCGTTCTTCAGGTGAAGGAGAGTATCAATTGGTGGTAAATAGTGTTACTGATAGTTCCGGAGGAGAAAATAATAATTCACCAGTAATTTCCTCACTTGACGCTAATCAGGATTCCACAGAAATTAATAATTATGTAGGCATATATTGCAGTGCAAACGACCAGGATGGGGATACGCTTACTTTTGACTGGACGGTGAATGGGGAAATTGAAATTGCCGAAGGAGAACCTTCGTCTTTAACCTGGAGAGCCCCCGATACTACTGGTACTTACATCATTACCTGTACAGTGAGTGATGGTAGAGGCGGAGAGGATAGCGAATCAGTAAGTATTACAGTTACTGAACTAAGTAATGGTGATAATGATAATATAGGAGAAGTTAATTATCGAATTGAAATAACTACCGGATCCCGAATTGCTGCAGGAACTGATGCAAATGTATATATCACTATGTATGATAAAGATGGACATAATAGTGGTGAGATCTTATTGGATAATCCAGGAGTTAATGATTTTGAGATAGGAGATACTAATACTTTCTCGGTCACTGCAATAAATATGGATGACCTCGATTATATTATTATAAGACATGATAATTCTGGTAACTTCCCTGGTTGGTATGTCGATGAAATTCAGGTATCTAATGAGGAAATTAATAAAGAATGGACTTTTCTCCCCGACCAATGGTTAGCTACAGATGAACCACCAGATTATCAAACTCAAGGAAGATTCTATCCTCAAGAGGAAGAAATAACAGAGGAGACTGTCGAGTACATACTATCTCTAACTGATGGTGGAAGAACGCTTACTAGTAATCTTCCAATTTTTGTGAGTGAAACTGAAAAAGGTTCTGAAATTGATTTAGATGGTGATGGAATACAACAACAATGGGAAGATAAAGCAATAGAATATATTAATCCTTATATTGAACTTGATGAAGAAGAGCCCTGGCTGCAACATCAAGATAGTGACTATGTGGCAAACTATATAAGAGTACATCCCTATGACCCTTTTTCTACTTCAACAACCTTTAATTCAGCTAATTTACCTAAATATATTATTTTCCGCTATGTAGTTACATGGAGTATGGACTATGGCCGACAAACTGTGGCAGGTGTTAATTTGCCCTTTTTTACAAGCCATGCAAAAGATCGTGAACGTATATTTATGGCCTGGAAGGTAATAGATAGCAATACTTTAGAATTGGATTGGGTATTTACTTCTTCGCATGAAGATCCTGATATTCATCATGGGGTTTGGAATGCTGACCATAGAACATGCAATATAGGTGAAATCACTAATCTTTCACAAACTTTTGAACGGACTGAGGTAATGTGTGGTAATTTACAGTTTAGTAATAATCGACTACTTGTCTTTGCCTCAGAGGGTAAACATGCTCTTTATCCCTCTTGTGATATATGTGAAAATGTAACATTGGTTCATATTCCGTGGAGTCCTGATGTAGGAGAGGATTGTGGCGGAGGAGGACGTTTTCGTATGGATTGCTATAATGTTGGAGAACCTGTTAGAGAACTTCCTGATTGTGGTTTTATAGATCCCAAAATCCATAACCTAATTCTTAGTGATGAAAAATTAGGTGGTACTTTACCAGATATATTAGTTCAAAAACTCGAAGCTCGTTATGAATTAAAGATAGCTACAGGTAATGTGGACCGTGGAGGTACAGATGCAAAGCTTGATATAACACTTTATGGAGATCGAGGGTCCAATACCTTTTCCATTTATACAAATCCAGAACCACCTCGCTCCACTCTTTATATTGGAACTTTTGAAAAAGGTAATACAGATTATATCCATATATCTTCATTAGATTTGGGAGAGATTAATCAGATACGGATTATAAATGATAATAACGGAGAGGGTCCAGGTTGGTATGTAAATAATATAGAAATTAAGGACTTAAAAACTAACATAACCTGGTCTTATCTGCCAAATGTATGGATATCGGAAGATGAACAATTGGATAGGACGTTTACCCTTACACGACAATAAGTAATAAGTTTTACAGAACAACCTAGTAATAACTTTGAATGTAACTTTTCTTTAATAAATTTTACAGAGGTTTAGTATAAAATGGAAGTTATCCCAGTAATATTGAAAGTAAATTAGATAATATCCATCCAAAGAAGAATTCGACTTTTTATATTAATTCAAAGGACAGGATAATACAGGTATCCCTGTATTATCCTGTCTTATCTTACTGCTAATTAAATTCAATATGTTAGGAGAGTGGTATAAAATATGAAAAAATTCACTTTAGTTTTTTTAGTATATATATTAGTTTTTAATTTTTGCTTTGTAGTTAATGCTCAAGAGCAGGAACAGGAAATACCGGAAGGATTTGTTTTTTATCATTATCAGTATGCATATTTTGATATTTCCTTAATTTATCCAGAACAATGGATTAATTATTCTTCTCAGGAACGAGGAATATTTATTTATACTCCTGACTCTAAAGGAACCCTAACTTTTCGAGCAACACCCTTATTTGGAAAAGAATATACTCTTACCGAACTATATTCTGTGAATATGGATACCCTGAAAGAAGCGGGTGCCGTTTTTTTAGAGTCTGGTCCGGATAAACTTTCCGGATATCCTGCTCAGCGGACTTTGTATACCATGAAATTCGGAAAAGATACACTTAAATTTATTCGCTATGATTCAATTATCGGCGATTTATTTTATTCTTTTAGTTTTAATAACAAAGAAGTAGAATTTGAAAAATATCTGAAAGATATAATAATAATAGTCCGTTCTATTAAGATTAATCTATAAAAGAGAGGATAGTTAAATAGAATAAAGAGTGCTATTGTTCCTTTTAATTTCTAATTTATTGATTTGTAAATGACACAGAGAACCATCCCCTGTATTATTACTGGAATAAGTAAAAATTTTAAAAATATTTTTAAAAAGATACTAAAAAATGCTTTATTTGTATGATATAATATAAAATCGAAAAATTAGTTAAGTAAGGAGGTGAAAAGAATGGCCAAAAAAACCTGTATCGTATGTGGGAAAGAAATAAAGAAAGAAAAATCTTGCACCGAACATGATGGTAAGCATTATTGTTTTTGTTCAGAAGAGTGTCATGATGAATTTGAAAGTAACCCAGAAGAATATTTAGTAGAAGAAGAAGAAGACGACGAAGATTGGAATTAATAATATAAAATTTAATAACTAATAGTACTTAAAATTATATAAAGCGAATAAACAGAATATTATTCTAAAAGTCCTTTGTTGTTTAACAAAGGACTTTTAGAATTCTTTATTTTGCTTCAATTCTTATAAAAGTCTTGTTAAGGCCAAGAAACATACTTTTAAATGAGCCACCTTAATCATTCTGAAAAAGTATTGGTCCAATCTGGTTCGGGCGGGGGATTGAAATCCAATATTTTTCTCCACCCTTCATCAGTTAATCTATTTTCCATTGGCTGTTTGAATTCATAATAACTAAAGATTGGTCCAACACCTATCAGTATGTGGCCTTCCGGAAGTTTATAAGCTATTACTGCAGTTTTAATATAACCCACTCCTTCTTCTAAAGCTTTTTCAGTATTACCATCTGTATGGACATCGGCCACTAAAACTGTTTTAAATACCTCCGGGTCAACTTCTCCTCCCGAGATAGTCCTGATTAAATCTTCAGAGATACTGCCGAAGTTTTCGATAAAACTGTACTCATTATCATTTAATGGAGTGTTTTCCAACTCTTTTTTAGAGATATCAAGCAGCTTACTTAATATTTCTGCAAATCTATTAAGACCTGACTCTATCATTAACTTTTCTAATTCTTCTTGAGGAATTAAATTCTTAAATCCCTGGTTAGTCATCTTGGTTAGGGCTAAAAGTCGGGAATAAAATTCCGGTACCGGTTCTACATAACCTACCACCGGAGGTCGAAATAAACCACCCCGTTCAGCCATAGTATAACTTTGCTTTGCATATAAAATAGTATCATGCCTTAATTGAGCCCAGGAAGCCAGGGCAGTATTCAGCTCTTTATCCTGCCAGGCTTCGGTTTGCATAAAAGTAGGATAACCTTCACCGAATTCACTATTCATGGATTTTAACACATAAAGCCAATTTAGATAAAGATTTTTAGACCAATCTTCTTTGGTAAGGGAATCTATAAAAATTTTCAGTTCAGAAAATTTCTTCTGGTAATCGGTATACTGGGTATCCCCGGAAGATTCCAAAATATCCCAGGCTCTTTGAGAACCCAACAAAGCCATAATATCCAACCCTCGCGGAAATCCCCGGACTTCTCTGGTTGCCGGGGGAGGACAAGCCTCCACATCTGTTTTTACCCAGGTAAACGGCCGGTTATTTCTGAATTCTTCATAATCATCATCCCAGCTGAAGGTAAAAGGTTTTTCCTCAGTAGGCAATGGCAATTTTGGACCGTCATACTCTCCGCTGTAAGGTGAGACAATTTCAGAAAACAACCAGGAATCCAGGGTAAATCTTTGTCCCATCATCCTAAAACCTTTTGTTTGCTTAAGTAATTCCCTTGCTTGAATTTTTAAGTCTTGAGTCTCTTTTTCACTAAGAGGAGGACAGGGCATCAGTAATTCACAGGCACCCAATCCACTGTAAATTTTAGGATTATAAGGATAATTTCCAATAACTTCTTTTAATTGGCTATATTTTTCATTCAATCTTTCCGAATCTATTATGCTACTTTTTTCAGAAAATACTTGCTGAAGCACTTCACCGTATTCATATGGTCCTAAGTCATCAGAAAATCCTACCATAAAAGAGGTGATGGCATAAATCCGATTCCATCTTTCCTGCAGATTTTGGCAGCTCATAAATTTCCCTGCCAACAAAAATGCCTGTAATGTTTGGATATGGGCATCATATTCGGAGATAATCCCTCCTACATTGCCGCTGCACATTGATTCTCCCGGAGACAAGGAAGGAGAGCCTTCAATCAAAGCAGTCATCCTTCCATACCACATTAAAGCTTTAAAGTAATTCTTAAGTTTTTCTGATTTAGTATAATGACCTCGGGGGATATATTGGGAATAATCTTCCTGATAAATAAATATTGGGGAATATTCCCAGCCCTGATGTTTTTCAATTAGCTCTATTTCTTTTTTTACCAGACTTTTTACCGAATCGGGGACTTCAAAATAATATTGGTCAAATTCTGTTTGGCTAAAATATTTATAACTGGCATTATCCCCGTAATATTCTTTTACTCCAGCAATCATCATTTCACAGTATTTGGTGTCCATCTCGGGGACACAATATTCTTCTCTTAAAGTTTCCTCACTCATCATCTGATTTATCTTTGGTTTTAAAAGTTCTAAAGCCACGGAAAGATACGCTGCGTTCCTTTTGGCTGCTTCTTTTAAATCCCCGCTGCTTTTATGATATCCTTTCAGAGATTCTTCTAATAAATATTTACTTACTGCCCATATATCTTGGTAGAAGAGGTCTCTTTCTAATTTCATTAAGGTAGTATCGAAGAAGATATGATAATAATGCAAAAGAGAATCGGTGGTGATAAAAATGGGCAAATCTATTTCTCCCATAGCTTTATAATAAGCTACGAAATCATCTTTAGGGTAAGCATTCTGGCGGGAAGACATAAGGAAAATTTCTTGCTCTCCAATATCAAGAGGAGTAGGGATAACTACGAAACCATTCTTTTTTAAGAGAGAAAGGGCTTCAGAACTAAGTATTATTTTTTCAGAAAAATTTTGGAAATTATTAATATTTGTAATGTTCAAAGGTAAGGGATAGGCAGGAACGCTGGGAGCAACTTCTAATTCTTCCAGCAGCATATCATCCGGTTCAATTAATTTTTTGGATAGGATCACTCCGCTCAAGGCATTACCCGCACAAGTGAAGAAGGTAATAGAGATTAAAAAAACTAAAATGATTTTTAATAAATGGATACTATTTTGTCTTTTTATATTTTTAAAATTTAATTTATAAAATAAATTTAACATGATTACCATCACCTTTCGATTGTTATTATACCACCATTTATTTCATCTACCAACTTATCATCTGAGCGTTTAGCTAATTGTATTAAAAATTCGCTTGCTTTATTCTGTTTCATTAAGACAGGCTGGCTTAAATTAATTTGAAGGGGGAAAAGGCGGCAGGCCAGTCTGTCAGGATAAATTTCTAATCCTACTGCTAAACCCTGCTGAGTATCGGGAGAAAAATATTGGTCAAAAATGAAATTTCCCAAAGAATAAAAGATAAGTTTTCCCTGATATTTTTCAATGTTCTGTACGACATGAGGGTGATGGCCAATAATTAAATCTGCTCCTGCTTCAATTATTTTATGGGCTAACTTTTGTTGGGCAGGAGAGTTGATTAATTTATATTCTTCACCCCAATGCATACTTATGATTAAAAAATTATCGGGATTTAAAGATTTGACTGTTTTTATTGCTTTAATCATCTCTTCTTCTTTATGAATAAAGGGAAAAATTTGATTAAAAGCAAAAAAAGTTATATTATCCCTAATAAAAGAAGAATTAAGATTATCCGAACTAACCGAAAGAGGATCACCTACAAAAGCTATTTTATATTTTCTTAACCACTTTTTTGTTTCTTCCAATCCTTCTTTTCCCATATCCGGAGTATGATTATTGGCCAGGGAAAACAAATTGAAATTACTCCAGGAAGCCCCTTTAATTACTTCCGGGTTAAAGGCAAATTTTAAAGAATTATCTGGAAATTTTAGGGGATTATTTACTACAGGACCTTCTAAATTTCCAAAAATAATATCTATCCCCCTTAAGAAATGGCCGAT
>MEYH01000060.1:0-654 GCA_001773955.1 Candidatus Sediminicultor quintus | reverse complement strand
AGGATAATAAATACTGTTTTGCTTCACCAAATCTTCTACCCCTCGATCTAACATAATATCTCCTGCCAATAGAATAGTTTTAGCTCCCTCGGTAAAAGCTTCAACGGTTGAGCCAGAAAAAATTTCCTCAGTTTTTTTCTCTCCAAAGACTACACTAAAATAGGAAGTGGTTTCTTCTAATTCTAAATTTAAAAAATCAGTAGAATTTTTATGAGCGATAATGCGAGGGACTTCTTTCTGCCGTAGTTTAGCAAAAAGTCTGGCTGCATACAGGGCTTGCCAGCAGTCAACCTCTATGTTTTTAAAATTTTCTTCCTCAAAATTTAATAAAACTCGGATACTCTTTGTATCATGAAAATCAGCTGCCTGGGAAGGAAGATAGTGAGAAAAATCTACACTGGCAAGAACAATAGTATCAAGAAGGGTATTTTCATCAATTGTTTTTACCGATTGTTCTACTTGTTCTTTAGTAATATCAGCAGGTATCAGAATGGGCAAAATATTAGTTTCCGGGAAATAATTTTTAATATAAGGGAGCAGAACAGTTATTCCATGTTCAGCGATAACTGCAGAATTATTAAGAATCATTTTATTTTCTTTTAATAATTTTTCCCCCAATAGGGTATCAATTTTTAAATTATTGAATTCTTGGTT
>MEYH01000059.1:579-8118 GCA_001773955.1 Candidatus Sediminicultor quintus | reverse complement strand
GATACCGACCAAGTAAGGTCTACTGAAGAAGCAGTAAATGTGATACTGGAAGGTATGAAATGGCTGGGTTTGGATTGGGATGAAGGACCCGGAAAAGGCGGGAAATATGCTCCCTATTATCAGATGAAGCGCCTACACATTTATCAGGAATATGCGGAAAAACTTTTAAAAGATAAAAAAGCGTATCCCTGTTACTGTACCAGAGAAGATCTGGCTAAAGGTAGAGAAAAGCAGACAAGAGAAAATGAATCTCTTAAGTATGATAGACATTGTTTTTACCTTAGTGAGCAGGAGAAGAAAAGATATGAAGCAGAAGGTAGAAAACCGGTAATAAGACTTAAAATTCCTACCAAGGAAATTGCCTTTAATGACCTATTAAGGGGGGAAGTGACTTTTGACGGCGGACTGTTAAGTGATTTTGTAATTATGAAATCAGACGGAATTCCTACTTATAATTATGCGGTAGTCATTGATGATGCCTTAATGGAGATTACCGACGTTATGAGAGGAGATGACCATATTTCTAATACTCCTAAACAGATAGTAATATATGAAGCCCTGGGATTTGATGTACCAAAATTTGCTCATATCCCTATGATTATGGGAGAAGATCACACCAGGCTGAGTAAACGTCACGGAGCTACTTCGGTTATGGAATATAAAAAGATGGGTTATATCCCAGAGGCAGTAGTGAATTATATTACTCATTTAGGCTGGTCTTCCGGCGGCGAAAGGGAGATATTCACAAAAGAAGAATTAATTAAAGAGTTTAGTTTAGATAAAATTTCCAAACATGCAGCTGTTTTTAGTATGGAAAAGCTAAATTGGTTTAATAGTGAATATTTGAAGAATATGTCTATCGACTCCCTAACTAAAATGCTTCTTCCTTTTCTTAAGGAGGCCAATTATATTGAAAATGAAGAAGGTCTTCCTCCGGCAAAAAATGAATACATAAAAGAAGTGGTAAAATTGATGCAGGGAAGGATTAAAAATTTTTCTCAGTTTATCGACTATGCGGATTATTTTTTTGTAGATAAAATAGATATTGAACCCCAGGCTTTTGACAGCGTATTAAGCGACGAAGGTGTACCAGGTATTTTGCAGACTTTAAAGGAAAAGCTTTCTGCCCTTGAATGTTGGAATGAAGAAAGTATTGAAAATGCAGTAAGAGAAGTTGCCTCTTCTTTGCAAATAAAAAGCGGCAAAATAATCCATCCTACTCGGGTTGCTCTCAGTGGTAAAAAAGTAGGTCCTGGTTTGTTTGAATTAATGTTAGTATTAGGTCAGGACAAAACAGTTAAACGTTTAAAAGAAGCTATAGAAAAAATAGAAGAAGTGAAAAAATAATTAATTAAACTTTTTAAATAACACGATTTAGTATAAAATAAAATAAGAAAAGATTATTATAGGGTTGAGGGATCGTCTAGTGGTAGGACACCAGACTCTGGATCTGGGAGCGGTGGTTCGACCCCACCTCCCTCAGCCATTCCATTATAAAATTAGTCGTTAGTGATTATTGGCGCAATCGAATAGTGGTTAATTCGGCTGGCTCTCAATCAGCAAACGGGGGTTCAATTCCCCCTTGCGCTACCAATATTTTTAAGTAAAATATAGATTGAATTTGAGCAGGAACTACCTACCTGCTTTTTTTAATATCAACAGTAATTCATAAAAGAGAATTAAAATAACTAAAATTATATTGATAAAGTTGAAGAGAAAGATTGAATCAAACGGTACAATTGAAAAGATAAAAGAGGGATAAAAGTGAACAATAACGAGATTTTTTTAAGCAAAGAAGGCTTGAAGAATTTAAAAGAAGAAATAAAGCATTTAGAGGCAGCAAAAAGAAAAGAGATACAAGAAGACATTAGCCGGGCATTAGAATACGGAGATATAAGCGAGAATGCAGAGTATAATATAGCCTCAGAAGCTCAGCGTATGAACGAAATAAATATTGTTAGGTTAAAACAGAAGTTAAGTCGGGCAAAAGTAGTAGAAGAGAATTGTTATTCAGAGGGGATTGGTATCGGCACAACTCTAAAGCTGAAGAATTTAGGTTCTGGGGAAGAAATTGAATATATCTTTGTACCGGATGACCAAATAGATTTCACTCATAACAAGATATCTATAAGTTCTCCCTTGGGACGGGCATTTTTAGGTCACCAGGAAGGAGAAGAAGTTGAGATTGAAGTTCCTATAGGAATATTAAGATACAAAATATTAAAAATATTAAAATGAAAACCAAAATATTAGTAATAAATCCCCAAAGAATAGATTTTGCCAAGATAAAAATAGCTGCAGAAGAAATAAAAAAAGGTAACTTGGTGGCTTTTCCTACTGAGACAGTCTATGGATTGGGGGCAGATGCCCTCAATGAGAAAGCGGTTGCGAAGATATTTCAAGCCAAAGGAAGGCCATTTAATGATCCTTTAATTGCTCATATTGCCGATATTAAAGAATTATATAGATTATCTAAAAAGATTCCTCCGGTAGCTTTAAAATTAGCTGAAGCATTTTGGCCTGGTCCCCTCACTTTAGTCCTTAGAAAATCTGAGTTAGTTTCAGATATTGTAACTTCCGGTTTAGATACGGTTGCCATAAGAATGCCTGCTGATAATATCGCCTTAAGTTTAATCAGAGAAGCCCAAACTCCTATCGTTGCTCCCAGTGCCAATCTTTTTGGAAGGACAAGTCCTACTAATGCCCAGCATGTCGTCGACGATCTAGACGGTAAAATAGAGATGATTATTGATGGTGGAAAAACAAAAGTAGGAGTGGAATCCACCGTCCTGGATATAACTACTAAACCAGCACGGGTACTGAGGGCAGGGGGGATATCAGTGGAAAAATTAAAAGAAGTAATTGGCCAGGTAAAAATAAGTAAGGAATTAGAAGAAGTTTTTCGTTCTCCCGGAATGCTAAACAGCCATTATTCTCCTCAAGCAAAACTAATTTTAGTGGAAGAAAAAGGGGAATCCGAGGTAGAAGAAGTTCGTCAGTTGGCTTCTGAATATAAGGGAAAAGGATTTAAAGTGGGGATAATGGCTAAAGAAGAAAATCAAAACGAATATAATGGATTTGAGGTTAAGATTATAGGTAAGGGTGCTGAATTAGAGAGATGTGCGGCAAATCTCTTCGCTATTTTAAGAAGTTTTGATAAAGATGGATTTGATATTATTATTACCGAAGGATTAGAAGAGCGAGGCTTGGGTCTGGCTATCATGGAGAGATTAAGAAAAGCAGCTGTTCCTAAATACGAATGTTAGTGTAAACTTTTTCAATCTTTTATTCCCTTTTCTTAACTCGATACTTAATACTATATGCTCGATACTATATTTTATTGTTAGTTAAAAATATTGTGATTCATTTTATTTTATGTTAGACTAATAAAAAACAATCAAATAGAGTTTTTATCAATTATGGTTCAGAAGTGATTAATAAGGAAAACGGTGCAAAGCCGTTGCTGTTGTCGCATCTGTAACCAGCATAATCCCGGTATCATTCACTACCCAGTAGGTGGGAAGGATGATATCAAAAGGGGCTGGGAGCCAGAAGACTTGCCATGATTGTCTGCTTAGATGACCTCCGACATAGAGGGAGAGTAGGGATAAACTAATTTTTGGTAAGTTTATTGAGCTGCCTTCTTGAAAGAGGAGGCAGCTTTTTTATTTGACTATAAGAAAGAAGGGGGGATAGTTGAAAAAAGTTTTTTTGAGAAAGATTATTAATATTGAAGAAGGAGAGAATAACGATGTCGAGAAAATTCTATTTAATTATTATTTTACTATTTATTTTCATCAATATGCCTCTTTTTTGGAGTAATGTTTTTGCTACTGAGCTACAGGAGTCTCTTTTTACATTGGAAGAGAAAGTGATTATTGCCTCTAAATATCCGCAAGAGTTACTGAACTCAGTAGCCAGTGTGGAGATTATAACTAAAGAAAAAATTGCTGCTTCTAAATCGGAAAACCTGGCTGGAATTATCAGAGATATAGCCGGAATTGAAATTGTTGATTATGGATCTCCCGGAGATATTAAATCTGTCAGTATCCGGGGCTCTTCACCGGAACAGGTCTTAATCATGATAGACGGACAGGTAGCCAATGATCCGCAAACTGGCAAAATAGACCTGGGTATGATTCCGGCAGATATGATTGAAAAGATTGAAATTTACCGAGGACCGGCTTCTGCCCTCTATGGAGCGAATGCCCTGGGTGGCGTGATCAATATTATTACCAATAGAGCAGGAGATGAAAAAAAGAGAACAGCAGGAGTTTATTATGGGAGCTATAATACTCAGAAATATCTAGGTTCTTATCAGAACAGAAGTGATGATATAGGTTATTATTTTACCGGTGAGTATTACAAAACAGAAGGTGACCGGGAAAATAGTCAATTAGATAAAATCTCTTTGATGGGTAAAGTATCCAAAGAGATAGACCAGCAGACTGATCTTGAGTTAACCATTCGTTATCATGATTATCAAAGAGGGCTACCAGGTTCAATTGACTATCCTACTCCCAATGCAGAGCAAAATGACCGGAATTTCAACCTAAATTTAAAATGGCAAAAAAGAGAAGAAGATAGAGATATCAATATAATTGCCTGGGATGATTTTCACCGGATTTATTATGATAATCCGGATGAATGGGGTCATACCGGTGCCAGTATTCATAAAACTCATACCACCGGGATTTCTTTTGACAGTACTCGTTATGATTTTAGTATAGGAAGCAAAGAGGAATCCGGTAGTGACCATACTCTTACCTGGGGTGCAGAGATAAAACATAATTGGATAGATAGCACAGATATCGGAAATCAGCAGGATTTGAATGGCGCACTCTTTATCCAGGATGTCTGGCAACCGGCAGAGTTAGAGAAACTGAATATAACAGCAGGGATGCGCTATGATTATCATCAAATCTTTGGTGGACAATTTAATCCCCGTATAGGAATTTCTTATCGCTTACAGGATGAACTAAGTTTCCATGCCTCTGTCGGTCGTGCCTATCGGACTCCTACTTATAATGACCTTTACTGGCCGGAAGATGGTTATGTAGGCGGTAACCCCGACCTATTTCCCGAAACTGCCTGGGCTTATGAAGCCGGAATGCGTTTTATCAACAAAAAAGGTGATACTAAGGCTGAATTCAATATTTTTCGTAAAAATGTTAATGAATTGATTAATTGGGCGGCTGACAATGAAGGAGTTTGGCGGCCTTCCAATATCGGTTCGGCACGTGTTGACGGAATAGAGGTTATCGTAAAGAAAGAATTTAACGAAAACTTCATTGGTAATCTGAACTATACCTATCTGGATGCCGTAGATCTTGATACAGACAGCCAATTAAAACCAAAGCATAAATACGGTTTTGGGTTGACTTATTTGAATCAGTTTGGAGAAAATGAAGATGATTTTACGGTCAATTTAGACGGATATATGGTAGCAGGTCGACCGGATAATCTGGAGAGTTATTATCTCTTTGATGCAAATGTATCAAAGAATATCACTATCAATAAAGAGAACAAGCAAAAAATAACCTTTAGCTTTTCTATCAAGAACTTGCTGGATCAACAGCCTGAATTAGTCAGCGGCTATCCTATTGAGAGAAGAACATTTTTAGTGGGAGTCAGTACTCATTTTTAATTTAAACAAGACAGGGATGGATACTCGTAGGGAAAATGAATAATAAAACATTTTTTATTGCCATAATCATTTCATTATTATTTCATCTTTGGGTAATGAATATTTTTTCTGATATATCGGTTAGGTGGGATTATCAGGAGGAAAAGGGACAGACAATTATTTCTGCCAGGGTGGAATTCTTTGCCTCGAATTCTTTTTCTCAGCCTGTTGAGGAAAGCATCAATCAATATCTTAAAGATGATAGTGTGGCTTCAGAGATCATTTCAGAAGAGAAAGAGATAGTTGAGCAAAAGAAAGCTCAAATGGAAAATGTTAAGGAAGGTAATGTCCAAAAGGCTGAGGATAATTTATCGGAAACAACAGAAATATCTAATAAACAAGAAATATTCCAAAATAATGAACTAATAGAACAAGATGATGAACAAATTATTCAGGAGGAAGATGATACTCAGGAGGCAGATGATTACATTTCACATGAAAATAAAGATGAAGAACCGATTCAGGTAGCAAAAAAACCAGAACAGAGAGAAGAAAAAACTCAAAGTAGTGAAAATTATCAAAAAAATTCTACTCTTGATTTAACGCAATCCGATTTTGAGGCTAGTCAGGTGATTGCACCAAAAATTATTTCTTTTTATCCGCCAAAATATCCTGATAATTTACGAAGAAGAGAGATTGAAGGACAGGTTCAATTAAGGGTATTGGTTGATAATGAAGGCAATGTTATTGAAGCGTTAATAGATAGCCCTTCCAGTTATCAGGATTTTGATCAGGCTGCAATGGAGTCTGTCTTTCAGTGGAAATTTAAACCAGCCCAATTTGACAATAAAGAAAGAGATAGTTGGGTATTAATCCCTGTTGTTTTTAAATTGGAATAAACTTAGAAAGAGGTATCAATAATGAAGGTGCTAATTGAACAGGGAGGAGTTGTTATTTATCCTCTCTTGGTTGCCTCGGTTATTGCCCTGGCTATTATTATAGAACGGTTTTTTTATTTTAGTAGAATAAGACGGGAAATTCCGGAAAAAATTATGCAACAAGTTAAGCAAAATCTGAAAAATGGGAAAATCTCGGAGTCTATGAAATTATTAAAGAAACCATATAATCCTATGTATCGTATTTTATTTAACGGGATTCTTGCCTGGGAAAAGGGTTATACCGAGATGGAAAGAGAAATGGAAGAGTTAAAAATGATTGTATTTCCCAGAATGGAAAGACGTTTGCCTATGCTGCATTTTATCGGGAAGATGAGCCCCTCATTGGGGTTATTAGGAACCGTAACTGGCATGATAAAGACTTTTCATTTTTTATCTTTGAATGTTGAGTCTCAACAATTAGCCCAGGGTATATCTGAAGCTTTAATAACTACAGCTTTTGGATTAAGCATATCTATTCCTGCTTTGGCTGCCTATTATTATTTTATGAATAAGTTGGAGCATGTGGTAAAACATACGGAAAAAAGGGAATTAGAATTAATTCATTATGTTCAGAAATTAGGTGATAGACATGCGCAAGTACAAGATTAAAAAACTGGATATGGAAATGAATATGGCACCGCTTATCGATATAGTATTCCTTTTATTAATTTTCTTTATGGTTGCTTCCACCTTAGATATAAATGAGGTTCGAGCAACGATTCAGTTACCACAAGTAGATATGGAAACATCTATAGAAAAAGATGTGGTAAATTTATATCTTGATAAAACTGGGATGATTTATGCTGGGAATGAAAATATTTCTTGGGACATGTTGCAGGATTATCTGAAAGAAAAACATACTAAATTTTCAGAAGGCATTGAAGTCTATGCCGATAAAGAAGTTGATTTTGAATATATTGCTAGGTTAATGGCTGCAGCAAATAAGGTAAAAATACAGCAGATTATTTTTCGCCT
>MEYH01000059.1:0-506 GCA_001773955.1 Candidatus Sediminicultor quintus | reverse complement strand
TTATTTGACAGAGACGAAAGAGTATGCTATTATCTTAAAAAATGTTAAGGAGTAGACAAGGTGGCAATAAATAGAGAATTTACTAAATTGATAAATTCCTTTGGTTTTTATTACTATTACTATTTTACCACCGATGTTTATGCCTTAACATCTTAAAAGTCTAAAATAAGATGTCACAGGCATAGACCTCGGTTTTATGCCTGTGACATCTTTATATCCTTATATATAAAGGTCATAGGTTTTTTAAATTCCTATGGCCTTTTTTATTTTATAAGAGGTTATGGTTAAAAAGTAGGGGCTCGATGAATCGAGCCCGCAAAGAATGCAAATTGTGTCAAAGAACCGTCCCTTGACACGAAAAAAGAGGTGAGAGTATGCTGGTAAGAGGAATAAGAGGAGCTATAACTGTTGATAAAAATAGCAAAGAAGAAATTATAGAAAAAACTAAACAATTGTTAACTACTTTAAAAAAAGAAAACGATTTTAAGATTGAAGATATCGTAAGT
>MEYH01000058.1:4509-8057 GCA_001773955.1 Candidatus Sediminicultor quintus | reverse complement strand
CCCCAGCCCAACAGTTAGCTGATTATTTCGGTTTTACTCCCGAGAAAATTGCTCAAAAAATCATTCAACTTTGTCAGGGGACGGTCCTTTGACAAGGTTTGGTATAAAAATAGATAGGGAGTAGTTGAATTAAGATATAATAATTATGACAACTGGAAAATAAGACCATCTATATCGACGAAGGAGAGTTTATTGTAGGAGAGCGGGGAGAAGCTGCAATGGCTACTCCGACTTATTCCGAATTGTGCTGTAATCGTGTCGAAGATCTCGAATTGATTAACGAGCAAGGGAAGGTTTTTTAAGTGGGAAACTTAAAGTAACGTGTCAACAAATTGTTGACATATTAGTAATTAATTAGATATAATAAATTCAAAGATTACAAGAAAGGTAATTTAGAGTCTTGGTAAAATATTTTAAAAATATAGAAAAAATGTTATCTCTTAAAGATAAAGCTTACCAAGTTATAAAATTAGAGATTATAGGAGGAAATCTTAAACCCGGATTATTTTTAGCCGAAGAAAAACTTTCTGAAAGTATGCATATAAGTCGAGGTCCTATCCGTGAAGCCTTGAACAGACTAGAAGAAGAAGGTTTCGTTACTATTATTCCGCGCAGAGGGACCGCGGTTTCTAATATTACTGTTCAAGAAGTAAAAGACATATCTATAATTAGGGAATTACTTGAACCGTTTGCAGCTAAGGAATCCTTGTCTAGAATCTCAAGGTCTAAGTTAAAAGAGATTAAAAAAGAATTTATAACGCTCATGGCAAAACCAGAAAACAAAGAAAATAGAATGCGATTTTTTGTTATAGATGAAAGGTTTCACAAATTATTAAACGAAAAATGTAGGAATAAAAAGCTTATTGGTATCTTAGATAATTTTGAAAATCACACTAACTGGTTTATAAATTTGTTTTTGAAAAATTATTCTTTTAAAGAATCAATAGAAGAACACCTCTCTATAATAGAAGCCATAGAAAAAAATGAGGAAGATTTAGTTGCTACTACTTTAATTCTACATTTAGAACGCGTGAAAAATTCCATACTTTCAGAGATTGTTTCTTGAGGTATTATTAGTTACTTAAATAATTTGATAAATTTCTAAAAGACTTAGATTATTTTTAATAGTTTTACCGTTTTTAACGGAGAAAAGATAAAAATAAAAGTTTCCTTGGCGGGCAGTAAAGAAAAATGTAGAATTTGAATGTAGATTTGCAGATTCATCTTGAAATTTATGAGGATTTTAGATGAATTTAGCAAAAAATCTGTGTAAATATTTTAGACGCAGATTTCGGGTAATAGTAAAAAAGGAAGGTGATGAAAGCTTAAAAAGTTACACAATGGGGCTTATGAATCTCTAAAAAATAGAAATTTTATTGGAGGGAAAAAATGAAAAAATTTAACAAAATTACATTATTAGTATTAGTAGTAGTAATGTTCTTGTCTTTGGCAACATTTTCAACGTTAGGACAGGGCAACTGGAAAATAGGTATCATGACTAACACAGTTGTGCAAAACGAGGAAGAGTACAGGGCAGCACAAAATATTCTCGCTAAATACGGGCCGGAACATGTAATTCATATGACTTTCCCGGATAAGTTTATGGATGAGCAGGAAACTACCATAGCCAATCTGGTAAGTATGGCTTCAGACCCGGATGTAAAAGCGTTGATTATTGTTCAGGCAGTTCCGGGTACATCACCTGGTATAGACAGTGTGAAGGAAATAAGGGACGACCTTCTTATCATAGCAGGACAGCCTCAGGATGACCCGCCGGTTATATCAGCCAGAGCTGATATAGTACTGCAGTTGGATGAGATGGGGATGGGTTATGCGATACCGGCCCAGGCTAAGGCTCAGGGAGCAAAAGTTTTTGTTCACTATTCATTCCCGAGACATATGTCCTACCCTCTTCTTTCCGGAAGAAGGGAGCTAATGAAGAAAGAGTGCGCAAGAATTGGTCTTGAGTTTGTAGATGCTACAGCTCCCGATCCCACCGGCGATGCCGGAGTATCAGGAGCACAGCAGTATATTCTTGAGGATGTTCCAAGAATGGTTGCGAAGTACGGTAAGGATACAGCCTTCTTCAGCACAAACTGCGCAATGCAGGTGCCGCTAATTAGTGCTGTAGTGTCTACTGGTGCTATTTATCCGCAGCCCTGCTGCCCATCACCCTACCATGGTTTCCCATCGGCTTTAAATATAGGAATACCTGAAGATAAGCAAGGGGATATAGATTATGTAGTAGGTGAGATCACAAGAATTATGGCAGAAAAGGGAATGACTGGAAGAACCTCCACATGGCCGGTACCTGTTTCCATGATGTTTATCGAAGGCTCGGCAGAATACGCCAAGGCTTGGATTGATGGAGAATTCGAAGAAAAAATGAATATTCCTAAACTAATGGAGAAATTTAAGGAATATTCCGGTGTTGACGTTAACCTGACTAAATTAGAAGAAGGCGGCGTCACATATGACAACTATTACGTCATATTGCTTGATTTCCTTACTTTCTAGGATAAACTGAAACAGACAACCAAAGATAGAAAAGGTAAGGTTGCTGTAAAAGGCAACCTTACCTTTTGTTTGAATTTAGAAGGTGGTGACCGAATGGCAATAGAGTATGTATTGCAAATGAAGAATATCCGAAAGGAGTATTCCGGAAATAAGGTTCTAAAGGGAGTGGATTTATCAGTTAAGCCTGGAGAAATACACGCACTTATTGGAGAAAATGGTGCTGGCAAATCAACCCTAATGAATGTGCTTTTTGGCATGCCGGTGATACATTCTACAGGTGGGTTTACAGGTGAAGTTTATATAGACGATAAGAAAGTAGACATAAAATCGCCATTTGAAGCAATGAAAATGGGCATTGGTATGGTACATCAGGAGTTTATGCTCATACCTAATTTTACCATTACTGAAAATATAAAACTCAACAGAGAAATTACAAAGGATAATTTTGTAAGTAGATTATCCAAAAATGAAAGATTAAAAACCCTGAATACCAGGGCTATGGGTGAAGATGCAAGAAAAGCCCTGAGCAGGATAGGACTTGGTATTGATGAATGGGTAATGGTGGCAGGTCTTCCTGTGGGATATATGCAGTTTATAGAAATTGCCAGGGAGATTGATAAAACCGGGCTCAAGCTTCTGGTATTTGATGAACCCACTGCGGTGCTTACCGAAAGCGAAGCAGATAATCTTATAGCTGCCATGAGAAGATTGGCAGCGACAGGAATAGCCATCCTTTTCATAACCCACAGGTTGAGTGAGGTTTTACAGGCGGCGGATAATATCACAGTACTACGGGATGGCGAGTTGGCGGCCGCCAGAAAAAAAGAAGATACAAATGTAATAGAACTTGCCGAAATAATGGTGGGAAGAAAAATAGATATAACCAGCAAATCTGAACAAACGGAGGGTCAGGGAGATAAAGGAGTCATTCTGGAAATAAAAAATTTAAGTGTTGATATGCCCGGAGAAAAGGTTAATGGCGTAGATTTGGAAATTGCCAAAGGCGAAATATTTGGTATTGGCGGGCTTGC
>MEYH01000058.1:0-4481 GCA_001773955.1 Candidatus Sediminicultor quintus | reverse complement strand
GGAATAATGGGACTTTATCCGAGTAAAGGTGAAGTCTTCTTTAAAGGTGAAAAGCTGAACCCTAACAATACCAAAGATGCATTAAATAAGGGTCTTGCTTTTGTTTCGGAGGATAGAAGAGGGGTAGGGTTATTATTAGATTCTTCAGTAGAACTCAATATTGCAGTTACCACTATGAAGGTTAAAGATAAGTATTTGAAAAGAATTGGTTTTTTTAACCAAATAGATAGCAAGGGGATTAGAGAACATGCAGATAAAATGATAAAGAAGTTGGACATAAGGTGCATGAGACCCCAACAGTTGACAAGACAGCTCAGTGGAGGCAATCAGCAGAAGGTCTGCGTTGCCAGGGCGTTAACCTTAGACCCCGAGGTACTGTTTGTGTCCGAGCCCACCCGGGGGATAGATATTGGAGCAAAAAAACTGGTTCTTGATTTGCTGGTAAAACTAAATAAGGAATTGGGAATGACCATAATTATGACCTCCAGTGAATTAGTCGAGCTGCGTACCATATGCGATAGGATAGCGATAATTTCGGGTGGAAAAGTTGAGGGCATCCTTAAACCCAGCGATAGCGATAGGAACTTTGGATTGATGATGGCAGGAGAATATCGAAAGATGCAAAGTAAGGAGGCCATATAATTATGATTGAAGTTATTAAGAAATATTTAAATATGTTTGGTCTTCCGAGGCTTATAATTACAGCGCTCTTTATTGGCATTTGCATAACGGCAATTGTTATTGGGCTGCCAGTCAGCTTACTGGCTTCTGATGTGATAAGAAGGTTTGGTATGTTTGGTATCCTGGCTCTGGCTATGGTGCCGTCCATACAATCTGGTACCGGTCCAAACTTTGCATTGCCTATAGGCATAATATGTGGATTATTAGGCAGCCTTTTGACAATCGAATTTGGGTTGACTTCACCAGCCCTCGGTTACGGTTTCATCTCCGCAGTGCTTATTTCATTACCCTTTGCGATATTATCGGGGTGGGTATACGGGATACTTCTCAACAAAATAAAAGGTTCTGAGATGCTGGTGGCTACATATACTGGTTTTTCGATTGTTTCTTTTATGCAGATTGGCTGGGTAACACTGCCCTTTACACATCCAGAAATGAGATGGCCTATTGGACAGGGGTTAAGGGTTACAGTTTCACTGGATTCATCCTTCGGAGAGGTGCTTAACAGGGTGTGGGGATTTAGCATTAGTGGGGTTTATATTCCCACAGGACTGCTGCTTTTCTTTTTCGGCTGTTGTGGGCTTGTCTGGCTTTTTTCAAGGAGTAAAAGCGGAATTGAGATGAATATAGCAGGGGCCAATCCAAAATTTGCTGTTGCATCGGGCATAAATGTGGATAAGAACAGAGTTGTGGGGACAATTTTGTCAACGATTATAGGAGCTGTTGGTATTATAGTATATTCACTTAGCTTTGGTTATCTGCAATTGTATTTGGCTCCCCTTTATATGGCTTTCCCGGCTGTCGCTGCAGTTTTGATTGGTGGGGCTTCCACTTCAAAGGTGAAAATATCCCATGTGCTTATAGGAACCTTTTTATTCCAGGGTTTATTAACGGTTGCTTTACCAGTAGCTAACCAAATGTTTCCCGAAGGGAATCTATCAGAGGTGCTCAGAATGATAGTGCAGAATGGAATAATACTATATGCACTCACTAAGATGGGGGGGGAGTATAATGGCTGGAGTTAACGAGGCCAAAACTACTAAAACAAATAAAACTAATACGTCTAATAGTATCAAGAAGTTTCTATTTGACAGCAGTGTGCCACTTCTGTTCATTATTATCTGTTTGGCTGGAGTCTATTTCTCAGAGCTGCCCTTGTTATTTATAATGAATACATTACTGAAAAGGGTAACAAGAAACTCCTTCATGGTCCTTTCCCTTATTATACCGGTAATAGCCGGTCTGGGTCTCAACTTCGGAATAGTCATTGGGGCTATGGCGGGACAATTTGCGATAATTGCTGTAACTCACTTTAAGATTTCTGGTTTCCCCGGATTTATGATGTGTATTTTACTGGCAACTCCCATAGCGATTATTTTTGGTATATTTATCGCTATACTGCTTAATAGAACTAAGGGTCAGGAAATGATTTCAAGTATGATTGCGGGATTCTTTGCCAATGGAGTATATCAATTTATTCTTCTTTTTCTGGTTGGAACATTAATACCCCTTAGGAATCCCGATCTTGTACTGAGTAGAGGTATAGGCGTCAGAAATACCATAGACCTTACAACTGCTACGGGACTTAAATATTCCCTTGATAATGTATTGTGGTATCCCCTGTTTTATGTTTTAGCAGGAATAGCTGCATTGGTTATAATAGTTATCTGCATAGATTATTATTTGAAAAGGAAAAAAATTCCCGAGAGCATCGATAATTTCAAATTTATTACCCAACTGATAATAACGGCAGCAATTCTTGCAGTAAGCTTATATGTTATTATGACAGGATCAATACTGATAAACGTTAAACTTCCTATTATCACTACTTTGTTTATAGCTGCGTTGTGGTGGTTTAACGTATCAATTATGAAAACCAAAATGGGACAGGATTTCAGAACAGTCGGACATGATATGGAGATTGCCAAGATTTCAGGGGTAGATGTTGATAGAACAAGAACAATCGCCATGATTATATCCACAGTATTTGCCGCATGGGGACAGATTATTTTTCTGCAGAATATAGGGACCCTATCAACTTATGGAAGTCATGTTTCGATTGCTACATTCTCTATTGCTGCCATACTTTTGGGAGGAGCGTCAGTTACCAAGGCAACCAGCGGACAGGCAATTCTGGGTGTAATTCTATTCCATACGCTGTTTATTGTATCTCCTAAAGCCGGGAACAACCTTTTTGGAGATGCTCAGATAGGAGAATTTTTTAGAGCCTTTGTCTCATACGGTGTTATAGGGGTAGCATTAGGACTCCACGCATGGAACAAAAGAGTTCAAGCGATTAGAAGGCGGCTTGATGCCTAGGCATACAAGCGATTCGTATTAATAGTCACTTATTATCACTAACTATCGACTATAGAAACCTTCCTTTACCCAAAGGACAGTTTTTTTGATTAAACTGAATTGGATAATTATTATTTCAAAATAACAATTTATAGTACTTATTTAATAAATATAAAAATAAATTGGGAGAGAAAAAATGCTAAATAAAAAATATGGTAATAAGCTTTGTGAGATTATGATTAATAATAATGTTGATGCTATGATGATTGGCCCTTCAATTGATTTGGAATTTTTAACTGGCTTTAATCCTCGTATCTGCGAAAGATTTCAGGCATTCTTTATTTTATCAAATGGTAAATGCTTTCACATTTCTCCTCAATTATATTTCGAAGAGGCGGGAAAACATTTAGATAGTGATACGGAGATTTTCATGTGGAAGGATAGTGGTAATTTTTTAGATGCAATAAGGAGTACAAGCAAGAAATATCACTTGGATGGAAAAACTATTGCTATCAATAATACTATTAGAGGGATAGATTTAATTGATATTGAAGGAATACTTAATGCGAAGTTTATTAACGGACACGACATTCTAGAAAATCTTAGAGTTATTAAAAATAAAGGTGAAATAGAAAAATTAAGAAAAGCCGCAAAATTAGCTGATGAAGTTATGGGTGAAACCATTGATTATATTTGCCCTGGCATAACTGAAAGAGATATCAAGAAAAAGATAGAAGAGTTATTTATGCAAAAAGGTGCTGATTTATCTTTTGAGCCCATTGTTGCTTCAGGCCCCAATAGTTCAATGCCGCATTATTGTGAAGATTCAAGAGTAATTCAAGAGAAAGATATAATTATTTTGGATTTAGGATGTAAATATAAAGGCTATTACTCTGATATTTCCCGAACAGTATTTGTAGGTGGAATAACAGATGAAGAAAAAAAGGTCTATGATATTATTCTAAGGGCAAATAAAGCAGGAGAAGAGACGGCAAAACAAGGCGTGAAAGCAGAAGATGTGGATAAAGCATCAAGAGATATAATTAAAAGCGAAGGTTATGGCCAATATTTTCTTAATAGAACCGGTCATGGTATCGGCATTAGTGTTCATGAAGCACCCTATATAAAGACCGGAAACAAACAAATACTAGAAAGAGGAATGGCATTTAGTGTAGAACCAGGTATCTATATGCAAAATAAATTTGGTATACGAATTGAAGATATCATCGTAATTGGAGTAGAGGGGCCTGAAGTACTAAATAATTTTACAAAAGAAATAATTGTGATCAAGTAAAATGTACCACTTGAATATTACTTTTTATATCCTGATAAGATAGCTAATCGATTACAAGGGGAAATATAAAAATATGAAAAGGGGATATATCAATGGTTAATGGTTATGCAGGAAAGTTATTAAGAGTTTTTCTTGATGAAAAGAAGGCTAAAGAAGAAAATTTAAATTTTGATGATTTAAGAAAGTATATAGGTGGAGCAGGATATGG
>MEYH01000057.1:15223-38066 GCA_001773955.1 Candidatus Sediminicultor quintus | reverse complement strand
TATAAAATTTTTCTTCTCTTTGGTTTTAGATTTTTTTGTCTCGATTACTTCCCGATAAAGATTTAACATTCTTTCAGAAATTGTATCAATACTATATTTTTCAGAAGTCTTTAATGCCCCCAGAGAGAGCCTTTCCCTTAATTCTGGCTCTCTGATAATATTTTCTAAGGCGTCAGCAAATTTTTCGGTATCGTTATCAACCAACAGCCCGTCCAGTCCGTCTGTCAGAATATCTACTGCTCCCGGAGCTTTAACCGCCAAGACAGGAACTCCAGAAGCCAAGGCTTCTATTGTTACCATTCCAAAAGTTTCTGTTGTAGAAGCAATAGTAAATACATAAGCCATCTTGTAATAATGCTTAATTTCTTCATAGCTTACCGCACCTGCAAATATTACATCTTCTTCTACTTTTAAAGTTCGAGCAAGCTGTTTTAGTTCATCCATAGCCGGGCCATTGCCTACTATTAGTAATTTTTCCTTACCGACGCTCCTCTTTTTAATTATTGCTAAGGCTTTTATACTCTTATCTATACTCTTTTCTGAAGCTACCCTGCCCGCAAGGAGAATTATTTTATCATCTTCTTTCAGATTGTACTTTTTTTTAATTTCTGTTTTCTTTAATTCATTATCTTCCCTGAAAGAAATCAAATCTATTGCATTAGGAATAACCTCAATTCTATTTTTAATTCCATAGCTTTCTATTAATTTTTTCATTGATGCGGACGGAGTAGTTATACAATCAATCTTATAAGCTAAATGAGAAATAATCATCTTAATTGCTTTCTGGGTTACTCTTTCTGGCACAGGAGAAGCATAATAAGCATATTGTTCATATTGGGTGTGAAGAGTTAATATTTTGGGAATACCTAATTTTTTGCCATACATTATGGCTGCAGAGCTAAGCAAAAAGGGATGATGAACATGAACGATATCAGGATTGAATTCGTTTATAATCTTTTTCACTTTAAAGGACAAAGGCAGGGAGAGAGGATATTTCACTTTACTGGTTATGTTTATTGACCGGTATCTGAATACATTTTTCTCCTGGTCGATATAATCTTCTACCCTGGGAGCAAAGATATAAACCTCATGCCCCTTTCTTTCGTAAGCTTCTTTTAATGAAGATATGCTGGTAACAACTCCATTAACCAGCGGTTTATAACAATTGGTAAAAAAAGCAATCCTCATTTTGTTTTCTCCGTATCCAAAATTTACTATACACAACTTTAATCCTGAAAGGGGTTCGATGAATCGAACCCCTTGTACCTTAGTTCAGAGGCAGGCGTTCCTCGTTTTCACGAGGAACGGTCTAACTATCTTGCTAACGACTAACGACTATTCACTAACGACTATTTCAGTTGTTTTTCCGCCTGCCTTAACCAATACTCTGCTTTTGTGTTTTCCGGTTCTAAACGCAAAACTTCTTTCCAATTACTCACGGCTTCCCGATAATTACTCCGCTCATAATAAATTCTGCCTAACCAATAATAAGCTGAAGAAAAATTAGGGTTTGACCTAACTGCTTGACGGTATTCGTATATAGCCTCTTCAAATAACCTTTGTTCATAAAGATTATATCCTGCTTCATAATGAGAATATGCTTCTTTCCCGTATTTTACAGAATTTTCTACTTTAGTGTAAAAATATTGAGCCCGAGGATAATAGTGGTCAAGCGCTAACACTTTTTGCCAGGAAGAAAGAGAATCATTCAATCTGCCAATTTCATAGAATACTCGGCCTAACCAGTAGTGAGCTTCGATCATTTTCGGATCAACCTTGACTGCGTTTTGCAAATACAGGATACAGCCGTCATAATCTTCTCTTTGATAGTCCGCATATCCCAATCGGTAATAGGCAAAAGCTAATTTTTGCTTGGCTTCCGGAGAAATTACTTCCTTTTTCTGAATAAGCTCAATATATCTCCCCCACTCTCTCGCCTCTCGGTAATACCAATTAGTATATTGATAAATCTGGGCAAGACGATAATGGGCCTCGATAAAATCAGGGTCTGCCTTAATAGCTTTTTCACCATAATCGATTGCTTCAACCCATAGTTCTTTGTTGGGGTAATTAGCTCCCTGATATTTTTTAATTGCCTCTTCCATCTTGTTTATTGCCATCTCCAGGTAATCAGATGCTTCTTGAGAATGGGTTTCCCAGGCAGTTTGCCCCTGACCAGCTGCAAAACTAAAGCTAAATACTGATAACAACCCACAAATAACTAAACTTAACATTAAAAACATTTTTAAATATCTCTTTTTCATATTCATATTTAATCCCTCCTTTTAATCTTTGTCCTAATTATACATTATTTTTAGTATCGAGTATATAGTATCAAGTATCGAGTTAAAAAAACGAAAGAAAAGATAAAAAAACAAGAGTAATAACTATTTATTTCTTTCTTCATATTTTCTCAGTAAAACCACGGCTAATATTTATTTGTATCGAGTATATTCATTATAGAATTTATAAAAATTAAAAGAAATTTTGTTATTCAAATGAAAGAAAATTGTTCTGGCCGGCGTATTATAAAGTGAGAGTTTTTAATAAGTTAGTGCAGACATTTTAATAAACAAAATTTCCTATACTCTATTTAATAGATTATAATAAACTGTAAATAAATGATAAAATATGATAAAAAGATTTACAAAATATATTACATTATCTACAATAATCTTTATTTTAATAGCTTTTAGTTCAATATCCATCTACGCCTGGGACAACTGCCCTTATGGTTTAGAAGATGACCCCTATCCGGGAGAATGTAAAAGGTATATCGATACAGACGGCGATGGTATTTGTGACCTTTCTCAACCAGCCCCGGAAGACCGTGGTACAAGCATATTCTTTAATGAAAAAAATATAGAGAGGAAATCACTACCTGATTATAATTTTTTAGAAATCTTTTTGGTATCTCTTTCAATATATTTTGGCGGTAATTTCCTGGCTCGGAAATTAGAGATAAGTTTGTGTAAGGAAAAGAAATTTTGGAATGTTTTCTTGTTAATCAGTTTTATCGGTTCCGCCGGAACAGGAATGATCTTGGTATTTATTAGAGACTTTGACTGGTTTAGATCTATTAATTTTAACTTCTTATTCTGGCATGTAGAATTTTCTATTGTTATGGCTCTATTAGGTGTATTTCATGCTCTCTGGCATTTAAAATATTATCTATCAATATTTAAGAAAAAGAAAAACAATATCTGCAAATCTTAAAAAATAGAAAGAATTAAAAATAATGATTACAGGTTCAGAGTGTATTAACAAAACTGATGAACAGATAGTAGTCCTGACTTTGAAAAATCAGAACTACTATCTATATCTGATGAAGCGTTATGAAACCAAGCTCCTTAACTATATTTTAAAAATATCTAATATAAGCAGAGAAGATGCAGAAGATATTTTACAGGAAGTATTTATTAAGGCTTACCAAAATTTAAATGATTTTGATTTAAATTACAAATTTTCCAACTGGATATATAGTATTGCTCACAATACTACCATTAGTGTTTTTAGAAAGAAAAAAGTACGTCCTCAAACAGTTTCCTGGGAAGATAAAGATTTAAATGACATATTGGAATCTACTTTAGATGCAGAAAATACAAGCCTTCAAAAATTAACTTATAAACATATATTAAAAATAACTAATCAATTGCCTTTAAAATACAAAGAGGTATTAATCCTGAAGTTTGTGGAAGGAAAAGATTATCAAGAGATAAGCGATATTTTACATAAACCGATGGGCACTATAGCTACCCTGATTAACCGGGCTAAAAAATCTCTTAAACAAGGATTAGAAAAGGAGGATATTAAATTTTAAAAATATGAAAAATATAAGCAATGAAGTTTTTAAAAAAATACAAGATAATAATATTATACCAAAACCCCGCTGGTACTTTATAACTAAAAATTATTTTATCTGGTCGATATTTGGAATTTCAATAATCTTAGGCAGTCTTGCCTTTAGTATGGTTCTATTTATCATCGAACAACTTGATTGGGATATTTATCACTATATAGGAGACAGTTTTTTGAAAACTGTGTTTATAAGTTTGCCCTATCTCTGGTTAATATTTCTAATCCTATTTACTGGCGCAGCTTATTATAATTTCATTCACACCAAAAGAGGTTATCGATTCAAGTTTATATCAATCCTCTTGATTAGTTTAATAATTAGCATTACTTTGGGAACCGGCCTTTATTTTAATGGCTTTAGTGAAAGATTAGAAAATGTCTTTTCGGAAAAAATTCCCTATTATAACAGATTGGTTTATTCTTTCGAAAAACAATGGATGAAACCTGAAAGAGGGCTTTTAGCGGGGATAATTATAGAAACAGGGCTTCCCGAAAACAATTTTATACTTATGGATTTAGATAATAATCGCTGGAAAATCGAAGCCGGCAAAGCGATCTGGAAAGGAAAAATGACTCCTGTAATCGGTTTAAAAATAAAACTTATCGGTAAACTAATAGATGATAGTAATTTTAAGGCGATAGAAATCAGGTCATGGCAACAAAGTCAGGGAAGATTTATGATGGGGGGAAATCGGTAATATATGGATTATTGACTATCTAATCCTATATTTAAATACAATTCTCTTCCATTTTCTAAATCATTAAGAAGCTTATTTTTTACTTCGTTGAATTGAGCAATGTACTGAGGATCAACTGAAAAAGCAGCGGGAAGTTCAAGTTTTAAGAAATCTACCTTTTTTCCATTTTCACTAATGGAAAAATCTAAATGCGGACCAGTGGCTAATCCCGTAGCTCCGACATAACCTATTATCTCGCCCTGTTTTACCTTCTGGCCATTTTTTAACCCTTGGGCAAAACGAGAAAGATGACCATAAGCAGTTATATAACCGTTAGGATGGCGAATTTTAATGTAGTTTCCATAACCACTATCCCAACCAGCATAAATTACCGTTCCGTCTCCGATAGTAGAAACCGGAGTCCCGCTTGGAGCAGCATAATCGATAGCCAGATGAGGACGCCAAATTCTTAAGATTGGATGAAGTCGATTGTTAGAAAAATAAGAGCTAATATATTTATAATTTAAGGGAGCCCGCAAGAAAGCCTTCCTTAACGATTCCCCTTCTTCGGTATAATAATCTATATGCCCGGAGGGGTCTTCAAACAGAATAGCAGTATGTCTACTCAGAAGTTCCCCTTCGTATTCGGCGGCAAGTATCTTTACCCAACGATAAAAATCTCCCCTATACTGTTTTTCTGCTAAAATATTAAAAGTATCTCCTTCCCGGCATTCGGTAAGAAAGTCAATCTGCCAGGCAAATATCTCTGCTAATTGCAGGGCTAATTGCGGTGAATCAGCACACTCTAACATAGAATCATAAAGAGAATATTTAATTTTCCCTTCAAGTTGAACAACTTCTGTGGATACTTCTTCTTTGGTTACCTTTAAATCTTCTAAATCAGAGTTAGAAATATCTATACAGTAAATGTCAATAGGATTGGGCTTATAAACGAATTCTGTTATCTTTCCTTCCGGATTATATTTCAAAGAGTATTCACTGCCAACCGGAAGATAGTTAAAATCTACTACTGGCTTAACTTTTTCTTGTAAATTGAGTATCTCGGCTGCAGAAACGCCTTCTTTAATTAAAGATTCATAGAGGGTGTCTCCAGCTTGTAAATTAACGTTAATGGTAATTATTTCTTCTTCTTTTTTCTCTTCTTCCTCTCTCTCTTTATCTATTTCCTCCCGCAAAGATATTTCTTCTGCAACTATCTCAGGAACCCTTGCCGCCTCTTCTTCTGCTGATTTCAAAATTTCTTCTGAAACAGGAAGAGTATGACTGTTTTGTTTTGTGGAAAAGAATGGAAGAATCTTAAAATAAATTGTTCCCGTAAATAGCAACAGGATAAATAGTCCGCTAATGATTATTTTTATTTTCTTTGCTCTTCTTTTTTTGTGGGAATAGGTATGGTAATAAGAATGATGGTAATATTTTTTATTTGGCAAGATTTCTAATATCCCTTATAATAAAATTTATCATACTTAAGCAATGATAGAATTAAATTAGCCGTTAGTGAATGGTGAATGGCCGTTAGTGTATCTTATCGTGTTAAAGAAATTAGGATTCAGGTGTAGGGGCACAATGTATTGTGCCCATGTCTATTATTATACATTATATATGAAATAAGTAAATACTATAAATTCGTATCGCGTATCGAGTATCGCGTCAAAGAAAAAGAAAGGGGCTAAAGTTTACAGTCTCGGTTACAGCGATTTTGGTGGCGCGCTCCAGAGGAAATCTGTATGCCCCCTAAAAGATCAGAGCCAGCCACTCGATGGATAGCTCCATCTACACCGCCACCGCCAAGAAGGGAAAAGTAAAATTATTTTTTATATTTTATATAAGTATTATCAAAATACCTATCTGTCATAGAAGCAATATAGTCTATTACTACCTGTTCAGGTAAATTACTATTTACATAATCTGCTCCCTTATTTTTACCCCTATTAAAAATCCATTCTTTAAAAATAAGAGAATCCTCATCACCTCGGTTAATATCATTAAGAAATTTGTCAAACAAATATTTAAAGGAAGCTCTCAATTTCGTCTTTTTTGCTTTGAGTTTGGGATTTTTATATATCTTTTCCGCATTAAATTGTTTCAAGTCAAAAACTTTTTCAGCAATGTTAGATGAATAAATTATCTCATCGCGATTGTAAGAATTAATGATAATATCAGTTACCAGGGAATTTATAATGTCTGTATTGCTTTCTCCTAATTCTCTCTTAATCCCTTCTGGTAATTCGCCCTTTTTTAAAATACCTATCCGTATCGCATCCTCAAAATCTTGTCCTACATAGGAGATAGCATCTGACATCCGGACTACACACCCTTCTAAAGTTGCTGGCACTATCTGTATCTCTCCCCCCAGGGATTTTTTCTGGCAATAATCTATTAAGTCAGTTTCGGTTCTATCTCTGTCCGGTTTTAGATATTTCTCGTTAACCTCACCATCATGAGAGAGAATTCCATCTCTTATTTGAAAAGTCAAGTTCATCCCTTTACAGGCATCGGCAAGCTTATCGACTATTCTAAGGCTATGAATATTATGAAAAAATACACCAATTTTTCTTTGTCGGCAAATTTCCTGAAGAATTTCTTCTCCATCATGGCCAAAGGGAGCATGTCCTAAATCATGACCAAGGGCAATGGCCTCAATAAGATCAAGATTTAACTTTAAAGCCTTCCCTATGGTTCGAGCTATCTGAGAAACCTGTAAAGTATGGATACTCCGATTAGATAACTGTTCGTCAAAACTTGCGGCAAAATATATAACCTGAGTCTTTCCTATATATCTGCGGAATGAACCACTGTATAATATATGATCCCGATCTCTTGAATAAGGACCTCTAAAGGGATGAGATGCCTCACGTTCTCTTCTGGCTTCACAATTTTTAGCAGCATAGGGAGAAAGGCATTTATCTTCAAAATCAAGGATTTCTTTTTTAAAGCCATCTTCGTTCATAGTGCTTCCTCCAGAACAATAAAATAGAGCGTGAAGATATGTATAAACTAATAGACCGATATAATTCATTTTATATAATTGTAATGAATTCTGCAAGTATTTTGTTCGTATCGAGTATCGCGCGAGGAAGGAAGAAGAAAGAAAAAAATTATTAGCAGAGGAAAAGTAGGGGTTCGATTTATCGAACCCGCAAAAAATACCAATTTTTATTATTACGAGGGAGCGAAACGACCGAAGCGATCTCAAATGGGGATTGCCGCGCTCCGATAAATCGGAGCTCGCAATGACATCGAACAAAGTAAACTGTAAACCGAAAACTGATAACTGAAAACTTGTATTTAAAACTAACGACTATTCACTATTCACTAACGACTAATTAATTCTATCCCTTCACTGACCCGGCCAAAATACCTTTTACGAAATAGCGTTGTAATCCTAAAAAGAGAACTAAAGGAAGGGCCATAGAAACAAAGGCAGCGGCGGTAAGCAGTTCCCAATCCTGGCCATAAGAACCGACCAATGCACTTATACGTACGGTTAGAGGGGCAACAGCAGGTGTCCCTCCTAAATAGACTAAAGCAATTAAAAGATCATTCCATACCCACAAGAACTGAAAGATAGTAACAGAGGCAAGAGCTGGCAAAGATAGCGGTATTACCATCCTGGTGAATATCTGAAAAGGGGTGGCACCATCTATGGAAGAAGAATCAAACAATTCGCTCGGCAATCCGGAGATAAAATTATACAACAAATATATTATGAGGGGGAGTCCATACCCAGTATGAGCAAACCATATTCCCGGAAAAGTACCGGCTATTCCTAATTTATTAAAAATTCGCAGGACCGGTATCATAGTCATTTGAAGAGGAACTACTAATAAACCAACTAAAATTACAAATAAAAATCTTCGCCCGGGGAATTCCATCCAGGCGAAAGCATAGGCAGCAAAAGAAGCAATTAATATTGGAATAATAGTAGCAGGGATAGTAATGAGTAAAGTATTTAAAAAGGCTCTTCCTATACCAATCTTCAGAATGACTTCCTGGTAATTTTCCAGAGTGTAGCGGGTAAAATTAAAGGGGTGCTCAAAAACAGTCCACCAGCCAGATGCCGCTACATCGGCAGAAGATCGAAAAGAAGTTATCAATAAACCGACACTGGGAAGTATCCATATTAAAGCAACAAAAATTATTACTAAATGAAGCGGCCCATGTGAAAACACCGAAACTAATTTTTTTATCATCTTATGGCCTCCTGCTCTCTGAACCGCTGAATATTGATAATTATCATAGGGATAATAAGCATTAATAATATAACTGCAATGGCACTCGCCCGGCCATAATTTCTAAAAATAAACATCTCTTTATACATTCGGTTGGCAACAACCTCGGTATTAAAATTTCCATTGGTCATTACATAGACAATATCAAATACTTTAAGAACATTAATAGTCATAGTGGTAGCTACCACTGCGACGGTAGGTTTCATCAAAGGTAAAATAATTTTCCAGAATATTTTAAATTCGGTGGCACCATCTACCCGGGCTGCTTCTAATAGTTCGTGGGGTATACCTTTATAACTCGCGGATAATATCACCATACAAAATCCGGTCCATATCCATACCCCTACCATAACTAAACAAAAATTATTAAGCCAGGGTCTAATAATTAGCCAGGGTAAGGGTTCTAACTGAAAAAATGAACGAACCGCATTAAGAATGCCAGTCTGAGCAGCTGAAACCGGCCTATAAGCGTAAACAAATTTCCAAATGACTCCTGCACCCACGAAGGAAATAGCCATAGGCATAAATATGATTGATTTCACCATCGATTCGTATTTAACTCGATCAGCTAATACTGCTATAATTAACCCTAAAGAAACCGTCAGGGGAACAAATAGTATTACCCATAGGGCATTATTTCGAAAAGAACTAAGCATAATCTCATTGGTAAAACAGTAGAGATAATTTTTAATACCTATAAATATCTCTGAATTATAATTAAAAAAGGAAATATACACCGTATTAATTGAAGGATAGACTAAAAAAAAGAATAAGAGGAATGCTGCCGGGGATATATATAACCAAGGGGTAATTTTTTTTGTATGTATCACAAACTTCATTCCTTTCTAAATATTAATATAAAGGATATTTTAATATAATTATCAGATTTTAATATTTCTTATTTCAAGTTTCAAGGAACAGATGAAGCAATCTCAACCCGAGATTGCCACGGGGAGCACTCAAGTAATATTGAGTGCTCCCCTCGCAATGACAAATCTCATCTCAATGACAGGTCTGATTCTCTGCTATTTCCGATAAGCATCCAAAGCAGTAGTCTCAATAGTCATTAATACATTCATTAATAGGATACCGCTTACATAATCTAATATTCCCGTCCAGAAAGAGCCTCCCCCAACTGCAGATGGCATTAAATCAGAGCCATCAAAACGGAAGGTTGAAGCTTCACTTAAGATTTTAGCAGCCTTACGAGTCAAATCATCAGGATAAACAGCAGGATCTATTCGTTTGTTAGCAGAGAGTTTCCCTAATTCACCTACCCATATTCCCTGAGCCTCAGGAGAAACAATATATTGCATAAATTTTCTAGCTTCAGGAGTATCATTGAACATGGCAAACATATCTGCCGCTCCTAAAGCTGGAGTTCCATATTGAGGATCAATGGGCGGGAAGGGGAAGAAATCAAAGTCTTCACCCGGAACTAACTTGGGGAAATGGTCAAGTATAAAGCTTTTAATAAAGGTTGCCTGTCTGTGCATATAAGCATTTGGCGGAGTAGTAAATAGAGCGTCTGGCGAGTCACCAAAATTAATAGTAAGCACTGCATTGGTGCCGCCATAGACATACTTCTCGTTTAGAGCAATCTGACCAAATAACTCAAAAGCTCTTTGTACTCTATCATCAACCCAGGATATTCCATGGGTAACCCACAGATCATAAACCTCTGGTTCTACAGTACGAAGCATAATATCTTCAACCCAGTCTGTCCCAGCCCATCCACTGGCAGCGCCGCTTTCAAGACCAAGAGCCCATGGGGTCTTACCATTTGCTACCATCTTATCAGAAAGAGCAATCATTTCCTCCCAGGTAGCGGGCACTGTATAACCTCCAGCAGCAAATGCTTTAGGACTATACCAGACTAAACTTTTTAGGTCAGCTGAAATAAATACTCCGTTTAATTTTCCTTTATAAGTTCCCAGGTCTAACCAGGTTGGCGAATAATCACTTCGCAGTACATCCATATCCATAAAGGTGCTTAAATCTACTAATTTTCCAGCTTTGGCAAATTCTATCATCTGTCCCGGATTCGGTAGAGCTGACACATCGGGTGGATTACCAGCTTCTACTTGAGTAGTTAAAACAGCAGGAAGATCTCGAGTTCCAGTGAATTCAACTTTGATCCCGGTTTCAGCTTCAAACGGAGCTACCATTTTGTTAAAAGCTTCAGCTTCTGCACCAGTCCAAACACCGAGAATAGTTACGGTATTAGAGGCTGCAAATACACTTGAAGTAAGCATTCCAATTAATAACATTGCCAATAAGGTAAAACTAATTTTCTTAAACATTTTTTTTCTTTCCTCCTTTATTTTTTAAAAAATATTTTCCTTAATTTCTTATTTTTTACATATAACACCTCCTCTTTCTTTGGTTAGTTAGTTACTTCGTTAGTTAGCTAGTTAACCACTATATAAAAAGTACACATCCGACCTCAAGTGCATTTTTATATGAGCTATTGAAGTATCTTATATTGTTATACTACATCTCTTATAAAAAACCCTCTTTTTTTAAAAATTTTTTTAATATATTTACTAATCAGTTCTGTTAAAAGTGTCCTTACTTCAATAGAAGATTTAATATTGTATTTAGACAGGGATGATCCTGTCCCCACCTTAATAGAATAAGTAGAATCAGGTAAATTTTGAAAAGTATCTTCGTCTGACCAGTCATTACCTATCGCCTGGATAAAATCCCATATGAATTAAAATACTTTATTAAAATCTTGTTTAGATATAAGCATTACAACTTACTCCATTAACTTCTTGTATAAATCAGTATACTTTTCAGTAGACTTTTTCCAGCTGTTATCAGATTTCATAGCATTGGTTGTTATTTTTTCCCATATGTTTTTATCGTTGTATAATTTAATTGCGTAGTTTATTGTCTCTCCCATTTCGTCTGGATTATAGTTGTAAAATCTAAAGCCATTTCCTTCGCCCGTATTTTCATTAAATGGTATAACAGTATCCTTTAATCCTCCTGTTTCTCTTACTATAGGTATAGCCCCATATTTAAGGGCTATCATTTGCCCTAAACCACAAGGTTCAAAAAGTGACGGCATCAGAAAAAGATCAGCAGCCGCATATATTTTATGGGCTAAAGAATCATCAAATTTTATATTTACTGATAACCTTCCATGATATCTCTCCTTTAAATTGTCAAATGAATCCTCATAATATTTTTCACCCGTACCAAGAACAACAATTTGGGCATCGTCTATCATTTTCTTTTCTATTCTTGTAAGTATAAGGTCTATGCCCTTTTGTTTGACAAGTCTAGTAACTATGGCTATTAAAGGAACATTTTCATCCTCATAAAGCTCAAGCTCTTTTTGGAGCTTGGTTTTGTTGATAGCTTTCAAAGATAATGTATCAATATCATACTTTTGAAATATCATGTCATCCTTCCCTGGATCATATGTATTATAGTCAATTCCATTTTCTATCCCGTATAAAATAGCGCTTTTTACACGAAAAATCTCGTCCAGCCTTTCTCCGTAAAGGGGGGTCTTTATTTCTTCAGCATAATTTTGGCTTACAGTAGTTATTAGGTCTGAGTAATTTATTCCACCTTTCATAAAGCTAACACCGCCAAAAAACTCTACTCCAGATATTTTGAACATTTCTGGTTCTAATCCTAATATATCCTTTAGTATTTCATATGGGAAAACTCCTTGATAATACAAGTTATGTATGGTGAATATTGTTTTAATTTTGTTATAATTTGGGTAATCTGCTTTCAATATTGGGGCTATCATCCCGGTATGCCAATCATGACAATGAATTATATCAGGAATAAAGTCAATATACTTCAAGGATTCTAAAACACCTCGACAAAAAAATGCATATCTTTCAGCTTCATCATAATAACCATACATCCCGCTTCTTTTAAAATAATACTCATTGTCTATTAAATAAAAGGGTATTCCTTCATGCTCAATATATTCTATGCCGCAATGCTGCTTTCTCCATCCAACATTTACAGTAAAAGCATCCAGCTTTTGCATTTTTTTCTTAAAATCGAAGGAAATATCTGAGTATTTTGGTATTATAACTCTTGCATCTATCCCCGATTTTCTTATTTCTTTTGAAAGTGAATATATTACTTCACCAAGCCCTCCACTTTTTATGAAAGGAGTTGATTCTGATGCTATAAATAATACTTTTATCATCCCTACGACCTCCTTAAATAACCTGACCTTTTTCGATTACTATTGGATTGTCCATAGTTCCTTTTAAGACCATATTCTTGGATACTCTTGAATTTTTGTCTAGTATCGCATATTCAAGGACTGCTCCCTGCTCTACTGTGGTGTTTTGCATTAGAATGCAGGACTTTACAGAAGCAGTGTCATGAATATTGACTCTTCTAAAAAATACAGAATCATATACTTCCCCCTCAATACAACAGCCACCAGCTAAAAGGCAATTTTCTACCACCGCGTTTTTTTGGTATTTAGTTGGAGGCTCATCTTTTACTTTAGTGAATATTGGCCAGGTTTGATGGAATAAGTTGTTCATGGTGTCTTCAGATAAAAGATCAAGGCTTCTTCCAAAATATTCTTTTATTGAGTTGATACAAACTAAATAACCTTTATATTCATAGGCATATATATTCTTATTATTTTTCAACTCAAATACCGTGTCTTTAAAAAGGTCATGATCTGCTCCCAATATTTTTTTATTCAATAGGTCAATAAAAAGCTTCCTTTTCATCAAAAATGTTTCCATGAACACATTATTATGCCGTTTTTTCTTGCGAATAAGATCAATAGCCATTCCATCTTCGTCTATGGCTATTGAATCACAATCCTCAAACATCTCATCTGATTCTTTTATGTTTTTGTAAACTACAGTTATATCTGCTTTTTTTTCTAGATGCTTTTTTAAAACATCCCTAAAATTAATGGTACATATCATATTGCTTGGGCAAATGATTATGTATTCCTCTTTGGTATAAAAAATATAATCAAGATAATCTCTGATTATGTCCATATCACCTCTGCGTACATTAGAGTAGTAGTTTATTAAAGGATTAAACATAAAAAGGCCTTCATTTTTTCTATCCAGGTCCCAGGGTCTTCCGTGCTCTATATGATCTACTAAAGAGCGATACTTATTCCTGGTAAACATAAACACTTTATCTATTTTGGAATTAACCATATTGGACAGGGCAAAATCTATTATTCTATAACGGCCGGCAAAGGGGATGGATGCTATTGGTCTATTATAGGTCAATTCATGAATTTTATCTTCTTTTTCATTAAGGTTTATGACGCCCAAAATATTATTCATATACAGTACCCCCTTCCATGAAATAGTCATAGGGAACAACGGTTATGTTTGACGAGTCTTCTTTGCCAATAGAGCATTCTTCATTGATTTCACATCTGCTGCCTATAATGCTTCTATGTATTATTGTGTTTTCTCTTATAATAGCATTACGCATTATTACTGTATCTGATACATATACACCTTTTCCTATCTGCACACCAGGAGACAAAACTGAGTTTACCACTGTCCCGAAAATTTTGCATCCTTCGCTAATCATAGAATTTACCACCTTTGATTCTCTTGACACATACTGAGGTGGTTGAAGAGGATTAACTGAATATATTTTCCAATCCTTATCAAATAGATTTAATTCATTATCGATTTTCAGCAGATCCATATTTGCTTGCCATAAGCTTTCTATTGTCCCCACATCTTTCCAATAACCTTTAAAAGGATAGGCATATAGTTTTACACCAGCACCAAGCATAGCTGGAATTATATTCTTCCCAAAGTCATGGCTTGAGCTTTTATTTTTATCATCTTCCGCAAGATATTTTTTTAATATCTCCCAGTTAAAAAGATATACCCCCATAGAGGCAAGGTCATTTTTAGGTTGCTCTGGTTTTTCATCAAATTCGTATATGCTGTTATCTTCTCTGGTATTCATTATCCCAAATCTGCTGGCTTCTTTTAATGGTACTTTAATAACCGTTATGGTTGCTTCACTTTCCTTTTCTTTATGAAAATCTATCATTTTTGCATAATCCATCTTGTAAATGTGATCACCAGATAGCACCAGGACATACTTAGGATTTTGCATATCTATATAATCCATATTTTGATAAACTGCATTTGCTGTTCCCTTGTACCATTCTCCACCTTTTTCCTTTAGATAAGGAGGCAAAATATTTACCCCTCCATCTTTTCTATCCAGATCCCAAGGTCTGCCTATGCCAATGTAGGAGTTAAGTACCAAAGGTTCAAATTGAGTCAATACTCCAACCGTATTAATGTCTGAATTTGCACAGTTGCTCAAGGTAAAATCAATAATCCGGTATTTCCCTCCAAATGTGAATGCTGGCTTGGCAAGTTTTTTGTTAAGGGTGCCTAATCTTGTGCTTTGCCCTCCGGCAAGAATTAGTGCTAATACTTCTTTAGCCATTTTAATGTCCCCCTTTTCTCTTTATATAATTGGTCTTATATAAATTGTTGTTAGAGGTGGAATTCTTAATTTTTTTTGTAATGTTTATTTACTCATTTAAATCATTTCGTTTAATAAATCTACATAATCTAGAAGTAAACGGGTAATTAAGAATTTTTCTTTTACTGTCTCTTTGCCTTTTTTACCGATTCTTTCTGCTTCCGATGGATTTTCTAAAAGGTAGATAATTTTTTCTGCGAAGCCATCATAATCTAAAGGGTCAACCAGATAACCATTTTTACCATCGGTAATCTGTAATGGTATACCTCCTACATTAGAAGCAACCACCGGAGTTTCTTTCCACAGGGCTTCAGAAACAGTTAAACCAAATCCTTCTTTTATTGATTTTTGAATGATAACATTGGAAATGCGTTGGAGCACATTAACTAAAATGTCATTTTCCACATTTAATATAATAATATCTTTTTTGTCAATCATGTTTTGAGCTGCTTTTGTTATCTGCTGGTATACTTTTATCCCTTCCGGGTCGTCGACAGCCATACTACCACACAAAACCAAACGACAATCAATATGAGATTTTACTTTTTTAAAGACCTCAATAACTCCTAATGGATCCTTTAGATAGTCAAAACGAGATATTTGGGTCATAATGGGTTTATCATCAAGTATTTTATATTTTTTACGATACTTGGTAATATCTTGTTGTGATAACTCCATATTCTTAGGTGATAGCGGATTGATTGCCGGAGCTATTACTTTTTGAGGAACAGGTAGTTTTTCGGATTTATACTTATCACTGGAAACAATAATTCTATCATAGCGAAGAATAAAGTTCTCAAGATAATGCCATAATTCAGGATGAGGATTGGATAAATCAATATGACAGCGCCAGATCCAGGGCTGCTTCTTTTTGTAATACTTAATCAAGGGCAAAGGTTGAGGGTCATGAATAACTACGGCATCATGATTAATATGAGTAAAGACAGAAAATTCTTGGTTGGCTTTGAGATACAATTTTTTCTTTATTTCTGTGAGATTAATTGAACCTCCCTGTAAGGCATTGTGAAACTTTTTGGTAATGGTAAAGAAATCGGGGTTCCCATGCAGTATTCTCCATCCGGCGTAAATGCCAAGCTCGTTCATGAGAATAATCAGAGATTCTAATATTTCTGCTACCCCTCCACCCTGAGCAGTAGAATTAATATTTAGGATTGCCTTTGAAGTCAGTCTTCTTGTTCTTTTAAATAAATTAAAAAATAATTTATCACCAATAATTTCCCTATAATCATCGATATCATTCATAATATGTTCTCCTTTCTTTTATTTTCATCGGTTATCAACTGTATTTACATTACTTGGATTTAAGATATCCTTCGGAACAATTTTTGTCTAATATACTTATATATATCAAGGGTGTCAAGGATGTAAAAAGAAAACATTACTCACAATGACAGAACAAAATGTAAAGATATTTAGAGAACGCTGTACTAGCAATAAAAAAGTTTCTAATTTTTTCTCTTGACATATCTTGGTGTTATTAATATGATTTTAACAGTTATAACAATAATTGACAAATATAAAAATATGCGGGAAACCTGATGAAACAAAATAATTTTAAAGCCATCCTTTTTCGAATGGATTGGAAAAAAGAAAATGTATTGTATGATAAACAAATAATTGAATTTATTAAAAAATTAGGTAGAGCGGATTTGAAAATTGGGCTGCTATTGCCTGAAAAAAAACCAGTATCCACTACTTCAGAAATAAACCCCTTTGTTCAAGCTGTACATAAAATTGGGGTCTCCCCTGAAGAAACAATGGCATTACTTACTCAACCAAAAGATATAGAGTCAGCTAGAGATAGTGGTTTTAACCTTATTGTAGGGTGGGAAACATCAAAAGAAAAAGAAAGGGGGCTTTTCTTTAAAAAAGGGGCTGATATAGTCATTCAGAGATTAAGTGATTTAAGTGCAAAATGGATTGATGAGTGGTTTAATCGATACCCTCCTCATCTTCTTGAATCAGTAAAAATCTTTTCTGGCGAAAATGAAAATTTCTTTTTGCACCCCCGGTATTTTTATTCCGATTCTAAAATAATGGAAGGAAAAGAAAAGGCAATTTTCTTTTTCGATTATGATGGCACCCTAACCCCTATTGTTCAACAGCCTGATCTAGCCAAAATATCTCCAGAAATGAAAGAAATTATCCGGCAATTATCCCTGAAATATAAATTAGCAATTGTAAGCGGAAGGGGAAGAAGAAATTTACAAACCTTGGTGGACCTACCGGGAATTTTTTATGCCGGGGATCATGGTTTGGATATTATGGGACCAGATATTTCCATGATACATCCTAAAGTAAAAAAATTCTTACCGCTTATTCAAAATATCTCCAAAAGTTTAGATAAATCATTATCTCATATTCCTGGAGTAATTGTAGAAAAGAAAAAGATGAGCGCAGCCATTCATTATAGGCAGGTATCAAAAGAAGATTTACCCGGGCTAAAGTTACCATTAAAGAAGATTCTAAAAGAAAATAGAGAAAATATCCGTCTATTGAAAGGGAAAAAAGTTGTTGAATTTTTACCCAATATTGAATGGAACAAAGGCAAAGCGGTGTTATGGATATTAAATGCTCTGAGACTTGATTGGTCTGAGCACAAGATTTTTTATCTGGGAGATGACACCACTGATGAAGATGCCTTCCGCATTCTTCGAACCCGGGGAACCAGTATCCTTATTGCGGAAAAAGCCGAAAAATCTGCTGCTGATTTTCGATTATCTTCGCCTGAAGAGGTTAAATGTTGGTTGAAACAGTTTTTAAATTGATTTTTATTAACAAATCATTTTTTAATTTATTTACTAATCAGTTCTTTTAAAAGTGTCTTTACTTCAATAGAAGACTTAATATTGTATTTAGACAGTGATGACCTTGTACCCACCTTAATAGAATAAGCAGAATCAGGTAAATTTTGAAAAGTATCTTCGTCTGACCAGTCATCACCTATCGCCAGGATAAAATCCCAATCCTTTTGGGAAATCCAGTAGTCAGCACTTAAGCCTTTGCTAATTCCCATAGGTTTGATTTCAATTACCTTTTCTCCATGAAGTATTTCCAGATTTAAGTTAGAAGTAAGGAATAAAAGAGAGGATTTTAATTCTAAGGCTCTCATCTGGCCAAAAGAGGGATCAGTTTTAATATAATGCCAGGCCAGGGAATACTCCTTCTCTTGAATAAATGAACCGGGGGTTCTGTTAACATAAAGCTCAAGTAGGGGCTTGATTTGGGTTTTCCATTTATTGCTTAGAGGTTTTACTGTTTTCCATTGTCCAATCCTTTCCCTTAACCAGGTGCCATGTCCGGCAACCAGACCAATATTTATATCTGCAAACCACTTTTCTAAAGTATCTTTTTCTCGACCACTGACTATTACCACTTGATTTTTTTTATCCTGGATTAATTGTTGAATTAAATTTAAGATTTTTTTACTGGGTTTAATCTTCTTGAATTTATAAGTATTGGAAATTAATGTTCCATCATAATCTAAAAGAAATAAGCGGTTTTTGCTTTTTTGATAATCTTCTATCATCTCTAAACGTTTTTTTGGTGATAAATCTTTTGCAGAAAATTCTGCCTGCCTGCTTTTTACCTGTAAAAGGCTTTCTTTAAAGTCATCTGCCCACTTTTTCACATGGTAATTTTTCAATCGCTTTTGCATAATCTGGTTTCTTTTTTTCTGTATTTTATCAGACATATTCAGAGCATATTTTATAGACCAGGATATCTGTTCTCTATTATTCGGGTTAACAATTAAGGCCTCGCCTAACTCATTGGCAGCACCGGCCATTTCACTAAGGATTAATACCCCTTTATTATTGTTTTTAGTGGCAATAAATTCTTTAGCGACTAAATTCATTCCATCTTTTAACGGCGTTAATAAAGCAATATCAGCAACATAGTAAAGAGCAGTCAGTTCATAAAAAGGGATGGATTGGAAAAGATAGCGGATGGGTGACCAGCCAATGGTAGCGTATTTACCATTTATTTCCCCAACTAGCTCATCTACCTGTTGTTTTAACTGCTGATACTGTTTTACCCGAATACGTGATGGTACAACTACCATAATTAAAATTACTTTTTCCAGATATTCTGGATTCTTCTGCAAGAAAAATTCAAAGGCTTCCAAGCGTTTAATAATTCCTTTGGTATAATCCATTCGATCAATAGAAAGAATAATTTTCTTTTCCCCAATCTGGTCTCGTATTTTTTCGATCTCTTTTTTTGTATCAGGGTTTAAGATGGAGGAAGAAAATCTCTCATAATCAATTCCCATGGGAAATGTATCCACTTTCAATATACGGTTCTGATAGTTGATATAACCCATGCTACTTTCGTAGCCAAAAAGGCGTAACACTGAGTCTAAAAAATTTCGTACATAATCATAAGTATGAAAACCAATAAGGTCAGCACCTAAAATACCTTCGAGTATCTCATCACGCCAGGGGAGCAGTCGATATATTTCCTGAGGTGGAAAAGGAATATGCAGAAAAAAACCAATGGTTAAATCGGGCCGCTTTTGTCTTAACATTTTAGGAAGCAGCATTAACTGATAATCATGTACCCAGATTATATCATCTGGCCGGGCGGTATTCAGAATGGTTTGGCAAAAAATTTTGTTGACTCGATTGTATTCTTCCCACAGAGAATTTTGGTAGACAGCATATTGAGTAAAAGAATGAAATAAGGGCCAGATAGTTTTATTACAAAAACCATTATAGTAAGCTTGTATCTGTGATTGAGATAGAAAGACCGGATAGTTATTTAATTTTTCAAGTTTAGTGATAATTTCTTGTATGCTTTTTTCGCCAATCTTATCTTTAACTAGGCCCGGCCAGCCAATCCACTGGCAATCGTAATCTTGATGAAAAGAAGACATACCGGTAGCTAATCCTCCAGCGCTGGGAAGGAAGCTAATCTTATCTTTATTTTTACTGGCAGTTACCGGAAGCCGGTTAGAAACAATTAATATTCTAGCCATCTTCATGTTCACCCCTTTATCGTAAAAGATCCCCTTGCCGTTTTTTATTTATCGATGGAAATATTTTTTTCTACCTGCTGATAGGCTTTTTATTATTGTACCATATGAATCTATGGTAATAAAATATTTTTTAAAATTTGAAACCGATCATAGAAACATAACACTTTACCTAATCATTTAATCGATCACAACAACAAAGGACCTTCTATTCCAAGTCCAAAATTCTTTTACCGATATTTAATCTTTCGTAAGTACAAAGTGAAAAAGTAATCGAAATTTGTATACATAAGTCAATACTAACTAAGGAATATGAGATTTATTATAAATAAGCATGTAATACGTATTGCAGAACCATGCGCTGGGTATTAAAAAAGGAAGCATTCATGGCAATACTATGACGCATAATATTAATCCATTTTCCTCGATTCTGGTAATATATTGGAATGACTGTATTTTGTAATTTATCATATAAAGAAGCCGCGTCTTCCTGATCACTACTTTCGATATCGGGTGCTGACCCAATGGACCACCCGGTAAATCCTTCGATACAACCTTCAATCCACCATCCATCTAAAATACTCAAACTGGGTATGCCATTATGAGCTGCTTTCATTCCAGAAGTACCTGATGCCTCTTGAGGTTTCTTGGGGGTATTAAGCCATAGATCCACCCCTGAAACCATTTGCCTGGCTAAATTTATATCGTAATTTTCCAGATAAACGACTTCAATTTGACCTCGAAGCTGCTGGGAGACCTGAACAATCTTTCGAATTAATTCCTTCCCCGACCAATCTTCAGGATGGGCTTTACCAGAGAAGACCATCTGGATTTTTCCATACTTTTTGGAAATATCTGCCAGTCTATTGATATCATGAAAGATTAAATCTGCTCGTTTATAGGCTGTCGCTCTCCTGGCAAAACCAATAGTTAAAACTTCCAGATCTAATTGGACCCCTGTTTCTTGAAAAACACTATCAATCAGTATTTTTTTCGCTTCCTGATGGGTTTGCCATACTTCCTCATCCGGTATACTCAAGGCATAACGCAAACTAAAGGAATCATTTTTCCATCCTGGAATATAGCGATCATAAAGTTTTTGAAAATGAGGACATACCCAGGTTGCTGAATGAACCCCATTGGTAATTGAATCAATGTGGTATCCGGGAAACATCTCCTGGGAAACATCCCCGTGTCTTTTGGCTACACCATTTATATAATGACTCAGGTTAAGGGCGAGAGCAGTCATGTTCAAGCGTTCCTCCCCACCGAGTTCTTTTAGTATGGGATCAGGGATAGGTCTTCCTAAAACTTTCCCCACCAGTTCATAAGAAAATTGGTCCATACCTGCCGGTACCGGGGTATGAGTGGTAAAGATGCATATTTTTTTAACCTCTTCGATAGTCCGGCTACTCCATTTTTCCTCCCGATGGTTATAATGATTAAGTAATTCCAAAGTCAGTAAACTGGCGTGCCCTTCATTCATATGATATTTAGAGATGCTGTTAAATCCAAGCTCTTTAAGCATCCTCACACCGCCAATCCCCAATACAATTTCCTGTGCGAGTCGGTATTTTTCATCACCGCCATATAAGAAATCAGAAAGACTCCGGTCATAAATATTATTTTCCGGTAAATCAGTATCTAAAAAAAAGACGGGGATGTAATAACTATCCAAGCCTTTTATATAAAAAAGCCAAGCCTGAACCCATACTTTTCTCCCCTCAATTTCGATTACAACCTTATTGGGTAACAATTGCATGTAATCTTGAGGATTCCATTCTTCAGGTAGTTCCTGCTGAATCCCTTCTTTTCCAATTTTTTGATGCAGATATCCCTTTTTATAAAGCAGGGTGACCCCAAGCAGGGGTACTGCTAAGTCCGCAGAAGAGCGGAGCATATCACCGGCTAAAATCCCCAATCCACCACTGTAAGTAGGAATTCTGGCATCAACACATATCTCCATGGAAAAATAGGCAATTTTTCTATCCTTTTTCATAATTTCAAGTGGTTGAAAAACATCTCCTTCCTTAGCTTCCATAAGTACTCCTTTCAAAATTTAAAGATTATGATAATCTTATTGGACTATATAATATTGCAGTTTTTATCTAAATATTTATATACACATAAAACAGGAATGTCTCGACTTATTCTTTTCTTTTTTTTCAATAATTCATTATAAAAAATTAATAATTTTGCCGTTCTTTAGCGGTGAAAAATAAAAAAAGCAATTCTTTCCCTTGATATGTGGTGTGTAAAATGGTATCATACAGTCAAATGATTTGCAAATTCATCATGAAAATAGATGAATTAAAGAATAGGAGGTTAAAAAAGAAATGGCAAAAAAATACAAACATATCGATATCGGTCAAGAGGCTCCCTCAGCGCAGCATAATTTTTATTTAAACAACGGAAAAAAGCTAAAAAATATCGCTGAATTAATGGAAAGTTTAAAGCATATGGATCAGGATTTATTTTCTTCCCATGTAAATGAGCAGCATAATGATTTTGCCAGCTGGATTCGGGATGTATTCGGGGAAAAGGAGCTGGCTCGTCGCATAAGCCGCGCCCGT
>MEYH01000057.1:13253-15199 GCA_001773955.1 Candidatus Sediminicultor quintus | reverse complement strand
AGAAAGGGTTTTCTTATTTATTACCATAATAAAAATGGAAAAAACAGGTTGGTCATTGTACATGTCCAGCCTGAAATCGATGGTGGTTACTTTCCCATCAAAAGAAGTATCGGGGAAAAAGTAAAGGTCACAGCGGATATCTTTGCTGATGGTCATGATCAGATCAGAGCTGCCCTTCTATTTCGAAAACTGGGTAAAGAAAAATGGCAGCTTTATCCAATGAGTTTCGCAGGAAATGACCGGTGGTCTGGAGAATTCACAGTCGAAGAAATCGGAATCTACGAGTACACCATCGAAGGGTGGGTCAATCATTTAATAACCTGGCTGAAAGATATTCAAAAAAGATTTCAGGCGCAGGAAAAAATTAAAGTCGACATCTTAAGCGGTGTTCCTCTCCTGGAAAGATTAATCCAACAAATAACCTCAAAGGAAGGAAAACATATCCTCCAGCTGATTACCGGATTAAAAGAAGAAGAACAACCCGAAAAATTAATGGCCATTCTCCAAGATAAACTACTGGCAGTTATTATCGAAGAAAATCCTTTAAAAAATCATAAAACCCGCTATCCCAAGGAATTAAAGGTGATAGTTGATCGAAAAAAAGCTTTATTCAGTGCCTGGTATGAGCTGTTTCCCCGTTCCTGTTCACCAGAAATAAACCAGCAGGGCACTTTTTTGGATTGTGAAAAGATCCTGCCTGATATTGCTAATCTGGGCTTTGACATTCTCTATTTCCCCCCGATTCATCCCATTGGAAAGACTCACCGCAAGGGTAAGAATAATGCCATAACTACCCAAAAAGGAGATCCGGGGAGTCCCTGGGCAATCGGGGATGAAACAGGCGGCCATATGGCTATTCATCCTCAACTGGGAAGCGTAAATGATTTACATCGATTGATCAAAAAAGCAAAAGAATATGGTATTGAAATAGCCCTGGATCTGGCTTTTCAATGTTCCCGGGATCATCCTTATATAAAAACCCATCCAGAATGGTTTAGATGGCGGGCTGACGGAACCATCCAGTATGCCGAAAATCCGCCGAAAAAATATGAAGATATCGTTCCCTTTGATTTTGAAACAGATCACTGGCAAGAATTATGGCAAGAGCTCAAGAAAATTACCCTTTACTGGATAGAACAAGGGATTAAAATCTTTCGCGTTGATAATCCTCATACTAAACCTTTTCTATTTTGGGAATGGCTGATCAGCCAGATTAAAGAAAAATATCCGGAGGTTATCTTTCTGTCAGAAGCCTTTACCCGCCCCAAAGTGATGTATCATCTGGCCAAAATCGGTTTTACCCAATCCTATACTTATTTCACCTGGAGAAATACCAAACACGAATTGATGGAATATCTGAATGAGCTGACCAATACCGGGGTTAAAGAATATTTTCGGCCAAATTTTTGGCCAAATACCCCGGATATCCTTTCTGAATATCTGCAATTAGGAGGCCGGCCGGCCTTTTTTATTCGGTTAATTTTGGCTGCTACCCTATCTTCCAATTACGGAATTTATGGACCCCCTTATGAACGGTTTACCAATCAGGCGGTTTCCGGAAAAGAAGAATATCTAAATTCGGAGAAATATGAAATAAAACAATGGGAAAATGAAGATATCAAAGAGAGCACCCGTGATTTTATCTCCCGAATCAATCAAATCAGACGGGAAAATCCTGCCTTACAAATGACCAATAATCTCAAATTTTATCATGTTGATAATGATAATTTGCTTTATTTTGGTAAATTTAGCGAAGATCTTTCTGATATTATTTTAATTGTTATTAACCTGGATCCCCATTACACCCAGTCCGGATGGATACAGGTACCGCTATCCGCAATGGGCATTGAACCTGATCAGCCCTTTCTGGCTCAGGACCTGTTGGGAGGCGGTCAATATATCTGGCAGGGTGAATACAATTACGTGGAATTAAATCCAAATATCCT